>JAIOZM010000012.1 GCA_021740585.1 Bacteroidales bacterium
ATAAGCTTGTCTTCGGGATATTCAAATTCATATTTGTTTGCAAGTTCTTTCAGAATATCGTAAAATGCCTTCTCTTCAAAATCAATTCCCATATCCTTAAACGATTCTTTTTCTTTTTTAAGCAGGTTGTACAAATCAATAATTTCGTCGGCGAAATCATCCATTACTTCGCTTCTAAGCACGTCTGCTTTTCTTTCATTATACCTGTCAACCAAGGCTTTCATTTTCTTTGAAAAATTTACGCCCTTTGTTTTATTAACTTTTTTGAAGTCTTCAATGGCTTTTGCCAGCAATTTTTGGAGTAGTTTTATTTTTGTGTTTGGAAGCTTTATTTTGTTGATTTTGTTCAGGTAATTGTCATCGAAAATATCTATTTCTGATTTGCTGTCATCTCCAAGTTTAAGAATTTCTTCAACACCCTCGCTTTTCAAGGCTTCTGTAATCATGTCCCGCACTTTTGCATTCATTTGTGCAATATCCGGTGCTGAACCTTTGGTAAGTTTAAATACAATTGATCTAACTGCAAGATAGAAATGTATATAATCCTTTAGCTGATGCGAAATATTCTCGCTTCCGGAACAAATATCGTATGCAGCTTTCATTCTTTTGGTCAGATACATGAACCGTTTTTCCAATTCATTTGTTTTCTGTGCAAATTCCGCAGCCATGTTCAGCGTATTCAACTGCTCAATGGCAGAACCATTGAAATATTTTGAAGAATCAAATTTGCTGAAAATCTTTGCCAGTAAATCCAAGTGATCTTTTACAACCACAACCGACTGTTCAATATCTTCGAAATTCTGACTGTCAACTTTATTATATTGTGCCAAAGCAATATTCATTTGCTTTTTTATTCCAATATAATCTACAACCAATCCTTTTTCTTTATCCCCAAACTTTCTGTTTACTCTTGAAATGGTTTGTATCAGGTTATGACGTTGTATAGGTTTATCAATATACATTGTATCAAGAAATGGCACATCAAAACCGGTAAGCCACATATCAACTACAATTGCAATCTTGAAATTTGATTTTTCGTTCTTAAATTGCCTGTCCAGTTCTTTCCGGTATTCATTTGTACCAAGCATATTCCATAATTCCTTAGTATCATCTTTGCCACGGGTCATAATCATTTTAATTCTCTCCATTGGCTTGATATCCTTTTTCTCTTTTTCAGTCAGGTCTGCTCCGTCTTCACATGCTTTTACTTCATTCCATTCCGGTCTAAGTGCAATAATCTCTTTGATTAATTCGTAAGCAATAGGTCTGCTACTGCATACAATTAATGCCTTTCCTTTAATGCTAGAACCTTCTTTGATTCTGTTTTCATAATGCACCACAAGGTCGGCAGCCAGCGATTTTAATCTGTCAGGATCTCCAAGAATAACCCCCATGTTTGAAACCGCCTTTTTACTCTCCTCAATTTGATATTCATTGGTTCCCTGCTCGGCACATTTCTCGTAATACTTTTCAATTTCTTGTAATTTGCTGTTATCCAGAACAATTTTTGCAGCACGTCCCTCATATACAATTCGTACAGTAATTTCATCTTTTACAGACTCTGTCATTGTATATGCGTCAACCACATCACCAAAAACATCAAGTGTCGCATCTACAGGCGTTCCGGTAAAACCTACATAAGTAGCATTGGGTAATGAGTCGTGCAGGTATTTTGCAAATCCATACGTTTTTGTAACTCCTTTGTCCGTTATTCTTATTTTTTGGTCAAGATTAGTCTGACTTCTATGAGCTTCATCCGAGATGCAAATTATATTTGTTCTTTCGGTAAGCAAATCGGTATCTTCTGTAAACTTATGAATGGTTGTAAGGAAAACGCCTCCGCTTTTTCTTCCCTGAAGCAAATCTTTCAATTCCCGTCTGCTTTCAACGCTGATTATATTGTTGTCGCCAATAAATCCCTTCGCATTGGTAAACTGTGCAGATAACTGGTCATCAAGATCGGTTCTGTCTGTTATCAGAACAATAGTTGGACTGGAGAAATAAACCGATTTCATAATTAATCTTGAAAGGAAAAGCATGGTAAAACTTTTTCCGCATCCGGTTGCTCCGAAATAGGTTCCTCCTTTACCGTCTCCATCGGGTTTCTGATGAATTTTTATACTTTCAAATAATTTTCGGGCTGCATAATACTGTGGATATCGGCATACAATTTTTTCATCTTTTGAGGTTGTGTCGGGCAGATAAACAAAATTATGAATGATATCGCACAAACGGCTTTTCTGGAACATTCCCTGAATCATGCTGTAAAGTGAATCAATACCGTCCACTTCATTTTCCATTCCGGCAATCCTACGCCAAGCATAGAAGAATTCATAAGGTGCGAAAAATGAACCTGCTTTATTGTTCACGCCATCACTTATAACACAAAAAGCATTGTATTTGAATAATTCAGGAATATCACGCTTATACCTTGTTGTTAATTGAACATAGGCATCATGTATTGTTGCTTCTTCTCTTACTGCACTTTTAAATTCAATAACAACTACCGGAATACCATTTATATAAACAATAACATCAGGGATTCGTTTCTCATAGCCATATATTTCAAGCTGATTAACAACTTTGTAAATATTCTTTACGTCTTTTTTTCCATATTCTACTTCAGGATCTGCGGCAATCAAAAGATCATTATTTGCTGAATCAACAATCCCGATTTCTGGTTCTATTGAATAATCAATTAGATGAATATAAGTCTTTTTTACTGCGGTCTTCTCTTTTAAAAATAAAGCCATCAGACAATCGCTTCATTATGTTCTTGTTGCTTTCGTACAAGTCGGAAGCAGGATAAGTTTTTAAATCCCTGAT
This sequence comes from Bacteroidales bacterium, assembly GCA_021740585.1. Taxonomy (GTDB): domain Bacteria; phylum Bacteroidota; class Bacteroidia; order Bacteroidales; genus JAGLSB01. The sequence continues at coordinate 2,827 of JAIOZM010000012.1, forward strand.
AATTGAATCTATTTCAGAGCTTGTAATTTTTTCGTCTTCATATTTTTCTTTTAAGAAAGCATTCAAGTCCTCAACTATTAATACTTCATCAGGTTCTCTTTTTAAGTTTTTACCCGAAACATACTCAAAACCCTCTTCACCAAGAAGTTCAATAAATGCCTTTTCTAATTTTTCTTCTGTGAAACTCATTTTATAATTCAATTAGTATTATCCATCTGCCTCTCGTTTTTCCTTCTCGCTTTATTATTTCTTTATTTTTTAATGCATCTGTATGACCTTGTACAGCAGATTCATTGATCTGAAGTATTTCAGCTATTCTTTTCCTAGATACTTTAGGATTATCTGCAATTATCTCCAGAACTTCTTTTTGTCTTTCAGTTAAATCTTCTATTTGACCACCTATTTGACCACCTATTTGACCACCTTCATCATTACTTTGAGCAAGTTTATGAAGAGCAACCATAAAACCACCTTCTTTTTCACTTATAGTTGGTTCAGGCAGACCATGTTCTTCACATGAATTATATATTTTAAGCGTACCACGACCCCAGGCATCAATATATCCTGCCATAAAACAAGCTTTGGCTATTTTTGGATTGCTTTGCTTGTATTCTATGTTTTGTTGTTCGGGCATAATTTAATCTGCAAATTTATTTTTCAGTTCTTTTACTTTTTAAGGCTTTAACCGCTTTATCAAAATCTGATTCAATTTTTTGTGTTTTATTAAACTTATCGTACTCTGCAAAAGCTTTTTCTTCGGCTTGTTTTGCTGAAATTGAACCCTTTCCTTCCAGTATTTTATATTCATTAAACTCCAAAAACTTATTCACACTCATTGCAAATTGCTCCATTGTAAAAGTGTTTCGAGTTTCAATAATTCTTTCAATGTAATCGAAGAAAGCTCCAATTGTGCGTTCAAGGCTTTTGATTTCGTTTTCGCTTAAATAGTTTTTTGCAATTTTACTGTCCGACTTTAAAATTCTTCCTTCAGGTGCATTTTTCCATGTTTGCAAGCCCATAAACTCTTTTTGTGCATCGGCTGTATTGTAAATTATTTCGGCTGCGGTTTGTCCGTTTATTGCAAAATGAAATTTGTTTTGTATTGAAGCATAAAATTCCTGGGTAATATCTGATTTGGGGTCGTAGTCAATGCTGCATTCGGCAAAAATATCTGTAATTTGTTGGTATATTCTTCGCTCACTTGATCGTATGGAACGAACTCTCTCTAAGAGTTCACGAAAATAATCTTTCCCAAAATACCTGCCATTTTTCAATCGCTCATCATCTAAAATAAATCCCTTTACAATATATTCTTTTAAAGTATTGGTAGCCCAAATACGAAACTGAGTTGCCTGACGGCTATTTACACGATAACCCACCGAAATAATTGCATCAAGATTATAATATTGAACCTGATAAACTTTGCCATCATCGGCAGTTGTTTCCAAAATGGAAATAACTGAATTTTCGTGCAACTCTCCGCTTTCAAAAATATTTTTTAAATGTTTGCTAATGGCAGGAACCTGTACGCCAAATAAAGCAGAAATGGCTTTTTGTGTAAGCCAAACTGTTTCTTCGTTCAATATTACTTCTACCTTAACCTTTCCGTTGGGAGAAGTGTATAGCAGAAAATCTGTAAATCCATCTTTTATACTGAGTTTTTTCATACTTCTAATTTTCTAATTTTGCCAATTTTCTAAACACGATTTCTTGATTACGGGATTGACAAGATTTTTATTATACACCCTTGTAAAATCCAAACTCTTTCCGCCGAAGGTTATTAGTAAACCTTTAGCAATTCCATACGATTCACAAAAATATATAATCCCTCCAATGGCATTGGCAAAACCACACACCCATTTCAGATAATCGTCGTGCCAGCTTTGCTTGTATTCTATGTTTTGTTGCTCAGGCATAGTTTCTTTTTTAATTCTGTCAACTACTTATGATTAATTCTTCTGTAATTTCTTGAGGCGAATTCTTTGATTTTTTGGCTTGAATTTGAAGTTTTTCTTTTAGATATTTCATTTTTGTTCCCCATTCAACTTCCAATATATCTGACCATTTGCGAACATATATTTTAAATTTGCCATCTTTAATATTATAACAAAGGCCTCTATCTTTTTGACCATGATTTTTTGCCGAGTCTATTTTGTCTTCAATATGACTATCATAATCTTTGCCAACAAGATAAAATTCCCAATACTGATTTTCTCCGTTACATAAGGATTCTTTTCTTATTGATTCCATATTGCTTTCGATTTGATCATATTGTGTTTTACCCAGCTTTTTTGATGCACGTTTTAATTCAATTATTACATTTAACTGCTTTGCTTCACCAATTGATTCCGTTTTAGTTAAAAATAAATCTACCTCTCCAGTTGGGCTTCCAAGCAATTCAGGGTCTTCAATTTTAAGAACTTCCTTAGCATATTTTAAAAGCACATTTTTTAAAGCTCCTTCTGTAGAGCTAAATAACCTAAATTGCTCTCCAAAAAGCCAGAAATTTTCATCCAAAATTTTTTGTAAATGCTTAATTTCAAGTGTTTCTTTTTCATGTTCTGATATAAGAAACTTTAATTTATCAATTACATCAAGCCTGTGGTCAATTTCTTTAATAGTTTTAATAATATTCGATAGTGATGTTCTCTTTAAAATCCCAAGCAAATCTTCCTTTTCTTCTTCAGAGAGTTCTTGTAATTGTTCTAATATAGTTTTGATTAAAATATCATCCTGAGTTGAAAGTAACCCAGCAAAAGTGGCACAGATGAATTTTTTTTCAGGTTTACTTTTCCCCACAAAAAGCGATGGGGCAATTGTGTATATCGTTTTTAACAATTCACCATAAGATTCTTCATCATAAATTCCAAACGTAGATAATTCTGGTAATATATCTTCTTCTTTAAGCTCCTCAAGTATACTATCAGACTGAATTATAAGATAAGGCTTTCTTAACTTTACTAATTCTTCTTTTAAAAATCTAATAACTTGCCTTTTAATACGAATAATTTTTTTATCATCAAAAGATAAACTAGTTTGTGGATTATCCTCTTCATCCTCAATAGCATCATTACCAGAGATAAACAAAGAAGATTTAATGTAAACAGAATGCCAAAAATCATCACTTTTCTTGTTTAAACCTGTATTGTGTTTTGAAATTTCAAAGCTTGAGTCATTCAAAAAATAAAACTTAGAATACTCCGAAGGCTTTTCTTTCCATAAAATAATTCTTGCAATAAAATCTTTATCAAGTTTATCTTTAATTTTCTCAGGAAAAGATTCAGCATTGTATTCCTTTGAATCTTTTATATATTCATCAATGTTTAATTCTACACCATTTATTAAAATCTTGTATTGTTCATTTTCAAGCAAAAACCAACCAAACTCCATTACAAGTTGCTGATGTAAGCTAACTGATAATAGAATATTAGAAAAGCCATCGTAAATTCCCTCAAAATTAATTTCAGTACCACTTTGAATAATATCTGTGGATTCTTTTTTTATTTCAGTATTATGCTGAAGTGTTAACTTCCTCCCATTACTAAAAGCATGAAGTTTTTCTGATATCCAAATAAATGCGTATCTACCTCTTCCAAATTGCCCTTTAGGAATTGTATTATTTGCTGTTGGTTTTTTTGTTGACGACATAAAGTTATTAGTAGTAGCATCATCATCAAAATCCCAACCTGTTCCATTATCTATTAACTTAACATTTTTAACACATCCGAAACCTTCCTCAGGTATTTCAAAATTAATTTTAACTTCTGTAGCTCTGGCATCAAAAGAATTCCATATATATTCAAAGAGACAATCAAAAGGCTTGTCTTTATAAGACTTTAGCTCCGTTCTTATTGATTGCTCATTGATTTTTAAATTTGTATTGCTCATTTTACTAATTATTTACTGTTGCCAATTTCGAAAGAAGCAAGTCTTTCAGTTCTGATAATTTTTGGTTTTCTTGTTGTTTATTTTCTATCAAATCAAAAAATGGTTCAATAATACTATTGAACTCTAAAATTTTTGATTCATCAGGCTTGTCAATTTCATAAGATGTTAAAAGTGTCGCATTTGCTTGTGGTTGTGCAGAGCCTTCAGCATTTGATAAAATAAATTCTCGATAAGCCTGACTATCTACTGTAAGACCCAAAAAAAGATTCCACTTTAATTCATTAGGGATAAGTCTAACAAGAAAGGACGCAAAAACACAATCTGGAAAATGTTTATGTAATCGTTTCCCGTAACCTGCTGTTGCACCTGTCCTTGCAACTACAATATCACCAGGCTTTAGTTTGTACTTTTCAAAATCACTTTCTGAAATTTTACAATATGGTACATTTGTCCAATCTATTTGATTTTGGGCAATATCTGTAATTCTTAAAAATTTTGGTCCAATGATTTCAGTTGATGCTGTTTCAGTATATCCATATTGAGTTTGAACCAATTCATTGAGTTTAATTTTCTCAAAGTTTTCACCAATCCCTTCAACAAACCACTCCCTATAAACCGCCTGTGCCGTTTCTTCAAGCTTTTGTATCAGTTTTTCGTTAAGCTTTATGCGGTTTTGAATGGTATTGTATTCGGCAACAATTTCTTTTTGTTTGGTGATTGTGGGGACGGGGAGTAATGTATTGCACATCTCTTCCCATGAAAATATTTCTCTTGCACTTCCATGACTCATAAATCTTGCATATCGGTCAAATTCAGGTCTTCTGAACCACATCATTAGATATTCCGGTAGCAATTTCTCTTTATCATTAACTTTAAAAGGAAAATAAGCTTGTGAAATTAAAGCTTCATCGTAATCATCAAATAATGCAATAGTAATTTTATCTCCATTCCTTGATGTCACAGGACCATAAGCAAACTGCTCTCGTTTTATAATTCTATAGGTTGACATATCGGTTCCTATAGTATTGGCAATAGAAGGGATAAAAACCTTGTTGATGCTTAATCCCATTAAAGGAATTTCTCTTAAATCTTTATTCCTTTCTTCAATCGGATGTATGTAATCTCCTAGTCTTTTATAATTCGATTGCATACCCAAGATCTTTAAATACAGTTAACAAATCCTTTTTGCTTTGTTCTTCAGCTTTAAGTAAGTCTGAAAATTCTGTTTGCAAAGCTTTCATCTTATTATCAAAATCCATGTATTCATCACGGTTTACAAACTCAATAAACTTGCTTGGAACCAAAGAATAATCCTTTTTTTTCAATTCTTCTATTGATGCAGAATAACAAAACTCAGGAACATTTTCAATCTCTTGTGTTTGCCATTTATGAAAAACATTTGTTACCTTCTGAATATCATCATCTGAGAATTGCACATATTTTTTTTCGTATGGTATGCCTATCTGACGTAAATCCATAAACAGAATTTCATTTTCTCTGTTTCTGAAATTTCTCGTTTTTTCTCCAATCTTTTGAATTCTTTCCTTTTTATTTTTGTTGATTATCCAAAGTGTAACACTAATATCGGTAGTGTAAAACAAATTTCTTGGCAAAACCAAAACAGCTTCAACCAAACGGTTTTCAATCATTTTTTTGCGAATTTCGTATTCAGTACCGCCACCTGATAATGCACCATTTGCAAGAATAAAGCCCGCTGTTCCGTTTTCGGAAAGTTTGGAAGCCATGTGTAAAATCCAGCCATAGTTGGCATTGCTTGTGGGAGGTACTTCGTATCCATTCCAACGTGGATCATCTGTAAGCTCATCGCTTGCACGCCAGTCTTTCTGGTTAAATGGCGGATTAGCCATAATAAAGTCGGCTTTCAGGTCAGGGTGTTGGTCTTTGCTGAAAGTATTTGCCGGAACTTCGCCCAGATTGGCAGAAATACCACGAATGGCAAGGTTCATTTTAGCCAGTTTGTAGGTGGTAGAAGTATATTCCTGTCCATAAATGGAAATATTCTTCGTATTACCCTGGTGGTTTTGCACAAATTTTAATGACTGAACAAACATACCACCGGAACCACAGCAAGGGTCATAAATAACGCCCTGATAAGGTTCAATCATTTCGGCAATCAGGTTAACAATGGTTTTTGGTGTATAGAATTCTCCTTTGCCTTTTCCTTCGGCTAAAGCAAATTTACTGAGAAAATATTCGTAAACCCTGCCAACAATATCGTTTTCCTTGTCTTGCAAGGTATCAATATTGTTAATGGTATCAATTAATGCAGAGAGTTTACTGGCATCGAGTCCCAAACGTGAAAAATAATTATCGGGCAATGCTCCTTTAAGAGCTTTGTTGTTTTTTTCAATGGTCGAAAGGGCAGTATCAATTTTCAAGGCAATGTCGTCCTGCTTTGCATGCTTTTTTATGTACGACCAGCGAGATTCTTCAGGCAAATAAAAAACGTTTTTCATGGTATAAAATTCAACCATTTCAATGTATTTTTCTTTGCCTTCTGCCTTAAGCTCTGTTTTGCGTTCTTCAAATTTATCGCTGGTAAATTTCAGAAATATCAAGCTAAGAACTACATGCTTGTACTCCGACGGTTCAACTGAGCCTCTCAGTTTATTTGCACTTTCCCAAAGAGCTACTTCAATTGGTTTTTCTTTAACTTCTTTCTTTGCCATTTTTAAATCTATGCTGCATTTAATAATACAATAATTTCAATACCACCAAGTAATGCTACCATCTTCATATTTTCAGTATCAGAAACTGCCAATTCATGACTTTCTTCGTTTCTAAATAAATGCAGAATACAAGCGGCATTATACAATTTATCATTAAACAAACTCATTTCTTTTGCATACTCAATTAAAGGTTTTAATGTTATTCTTTTGAGTTTAGCAAAACGAGGTTCGCTTTGATACTTTTCTTTTAAAAGATTTTCGATGATTTTTGCAAGATCTCTTATTGCTTTAATATCCTTGCCTTCTTGGATTTGTTCGAGTACATCTCTAAGCTCAATTGATACTTTAGGATGCTTGGATTTATATTCTTCTATTAAAGCCAACAACTGTCTTTTTACTTCAGGAGTAATTTCTTTATTGATGTTTAAATTCTCTTTCAATAAGTTCAGTTTGTCATTCTGTAAGTCGGTATTTTTTAATAATAGTTTTTTGTTCCTTTCTCTTTCATCAAAAAACAGGTAAATAAAAACACCTGCCGTAATAACTAATGCTCCAATAAGGACATCTTTTCCTTTCATATTACAATTTTTTAAAAAGTATAAATATTTGTCCGCTTTTCATTGCGGTTCGGCAAGATTGCACTCTTTGACAAAGCTTTGGTTGTAGCGTTGGCTTGTGAGGGTTTGGCAATGTGTGCAATGTGGGACGGCAGAATTTCAAAATTTTTGTACGGTGGGTAAAAAAAATAAAACACATTTGGGTCGGCAATGATTGTCGGATTATTTGTCTGTCAGTTTCTTTTTTCATACCAAGTTTAATAATCCATTTTCATCTTCAATTTGCAGTGTCGTTGTCTTTTTCCCGCTTGTGCATAATTAATTTAATAATCAAATTAGCCTAGCTTTTTCTACTTTTTTTGATTTGCAGAATTATACTTAATTGGTATTGAAAAATAAAATTGTGAACCTTCACCGGGTTTTGATTTCACCCAGATTTTACCTCCCAGCATTTCAACATAAGCTTTTGCGATAGAAAGTCCCAGACCAACACCCTGTCTGGCCTCTTTATCTTCAATATCGGCTTGGACGAATCGGTCAAAAATAGCTTTTTGCCTGCTCAAAGGAATTCCAATGCCGGTATCCTTTACAAAGAATAACAATTCCTCACATTCTTTTGTGGGAGAATCGATAGAATGGCAATGCGTATAGCCAAATTCTACATATCCTTCATTTGTATATTTGATTGCATTTTTAATCAGGTTTGAAAGTATTCCATAGAATCTTATTTCATCTGTTTCAATTACAGCGTCATTATCAGATAAAGATTTTTTATATTTTAATTCCAGACCTTTATTCTTGCTTTCTAAATCAAACAAAGAAAAAAGCTGGTCAAATTGAGCATTAATATTAACGCTGGAAATGAATAATTCTGTTTGTCCGGATTCAATTTTTGAAATATTCATGAGATCATCAATTATCTCGAGCAAACGTTGACTGCTTTTCTCGATAATATCGATATGATGAATTTGTTTTTCATGACTAAGATTTGGAGTTTTTAACAAATTTGCGAATCCAATAATTCCATTCATTGGTGTTCGTATTTCATGACTCATATTAGCAAGGAATGCAGACTTTAATCTATCCGACTCCGTTGCTTTTATAAGAGCAGCCTGCAAGTTTACCTCAGCTCTCTTCCGATCAATAGAAACACTTATCTGATCAGAAATGAACTCAAGCAGCTCCATATCAGACTTATTGTAGGCATTTTCATCAGTATAACTTTGTACCGCCAGCACTCCCATAACACCACCTTCAATTTTTAAAGGGACGCCAAGCCAAATTTTCGAATCCGTACCAAACCTTTCAATTTTACCTTGACGTTCTAATTCTTTCACCTCTTCTGCATTAACTATAAGAGAGTTCTCAGTTTTAATTACATAATTGGTTAAAGTTTTTCCGGCGGGGAAGGAAGCAAACTTATCTTTTTCATCGGTAAAATAAGGGCATGAGATGGTATCAGTTTCAGGCTCGTAAAGAGCTATATAAAAATTGGTAGTGTCCATAATAGCACTTAATTCAATATGAATAATTCCAATTAAATCATCAAGTTTATCAGAAGTAATGGCTGCATTTGAAATATTGTACAATAATTTTTGTAACTGCTCGGCTCGTTTACGCTCTGTTATATCCCTGTTTACACCTCGCCGGCCCAGATAATTATTCTCATCATCAAATACTTGTACGCAAAAATGTGAAATCCATTTTTCCTTACCATCTGCGGTGAGAATAATGAATTCAATGGGTTGGGACACATGATTATGATCCTGAATAAAATGTTTTTTTATGCTTTCTCTATAATCAGGATGAGTAATTTCGGTTAACAGATTTTTGTTTTTAATGAATGCCTCGCGTGGATAACCGGTAGTTCTTTCACAAACAGAAGAAATATATACATACTCTCCTTCAGGGTTAACCCAAAATTCGAAATCGGCAGCATAATCGGCCAATAAACGATATTTAGTTTCACTTTCCTTTAAAAACTTTTTCTGCTGCTCAAGTTCTTTGCGGTGAAAAGCATTACTTAGGACAGAAGGCATGCGGAACAGGTAATTATTTTGTTTGACTATATAATCATCCACTCCAATTTTAAGGGCATCCACAGCTGTTTTTTCATTCCCCTGGCCTGTTACAATAACCAGTGCCAGGGAAAGTTTGCGTTCATGCCTTATAATTTTGCACACTTCTAGAGCGTTTAATCCAGGCAACTGATAATCGAGTAAAACAATATCAAAGCTGCACTCTGAATTTGGGTTATCAGGTAAGACTTCCAGAATTTCCTCACCTGAATTAACGATTGTAAAATGAAAATGCGGTGCGTAATTTTTGAAATAGCGTTTGGTCAGATCAACATCACTTAAATGGTGTTCTACATATAAAACCCTTATGTGTTTCAAATTATTTACATGCTGCAATAAAGTGAACTCTATTTGCTCCGTAATTAGTTTGTGGAATCCTGGTTTCTTTGGAATAAAATCATTTGCACCTGTCATTAATGCTGCAATGGCTATTTCTTCCGAACCTGAAGATGTAAAAATAATGATAGGAATCTCACAGTTTTCCTTTCTTAGATCGCTTAATAAATCCATGCCATTTCCATCCGGAAGCTTTAGATCAAAAAGGGCGAAATCAATGTCAGGTTCAGTATGTATTAATTTTCTGGCTTCCTCAATGAGTCCAACAACTAAAATAACAATTTTGGGCCATCGCTTTTTTAATTCAATGCTAAGCAGTTCAGCATCTGTACGATTGTCTTCAAGCAGGAGTAATTTTTTCATAAGAAAGGCATTTTTTAGAGTTATCTGGAAGCCTTCAGTGCTTAAAATTGAGCTTATGAATTAAGAATTTCCTCAATCCTCGTCAACTCAATACCGCTAAACTTTATATTGTCGAGTAGCTTTAAATTGTCCTTCAATTGAGTAACACTGCTTGCTCCGATTAAGACAGAAGTAATCCTGTTGTCCCTCAATAACCAGGAAAGTGCCATTTGAGCCAGCGATTGACCTCTTTTTTCAGCCAAATGGTTCAACTGACTAATTTTTTTTAATTTATCATCTGTAATTTGTTCCTTTTTTAAGAATCCATGTTCCTTGCTGGCCCTGGAGCCATCAGGAATGCCTTTTAAATATTTATTGGTGAGTAATCCCTGAGCCAAAGGGGAGAAGGGAATGCATCCAATACCTTTTTCCTGTAAAACATCCAACAAACCATCTTCAACCCATCGCTCAAACATTGAGTATTTGGGCTGATGAATAATACAGGGCGTTCCAAGACTATCAAGAATTTCGGTGGCTCTCAAAGTCTGTTCAGCCGAATAATTCGAAATCCCCACATATAAAGCTTTACCTGAACGAACTGCATGGTCAAGTGCCATCATTGTCTCTTCCATGGGGGTTTCAGGGTCTGGACGGTGTGAATAAAATATATCTACATAATCCAGTTTCATTCTTTTCAAACTCTGATCTAAACTCGAAAGCAAATATTTCCTGCTTCCCCAATCTCCATAAGGACCGGGCCACATATAATAACCGGCTTTGGTCGAAATAATCATTTCATCCCTATATTGTTTGAGATCTTTTTTCAAAATACGCCCAAAATTTTTCTCTGCCGATCCGGGGGGAGGTCCATAATTATTGGCCAGATCAAAATGCGTGATCCCTGAATTAAATGCAAAATGAATAACTTCGCGGGCTGTCTGAAACGGATCAACTCCTCCAAAGTTGTGCCATAACCCGAGCGAAATAACCGGCAACTTTAATCCGCTATCGCCACAGCGATTATAAATCATTTTATCATATCGTTTATCTGAAACTGAGATTTTCATGGAAATAAATATTATGAGTCATTTTTAAACTTAACACTTCCTTAAAGATAGAAAAATTATCAGTAGTATCCGTTAAAAATATGAGTTGTTTTTACTTAGCTCGTATGACAAGTTATACTTAAGTTTTGGATCGGAGGATTGGGGGCAGCCATTTTTTTCCAGCTTAAGCCCACTATTTTACATCCATTACAGGCAGAACTTTTAGCTTTCAAATCCCATTCCTGGTAGTTCAATCTTTATCCTTTACCAACCCAATAAATAAGCAAATACCAATGGGGCAACAATAGAGGCATCCGATTCGATAATAAACCGTGGTGTGTCTACTTCTAATTTTCCCCAGGTAATTTTTTCGTTGGGAACTGCCCCGGAATAGGATCCATAGCTTGTGGTTGAATCGCTGATTTGACAGAAATATGCCCAAACAGGGATTTTGTCTTCCTTTAAATCCTGATGTAACATAGGAACTACACAAATCGGGAAATCGCCTGCAATACCGCCTCCAATCTGAAAAAATCCAATGCCATTTTGTGAGTTATTCTTATACCAATCGGCAAGAAATATCATATATTCTATACCCGATTTAGTAATTTTTGGGGTCATGATACCTTCAATGCAATGCGCAGCAAAAAAATTTCCACAGGTTGAATCTTCCCATCCCGGAACAATAATTGGCAGGTTCTTTTGTGCCGCAGCTAAAAGCCATGAATTAGCAGGATCTATTTCATATTCAGATTCCAGAACACCGCTAAGTAGAAGACGATAAAAATATTGGTGCGGGAAGTATCGTTCACCCTTATTCTCAGCTTCCAGCCATAGTCTTACCAGATGATCCTCAATTTTCCTCATGGCTTCTTCTTCAGGAATACAGGTATCTGTAACCCTGTTAAAATGTTGGTCGAGAAGTTTTTTTTCATCCTGCGGTGATAAATCGCGGTAATTAGGAACTTGCTTATAATGACTATGGGCAACCAAATTAAAAACATCCTCCTCAAGATTGGCTCCGGTGCAGGTAATGATATGCACTTTATCCTGTCGTATCATTTCAGCCAAAGATTTCCCTATTTCTGCAGTACTCATAGCACCGGCTAAGGTTATCATCATCAATCCGTCTTTTTCAAGATGAGATTCATAAGCTTTTGAGGCATTTACAAGACTTGCTGCATTGAAATGCAAATAATGTTTTTCAATAAAATCAGAAATAGGTCCTTTTTTAGCTTTTTGCATAATAATTATAATTTAATACTTTATATAAGTAGCGTTGGGAAAATCCTTAAAATCTAAAAAGATTGCCAAGCTACGCAATAACCTTAACGGTCAATTGAATATTTAAAAATCAATAACTGATTCTAATCCGAATACCCCAAAATATTTAACATATCCTCTACCGTCTGCTCATTTCTGTAAACAAAATCAATAAAATTGCCCTTTTCATCACGATCAATAATAACTTGCTTAGGGGATGGGATTAAGCAGTGTTTTATCCCTCCATATCCACTAATCGAATCCTGATAAGCCCCGGTATGAAAAAACCCAAGATATAAAGGTTCTTTTTCCTCTTTGGGGAAGGTGGGCAAAACAATTTGTTGATTCAAATCTTCAGAGTTATAGTAATCCGAATGATCACAACTTATTCCTCCAATGCTTACCCTGTCGTATTCATGATCCCATTTATTAATAGGAAGAAGAATGAATTTTTCATGTATGGACCAGGCGTCGGGTATGGTATTCATAAGGCTGTTATCGACCATATACCATAATTCGGAGTCGTTTTGTTGTTTCTGTTCCAAAACCTGAAATATAGTTGCGCCACTTTCCCCAACAGTGTATTTGCCAAATTCAGTAAATATGTTTGGTTCATGCACACCGGCAGCTACACTCGATTCCTTTATATTATTAATGATTTCTTTTATCATGTATTCATAGTCGTACTCAAATCCCAGATGATTTCGAATAGGGAAGCCTCCGCCTAAATTTAATGAATCGAGGGTATCACAAACCTTCTTTAATTTGTTATACAATTTAACCCCCTTCTGAAATTCGCCCCAATAATACAAACTATCCTTGATTCCTGAATCTACAAAGAAATGAAGCATTTTCAATTCCAGGTTTGCATTTGGTTTAATTTTATTCTCGTAAAAATCGAGAATTTTATCGGGGGGAACACCCAGTCTGGAAGTATAATAAGATGATTGAGGCTCTTCGTTAATGGCCATGCGAATGCCAATCTTAATTTTCTTTCCATTAGCAATCCTTATTAAACGATCGAGTTCATCCTGACTGTCGAGGACAATAACCGAATTCTTGAACCCCTGTGAATGCAGTCTTAATATTTTTTGAATATATTCATCTGTTTTATATCCATTATGTATAATGAATATTGATTTATTCAATTCTTTATCGATAAATAATTTCTCAATTAAATCAATATCGAAAGAGGAACTTGTTTCCAGATTAACATCATTTTTCAATGCGGTACTTACCACATGATGGAAGTGATTGCACTTAGTACAATAACAAAAATGATATTTCCCTTTGTATTGGCTTGATTTTATTGCGCGATTGAATAAATTTTTTGCCCGTTTAATTTGTTCCCCAATTCTGGGAAGGTAAACCAATTTGAAGGGGGTACCATACTTTTCAATGAGATACTTTAAAGAAACTCCATGGAATGTCAGGTAACCGTCTTTTAGGTCAAAGCCCTCCTGTGGGAAGTAAAAGCTCTGTTCAACGAGGTCAAAATAGGTATTTTTCATCTTAGATTGCTGCTTATCTGGTAATATAATTAATTAGGTGGATTTTTATAAACGATGGTCCGGTGAGGGAAAGGTATTTCGATACCCTCCTTATCAAAACGTTTTTTTATCGATTCCAATACATCACATTTTAGTTCGAATGCTTTATCGTTGTTTTCTGACCATGCATAAGCCCTCATCATAATTGCACTGTCAGCATATTCAATCATTCGAACTATAACAGGGGGAACACTATTTGCAATATCCTCCTCCGTTCTCACATCCAAAAAGTGTTTATGATTTTGAACTTCTTCTTTCATTATTTTCGATGCTTTATCAAAATCAGAATCATAGCTGATCCCGATATTTATAAACTTACGAATTCTCTCATCGGTAATATTACTGTTTAATATAGTTTCCTCATTAATAACAGAATTCGGGACAATAATTCTTCGGTTTTCATAATCTCTGATTATTGTATGCCTTAAGGTAATTTCTTCTACTACACCTTTTATTCCCGTTCCAAATTCAATAGTGTCAGTTACTCTGTAGGGTTTGGAAAAGAGAATAAAAATTCCGCTAAAGATATTAGCGAATACTTTTTGAGAGGCAAAGGCAATAATGGCTGTAAGAATTCCCGCACCTACTATTAATTTATCGGTTAATTCTTTAAAACTTGGAATGCGGGATATTATAAAGAAAAATGCTATGGAATAAATTACAAAGGAAACTGAATTTTTAATAAAGGAAAAATTTGTCGGATCTACTTTTAAAAGAACAGAATTTCGTCGAATATAAAAATTAAGGATTACTCTGATAATGGTTGAAATTACCCAGGCTGACACCAAAATAATTCCAATAATTAATAAATCTTTCCAATTCATCTATGCTAATTTTATATTTTGAACTTAAATCATAAGGAAGAAACAACAGATTTAAGTATATGTGTCAAAAATATTGGTGAATAAAAAAATGAAAATAATATTTTAAGTTGCTGAATGATAATTAAATAAGTTTAAAATAGCTATTGATTCTTATACGCTGCTTCAATTTACAAATAAAAACTTTTTTTCACTATTATTTAGCTATAAAATAAAATAAAACCAAAATCATATTATCAATTTTAATATTTCACTATTTTTAAACATTCATAATGTATCACATTATCTCTTTCACATAATTAAATTTGCACAATTATAAACTCCAGATATGCTAAACAATTATACTGCCGGCAATAAAGGGCAGAAAGTAAGGTCAGATTGTTTCGTAACATTGGCTTTAACTGAAAAAGGTGGACTAATTATCGATATCCAATCGAAAGTCAAGGCCTTATACGGACAAAGAATAAAAGATCTTGCTGAGGAAATCCTGAATTATTTTGGTATTCTTAATGCTCATATAGTGATCGAAGATGAAGGTGCTCTCGATTTCGTTCTGGCTGCGAGAATTGAATCTGCTATTAAACAGGCTGTTAATACCGATCTTGAATTTCTTCTTCCCTTTAAGCCTGTAAATGATTTTAAACCTGTAAAGGAAAGGGAGAGATTTTCAAGATTATACCTTCCCGGAAATTCCCCGGCAATGATGTTAAACGCCGGTATTCACAAGCCCAATGCTATTATTTTGGATTTAGAGGATTCTGTAGCTCCTGATAAAAAGCATGAAGCAGGTTTATTGGTAAGAAATGCTTTACGAGAGGTGAATTTCTTTGGAGCTGAACGAATGGTAAGGATTAATCAAATACCTCAGGGCTTAAAGGATCTTAGCTATATTATTCCTCATAATGTAAATCTTATTCTTTTACCTAAATGCGAAAAGCCGGAAGATATTTCCACTCTGGAAAAGGAAATAGAAAAGCTGAAGGTAAAACATAATGTATCCAATGATATTTGTCTTATGCCGATAATTGAATCCGCTTTGGGTGTGGAAAATGCCTTTACTATAGCAAAATCTTCAAAAAATATAGTGGGTTTGGCCATCGGCTTAGAAGATTATACTGCCGATCTTGGCGTACAAAGAACTCAGCCGGCCTGGGAGTCTTTTTATGCACGTACACGAATTGTCAATGCTTGCAAAGCGGCTGGCATTCAGGCAATCGACTCAGTATTTTCTGATGTGGCTGATATGGAAGGCTTAAAAGAGACTATTAAAGTATCGAAATCGCTTGGATTTGAAGGTATGGGTTGTATTCATCCAAGACAAATTGGGGTAATTCACGAGGGTTATGCACCAAATGAAGCTGAAATTGAAAAGGCGGAGAAAATTGTAAATGCCTTTATCATTGCGGGAGAAATGGGTTTGGGGGTGGTATCATTGGGGACAAAAATGATCGACCCGCCTGTGGTAAAAAGAGCTCAGAAAATAATTGACCTTGCTTTGAAACTTAATTTAACAGATAAAAACTGGAGGAATAAATATGTCGGTTGAATGGACTAAAAATGCTGCCGGAAGATTGGTTCCTTCCGAATTAAACGGAGAAAAACAAATTCCATATATGGGCGTAGGAAAATATAAGCCCAAAGGAAGAAAATACGGTCCTACGATAACCAGCAATGCAGATTTTCCAAATGACGGGAACAAATTGCTTAAAGATCTGAAAACGGCTTTGCAAAAAGCCGGACTAAAAGACGGAATGACCATATCTACACATCACCACCTTAGAAACGGCGATTTTCTGGCCAACCAGATTTTCGATATCGCCAAGGAAATGGGAGTCAAAAATTTAAGATGGTTCCCATCAGCAGCTTTTCCCATTCATAAACATCTGATACAATATCTTGAGGATGGAACCATTCATCATATAGAAGGAAGCATGAACGGACCTCTGGGAAAGTTCGTTTCTGAAGGTAAAATGAAAGGAGCCGGAATGCTGAGATCTCACGGTGGACGCTATCAGGCAGTGCAAGATGGTGAGGTAAAAATTGATATTGCGGTAATCAGTGCGCCTACGGCCGATTCATTTGGTAATGCGAATGGCTTATACGGACCATCAGCAAGTGGTCTTCTTGGATTTGCCCTGGCCGATTCTCAATACGCTGAGAAAGTTATTGTTGTTACCGATAATCTGGTCGACTTTCCTTGCATTCCCTGGCAAATACAGGGCAACTATGTAGATTTTACCGTAAAGGTTGAAAAATTGGGTAATTCAGAAGAAATTATTTCAGGAACAACACAAATAACCAAATCGCCCGACAGACTATTTCTTGCCGAATTAACGGCAAAATTTTGCGATGCTGCAGGAATAATAAAAGATGGATTTTCATTTCAGAGTGGGGCAGGAGGCACATCTTTGGCTGTTGGGGAATTCTTTAAGGAAATAATGATTAAAAAGGCTATCAAAGCCCGTTTTGCCAGAGGTGGAAGCAATAAATATCTGGTTTCTATGCTGGAGGAAGGTCTGGTCGATTATATACTCGACGGACAAACATTCGATCTGGATGGCGTAAGGTCAATGTCGGAAAATCCGGGTCATACATGGACCAGTCCGTTTACCAGCTACAACTATCACAGCAAAGGAAATTTTGCAGGCATGGTCGATGTGGTTATTCTGGGTGCTACTGAAGTTGATCTTGACTTTAATGCCAACGTGGTAACTCATTCCGATGGATACCTATTACACGGTATCGGAGGCTGGCAAAACTGCCTCTTCTCGAAAACAGTTATTCTTCCTATTCCTCTGTTCAGAGACAGAATTCCTGTAATAAAAGACAGGGTTACCACACTTTGTGGCCCGGGAGAATTAATCGATGTAATTATAACCGAAAGGGGAATTGCCATAAATCCCCTGAGAAAAGACCTTATCGATAAGGTAAAGAACAGCGGATTGCCGGTGAAAAGCATAGAAGAATTATACGAAGAAGCTATTAAAATTTGTGGCAAACCTGAAGAGCCTGTACTTGGTGAAAAAGTAATTGCCGGGATTAAGTGGGTTGACGGAACACTGATTGATGTGGTTAGGGAAGTGAGGACGTGATAAAAAAAATATACAAAACAGAAATGACTCTTGAAGATTTAGGATATAATGCAGATTTTGAAGAATTCCGAAAAGAGCAAAACTTACATAGTTTCGGAGTAGCCCGGGTAATTTCTGAGCATAAGGAAAGATATGTGGTTAAAACTCCTGAAAATGAATACGATGCTGAAATTATAGGAAGCCTGAGGTTTTCAGCCAGGGAAAGCACAGATTTTCCTGCTGTGGGAGACTGGGTGGCCATTTCTGAATATGATGAGGATAAAGCACTTATTCATGCTATTTTCCCGAGAAATACTATCCTTCAAAGACAATCGGTTGGCAAACCCTATGAAAAACAAATTGTAGCGACAAACATCGACTATGCCTTGATTGTGCAGGCTGTGGATCGTGATTTTAACCTTAACCGTATTGAAAGATATCTTACAATTTGCAATGCCTCGGGTGTTAAACCCATTATAATTCTGAGTAAGGTTGATCTCATTGAAGAAACTGAATTAAAGAAGTTGACTGAAAGCATTCAGTCCAGGATTAAAAAAATAAGCATCATTTCTTTAAGTAATATATCCCAAATGGGAATTGACAGTTTGAGGGAAAGTCTGATTACAGGAAAGACCTACTGTTTGCTTGGCTCATCCGGGGTTGGAAAATCAAGTCTTGCCAATAATTTATCAGGCAAACAACTTATGAATACAAATACACTCAGTGAAAGTACAAACAAAGGGCGCCATGTTACCAGTCACCGGGAATTGTTTGTCCTCGAAAATGGCGGGATTTTAATCGACAATCCGGGAATGAAGGAAGTCGGAATTGCTGATTCAGGTGAAGGATTAGAAACTACCTTTGAAACCATTACAGAACTTTCCAAAACCTGCAGATATAAGGATTGTAGTCATACTACAGAAATGGGGTGCTCCGTTCTTCATGCCTTGGAAAATGAAGAAATAGATAAATTGTCCTATGAGAATTACATGAAAATGCAAAGAGAAAAGGAGCATTTTGAGTCATCGGTCGCTGACAGACGCAAAAAGGATAAGGATTTTGGGAAGATGGTAAAAAATTTCAAAAAGGACAGGAAAAAGCTAAAGTATTAGAGACTTAATTTTAAAATTAAAATTGTCTTAAATTTCCGGAGAATACATATTATAATATTGCATTTTCTGCAAAAAATTAAAGATTCGAGAAATCCCTTGACAATAATACCAAATATCAATTGAGATTATTCATTGAGCTCAAATGCAAGTTTTTAGGAATTATATTTCGGTAAAAGTGGTTTCAAATATGATTTATTTACTTTGAATTTAGAATTGGAATCTGGCTTAAATTCTTCTAACTCTACCTGAAATTTCAATATCATCATCTTTCTGATACTAATGATTCCGAAAATTCTTTTTTAATTTCAGGTACTTTCAAAAAAGATCCAAAAAAAATTCTCTTTTTTGCATTAGTGTCTGGCTGGCAAGGTGTTTAGCATCTAGTTGAAAAAATATTTATTTATTGTGACTATTCTGAATTGGATATTTGGGTTTTATTATACATTTACTTCCGATTTAAATAAACTTCCTGAAACGTACTTCATTCATTTTTTTATAAGAACATTAATCCTGCCTATCCGGCTGGATCGGACACGGCAGACAATAGTGATGTGTGATTTATGCATTGTTGTTGAGTAATATGGCTGAAGCTTCCCTAATTGGAAGAACCTTCAATAAGAGGGCAGTGCTGTGAGAATGGATTCATCTCCAAGACAGCAGGATAACTTGATGATAATTTCTATTTAACAGGAATGTTTTGGTTATGAAAGAAAAAATAATTTGCATGAAAAATTATATTAGAAACTATTAATTCCAGAAAGTGCGGAGTCAGCACGATAAACTCTGACAAAAGTATTATGTTTAAATTGAGTGCCATTGTGTTATGTTTGCTCATATCAACATACACCTATAGCCAGAACTCAACTCCTGAGTATTCTACAGAAAAAAAAGAGCTTTCTAAGGTAGAAAAATTGAAGGAAATTTCGTCAGTTCATATTGGTATTTTATTACCTACCTGGGGTGGTGCAGATGTTAACACTACTGCAGGTTCACCACGATTAATTTCCACTTCTGATTACAAATCCCAATATGGGAATATTAAAAGCTTTGGTTATGGTTTAGGAATTGATTTTAAAATTAGCTCCAATGGCTTGTTTTTTAAATTCGATGTGGAGAATATAAAGTATACGCAAGATATTTATGAAGAGAATTCTAGTTTTAACTATAGTGCTCCTGATGGAATGCTTTATCCGGTAAGCTTACCGCTTGGTTTGAAATATACTACTTCCACAGTTGGATTGAAACCAGGGTTAAAATATGCTTATTCAAAGAATCCTAAATATCAACCCTGGGTAACAGTTAGTTATGGTCTGTACCTATGGGACATTAAATATGCTACATGGGATAAGGAAAATAACTATGCCGATGACTCTGGGACAAGCACCCGCATATCGTGGGGAGTGGGATTAGATTATTATGTGGATGAATATAGCATAACACCTTATATTAATTTTAATGCGCCAGTTGCAGATTATAGCATGATCAATTTATTCGGGTTTGGTGATTATAATCGATTCGATGGACATACCTATCCTGTATTGCAGTTAGGATTTTGTATTGGAGGCTTTTAAAAAAACTAAAAAATATTTACTCTATATGGTCTAAACAACTATTATAAAGTCTTTTTTTATTTTAGTGAAAAAGTAGATAAAGAGAGGGGGATAATTTGCGATTGGCTTCATGATGGATTCGCCTGAATCCCCCGCTGACTCTTTTACCTAACTAATTATTCTCTTTCCAATAAAATACAAGCAAAGGGCCTATTAAAAAATTCTTGATATAACCACATCCATAACCAAACCAAGGAAAAACAACATACTAAACTGCTTATTATACACAAATGCATAGCTGGCAAAATGAAGCGGCCAGGTTGTTTCAATCCCATCTCCGGGTTTCACGGGTTTGGGCTCAAGAAAAACTTTAAAGGTTTGAATATATTTGGGCAAGGCAAACAATATTAGCAATAAGGACAAGCCTAAAGCTCCTTTATAAATTAAATAAAAGAATAAAATATACTGTAGAGCCCAGATCACAAGGGTGGTATATCTGGCAAGCTTTTCGCCTAAAATAACCGGAATGGTGAAGACTTTTTTTACTTTATCCTTATCAGATTTGTCAATGTGCTTACCAAATAATACTGAAGTAGGTCCCAGGGCATAAATAAGACTAATATAAACGGCATCCCAGCTCCAAATTCCGTTGGAGATTACATAAAAGGCGCCTCCTATCATAAGCGGTCCCCAAACTAAAACAACTGTCGGTTCTCCCAATCCAATATATTTTAAAGGCCATGTATAGAATAACAGGAGAACCAGTCCGCCAAGCATTAAATAAAGCGTGGTGATATCTGTTCTTAAAATAAGTAATACTCCGCTTGCTAAAGCCACCAGAAGTGAGGCTGCAATGAAACCGTAAAATGATTTTAGAGAAAGATAGCCTTTTTCAATTATCTGAGGACCGTAAAGCGTACGGTAGTAGTTATTGTCATCGATACCCTTTTTGAAATCGATGAGATCATTTAATAAATTATTAGCAGCGTGAGCGAAAACCAATCCTATTAAACAAATTATGAAGTTTATTGTATTGAAAGTTCCTGTATAGTGATAGGCTAACAAACCTCCGATAGCCGCCGAAAAAGCGGTCATAATAAACACTGCAGAACGTGTGGCAACAAGCCACTTAGAAATAATATCAAGGGTTCCCCATTCATTTTTCGAAACCTGGGGAATGACGCTTAATGTTTTGAACCAGAACGATATAGTTGACATAGATTATATATTTAGATTAATAAAAAGTATAGAAATTATATATTTACATGTTTTTCAGAATGATAGGAGGATCGAATCAAAGGCCCGCTTTCAATATACTTAAAGCCCATTTCTAATCCTGCTTTTTTATATTTTTCAAATATTTCAGGTTTTATATATTCAACCAGTTTGGCATGCATTTCTGAAGGTGGCAGATATTGTCCGATAGTAAGTACCTGCACTCCTGCCTGCTTAAGATCGGCCATAGTTTTTAATACTTCTTCTTCAAATTCACCAAGACCAAGCATAAAACCACTTTTTACTATGAGTCGGGATGTGGAAATATGCTTAAGAACGGCTAGGCTGTTAGCATAGGTAGCCTGACTTCGTATTTTCGGACTAATTCTTTCAACTGTTTCTATATTGTGTGAAATTATTTCGGGCTTCTCATTGATAATTATATCCAAAAGTTCCTTTTTACCTCCTAAATCAGGAATTAGTACTTCCATGGTAATTCCCTTATTTACTTCCTTGATAGTTCTGATACAGTATGCCCAAAAAGAAGCTCCCTGATCTTCCAGATCATCCCTTGCTACAGAAGTTATTACGCAATGCTTTAGTTTAAGAGTTTTAATGGTATTCGCAACTCTGGCAGGCTCGTCCCAGTCGACCGGATCGGGAACCAGAGCTTTTACAAAGCAAAAACGGCAATTACGGGTGCATTTCTCTCCAAGAATCATAAACGTGGCAGTACCGGCACTCCAGCATTCAGACTTGTTCGGACAATTTCCACTGCTGCAAATCGTATGTAAATTATGCTCTGAAATCAGGTTTTTAACTCTTGTATACTCGCTTCCATGAGGCAGGGGAACGGTCATCCATTTAGGTAAGCGGTAATTATCTGTTCTAATACTCATATTGGTTGCCCTATCTTATTATTCTAGAACAAAGCCTTCATTGCTTTGTTTAGTTTTTTCGGTCTAAATAGAGTATAGATAATGGTCGATATTAGGAATCAGAAAATGAGTCAGATTACTTCAAATAAATAAATAGAACCACAAATAATACCTGTAACTGAAAAAAGCGAAATCCCGCGACTAAACTGTACTATTCTCACTATAATCATTCAGAAGTGTTGATTAAAAACTAAGAATATTATATCCTTTTTCCTTCATATAACAGGCAGTTTTATTCACATCCTCAGTAAATCCCAGGAAGTATCCGCCACCCCCTGATCCGCATAATTTTAAATTAAACATTTCTTTTTCAAGACCATATTTCATTAATGATTGAATGTTTTCCGGTATCATCTCTCTAAAGAATTCCAATTGTAAAAGACTTAGTTTTCTAACAAGCAGGAAAAAATCTTTCACCGAAGTGGATCCCGAAAATTTTGCAATACACGCATTGTTTACCGGAATATAGTTTTCAGTTAAGCTTTGAAGATAAGGGGAATCTTTTCTGCATTTCAGTTTAAAATCTTCAACAAAGCTTCGTGTTGAACTTTTAATTTTAGAATCTATTAAAAACAAATTATACTTCTGTAGGTATGTGTCGATTGGAAAGTCAGTTGCTTCAATACTATTTTTATCCTTTAATAGAATGGCTTTATTGAGAAAACTTACCAGAGGATCAATGCCAGAGCTGTATCCATGAAAAAAAGACTCCATTTCGGCCAAATACAATCTGAGTTTATCAAGATTGGAAGACGAAAAGGGCAAAGTATTGTATCGGCTGAAAACAGCGGCTACAACGGCACCTGAACTTCCAAGCCCTGAGCCTGAAGGAATATTGGAATTAATGAAAATGCCACTTTCAAGCTCCTTTTCAAAGCGATCATAATCCAAATCACCTTCAGGTATTTTTTCACTCTGTTTTAAATATGAAAGGAATTCTTTTAAAACCTGGTCAGAAGCATAAGCTTCCTGATATTTTTCTTTGCCCACATTTGAAATAAAGTCCCAACCGGCATTGAATTTTTTAAAAGGTATAGCCAGAGCCTGCGAGTTCTGCAGAATGCTGTATTCTCCGAACAATAATATTTTAGAAGGATACATGCTTCAAGAATTATTTTCACTAATACAAACCGGGCCTTTTCCAATTTTATCATCTATCCATTTTCCATTCTCACAAAATACAGTTAATTCCGAGTGAATGAAAGGAAGTATTTTATCACGGATTTTATCAGAGTACAATAAATGAATATTCGGGCCTGCATCCAGGGTATATGTAAAAAGTAGTCCTGTTTCTTTACGAAATTGATTCATTTTATTGATAATATGCAAGCTTTCAGGTTTAATCAATACAAAAGGTGGCAGAGAAGTGAGAAACATGGAATGAAGACCCGCCGCCTCTTGCTCCACAAGACTTGCCAGCAAGCTTTCATCGCCTGTTTTTAATGCTGATAATAACTCAAGGGCATTATTTTTTGCGGTCTTTTCTCTTATTTCTTTAAATGGATTTGTTTTCATTAAGTCATGGCCGAAACTGCTGCTTACAGCTTTTGGATCTGAATTAACAATCAATATAGCATCGTGATAGTTTTTAAAGTTTTCGTGAACTTCTGCATTTAAAGAAATAGCATATTTATCGTCCGACTCTAATATTCCATCTGTTTTTCCCCACAAGCTCCATCCGCCATAAACAGAACGGCACGCACTACCGGAACCCATTCTTGCCAGTTCTGATGCCAATCTGATATTATCGCTTTCGGTGGTGGATTCTCCCGATATTTCATTATTAATTTGATGAATAATGAGAGCCAGAGAACTTATAGAGGAAGCAGAGGATGCAATGCCGACAGAGTGAGGGAATGAATTTTCCGAATGGATGTTTAAGTGAAGTGAATTAAGAATTGGAATCCGATCTGCTGCAATTTTTAAAAACTGCCCTATCTTTTCTTCAAATTTGGGATTTTTCTTTCCATGAAATAAAAAAGTAAATTCCGGCTTGTTTTGCTTAGGAACCCTTTGATACTCAATGCTGGTTTCGGTAAACGATTTATCTAAAGTCATGCTAATGGAAGGATTAGCAGGCAATTGAAAACCTTTCTTACCCCAGTATTTTACCAGTGCAATATTTGAAGGGCTCCGCCATGTTATTTTTCCTGATTGTAGCATTATTATTAGTTTGATTCTGTCCCGGATTGGTTTCTAACGATCTCTGAAAAGCCAAAGATTGTCTCTAGTTTTTTATTCTTAAAGTATTGTTTAATGGCTCTTTCTGATACATGTGAAACAATCATGGCAAAGTCACCGCCCCAGGCCCCCAGTGATTTTATTTCTCCTTCAAAATCCTTAAAATACAATTCCTTTATTTTAGGAATCTGCAGAGTCTTTGAAATAATATTTTCATGTTCACTCATCGACTTCATGAATTCGTCTATTTTACTTTCAACTGCCATTTTTTCTGTTAAATGAGAAATCTCATGAACCAGATTTACATTTTTCATCAAAGCAGTTTTGCTGTTAATTATACTATCGGCTGTATTTTGTTTCTTTCCCAGATAAATAAACCAGATGTTTTGTTTAAAAACCGGATTGAAATCTATGGGCGATATTTGCTGAACTTCATTCACGAGCTGATAAATGATGGGAGAGGAGGAACCGGAGGCGGCAATATCATAACCCGATCCTGATGACACCAGTTTATTAAGTTCAAATGGATCAACCTCAGCCCAACGGGCAAGATTCAACAATATAGACGAACTGCTTCCCCAGCCCCAATTCGTATTGAACTCAATATTGCTTTTAAACTTATACGAATAATGCTTCTGAAGCAATCCGGGCTTTAATTTCAGGAGTGAGCTAAAAACGTTTTGCAACCAATTTGCCTTTTCCTTAACGTTTGTGGAAATTATCTGAAGCTTTTCTGAATTGAAATTTACATTAAGCCAGACCTTTCCAGCTTCACTGGCCTGCCAGTCAATGTTTTGATCATTATTTTCAAATGCTGTAATCTGTAAATCTTGTCCGTAATTTAAAGGAATGGCAAGGGCTTTAGCACCAAGCAAAACAAAATACTCACCGCTGATAAGCAAATTTCCATTTGAGTAATATTTCCTTTGAATGATAGACTTCATTTGTTTGTAGCAGGAATTTAATATTTGTGATTACCTTTAATTGACTTATCAGTATTAACTTCTCTCAATTGATTCAAGTATTCCGACAGCCCGTTATAACTTACATTTTTATCTTCAAAATAGGCTTCAACGAGTTTTTTTTCATTTTCCGTTGCATTTAAACCAATCAGCATATTCCCCAGATGTAGCTTCATATGTCCTTTTTGAATCCCACTGGTAATAAGTGCCCGTATGGCTGCAAAATTACTTGCAAGTCCCGCAGCAGCAATTATTTGCATAAGTTCGTTTGCTCCCGGATTTTGCAAAATTGTAAGAGCCAGATTTGCCATCGGATGAACTTTTGTTGCTCCACCCACGGTGCCAACTGAAAGAGGCAGACGAAGAGTATATTTAAATATTCCATTATCTGTTTTTATGGAAGTAAGGGCTTTGTAGTTTCCCTCTCTGGCAGCATACGCATGTCCACAGGCCTCCACTGCCCTGAAATCGTTACCTGTAGCAAGGAGTACTGCATCAATGCCGTTAAATATTCCTTTGTTATGGGTAACGGCTCTCGATACATTTTCATTGGCAATTTGAACTGCTTTTTGAAACTTCATAGCAAATTGTTCTGCAGATAATTCACCGGAAACTTTCGCTAAATCACTAATTGCGCATTCTATCGTACATTCAACCAAACATTCCGGAGTGTAGTTTGATAAAATAGACATAATAATTTCGGTATTATTATAGGGGGCTGTGAATTTAGTATTAATAAAATCCAACAATTCAGCTGCCATTATTTCAAGACAGGAATTAATGATGTTGGCGCCCATTGAATCTGCCGTTTCAAAGGATACATCAATGATATAGTAATCGTTTAACTGCTTAGTGTTTTCGTTAAGGATAAGATTGGTGATGCCTCCGCCTCTTTTTTCCATGTTTGCTATTACCGGCTTTACAGCTTTAATTAGCTTTTCTTTTAATTCAGGGAAATGTTTTTGTAAATCAGCGATTTCTCCTTTCCAGCTAAAATATATCTGTCCGCTTTTTGTAGTGCTTACAATTTTGGTTCGAAAGCCGCCTTTGTCAGACCAGAACCCGGCTGCATAAGCCGCAGCAGCTACAACCGAGCTTTCCTCTGTAACCATGGGCACATAAAACAGCTTATTGTTGATTAAAAAATTTGGTGCTATTCCGAAAGGTAAGCTGAAATTGGAAATGTAATTCTCACTCAGTTTTTTAACTATTTCTGTATAATCGTCGTACTTTTCTTTCGGCTTGCTTAGAAAATCCAACTGCTCCTGAGTAAATGAAATGTCTCTTTTAAGAATTTCCATCTTTCCGGTTTCACTTAATTTAGAAAAGCCTGAAATAATATTCATTTTATATATTTTTATTACTGAAATACATTGTTGCCGGGTAAAATTTATAAATCCTGATAAGATTACTTCGCTTAGCTTGCAATGACTCTGTAATTCAGCTGATTTTGCTTGTTGTGCTTTTAGAATGGAATACAGGTCAATAAATTTAAACCCGATCTTTTCAATCTCTTAGCCTTAAGTAAGCGGTTGCCAATTCGAGTCCTGAAATCTGATATTGAATAAATTCCCTGAGCTGACTGTAATCTTCCCGTGCATACTTTAAAAATGTAGATGCCTGACCGTACACCGAAGGGAGCACTGACTTTTGCATATAGTAATAACCGTCAAGAAAATTATTCAGTCCACCTGAAATTATAACAGATTTACATCTCAATTCATCCTTTTCTGAACCGGCAAACTGATTAATTACATCTATCATATTACCGGCATTATTGCCAACTAAGGATAGCGGCTCAAGTAATTTTTGTTTAATGAGACTGCTGCGATTAAGTTCGAGTTTTGCAAAATTCGTTCCGCCAAATGCGGCAAGTTCTATGGCTTCCAGCGGCATTTTCAATAATTCTTTTATACTGGCCGGACCCATACCTTGTCCTACTTCTTTCACAATAACCCTCATTTTTGCTGACTCCAAAAACTTTTTTATCGTTTCGAGAGGGCTTATTGTAATTCGCTCACCTTCGGGCTGAAGCCATTCCTGTAAAGGATTTACATGAATAATGAGGCCATCCACCTTCAGGCTTTCGCAAAGACAGTTAATAGAATCAAAATCGTTACGGAGAACAGCATTTTCTATCTGTTTAATTCCCAAATTGGCATAAAAGGGATAGTCATCGCCTATAATTTCTCTCAGGTTGAAATGATCGAAATAATTTCCTTCTTCCAGCAAAACCCTGCATGAGCCTAATCCCATACCTAATCCAAATTCATTGCACGCCCGGGCAAGATTTTTATTAATTATCCCCGAATACTCAGATCCGCCTGTCATACTCGATATCCATATCGGCACTTTCATTTCCTTTCCTAAAAAAGGAAAAGCTTTGAGCTTAGTCTCAGGATGAGGACTTAATAATGCTTCATAATCAAAACGAGTATCATTAAGCCCCTGGCCCAATTGCGATTGTATAGCCAGGTCGAGATGTTCTGTCTTTTTTTTGCTCATAGTTCCAAATGTCTGGAAATTAAAACTTTTAAAATTTCAGATGTGCCTTCACCAATCTGTAAAATTCTCTGATCGCGATAAAACCTTTCAATATCATTGTCTTTCATCAAACCGTAACCTCCAAATATTTGCACAGCCTCATCGGCAATTTCTTTGGCAATTTCAGAACAATATAATTTAGAAATAGCGGCTTCTTTTGAATAGGGGAGTTTAGCATCTTTTTGCCAGCAGGCTTTGTATAAAGTGTTTCTTGCCAGTTCAAGTTTCACTTCCATTTCGGCTAGTTTAAAGGCAATAGATTGAAATTTACCTATAGGCTGATTAAACTGCTGCCTGGTTTTAGCATAAGCCAGAGCCATTTCAAAAGCTCCCTGTGCTAAGCCTAAGCCAATAGCTGCAATCGACAATCTGCCTCCATCGAGAGTTGAAAGCATTATGCGTGCGCCTTTGCCTTTTTCACCTAAAATATTTTCTTCCGGCACCCTGCAATTGTTAAAGCTTATCTTTCCTGTGTCAACCGCCCGCCAAAGCATTTTATTTGAAATCGGCTCTGAGGTATAGCCTTCGAGGGGCTTTTCAAGCAGAATAGCCGAAATTTCATTTTTATCGATATTTTTTCCGGTAATAGCGAAAAGAGTAATGCCGGATGATGCAGCTGAAGCAGAATTTGTAATGAATAATTTTGATCCGTTTACCGTCCAGTAACCGTCTTTTAGTTCAGCAATTGTGTTTATACCTGTAGCATCAGAACCTGCATTTGGCTCCGTAATCCCAAAAGCCCATACTTTTTCACCAGTGGTAAGTTTAGGCAAATAATACTGTTTTTGCTTTTCACTTCCATAATTATAAATGGGTGCAATACCAAGTGAATTATGCGAGGCCACCGTAGCAGCCTGAGAACTATCGACCCTTGCAAGTTCTTCAACAGCAATTATATAGGAAAGAGTATCGAGATTCTGTCCTCCATATTCCCTGGGAATATTTATACCAAAAAGTCCCATTTCACCCAATCGCTTAGTAAGAGCTACAGAAAATTCTGAATTCTCATCCAATTTTCTAGCCAGAGGTTTAATCTCTTTTTCAGCAAAATTCCTGATTCTGGCTCTTAATTCAATATGACTATCGTTGATTAAAGGATTTGTATTTATAGTATGATTCATGATTTAAACTTTGTAACATTATTTTTTTGTGATGAATTTCGACATTCTGGCTCTCGCATCTTCCGACAATTTTAATTGTGTGATGATTTTGACAGATTTTCTAATACTGGCTTTGTTTACATGACTCTTATTTAAGCTTCGAAGCAAAATTTTTTCCTTTGCCAGTGCATTTGGAGATACTGCGAGGATAGATTCCACAAGAACCTGAATTTCGCGCTCCATTTCCTCCATATTTTCATAAATTCCGTCAACGACGCCCATTTGTAAAGCTTCTTCTGCCGTAAAACTATTTCCTGTGAATATTTTATATTTGATATTGTTTAAAGTTGCGCGCGTTAAAAGGTAGGGCAGGATAACGGCCGGTGCCAGTCCGAGTCTGACTTCGGGCAAAGCAAAGACAGCCTTATTAAGTGCAAAGCTAAAATCACCGGTTCCGATAAAACCAAGTCCGCCGCCAAAGCAATGACCATGCACCAGGTTGATTACCACTTTATTCGAATGGTAGATTTTTTTGAAGCAACGGGATAAGTTTTTACTGTCGAGATAATTCTTAATGATGCCTTGCTGACCCGATTGTATCATCCAGTTAATATCAGCACCCGCACAAAAGGAATTCCCTCTTCCCCTAAGGAAAACCACCACAATTTCATCCTGTTTTTCCAGCCAATGAAAACTTTTTATTAAGTCGTTGAGTAGGATAGGATTAAGTGAATTACGTATTTCAGGCTGATTCAACCAAAGGGTGGCTATTTTACCATTTCGCTCAATCTCAATTTTTTTAAGCTTCAACATAAATCATTAATTACATTCTATAAACGCCAGTTTTTGGTTCAGGGAAGGGCTTGTTTAACGACATTGATATTCCCATTGCCAGAACATCGCGGGTGTCGGCAGGATCAATAATTCCATCGTCCCAGAGTCTTGACGTACTGAATAAAGAAGAGCTTTCTCTTTGGTATCTTTCCTGTATATTCTTTTTCAATTCAGACTCTTCTTTTGTGCTTAATATAGGGCTCCCCGGATTCTTCATCTTAATTCCCGCTAAAACATTGGCCGCATGTTCTCCTCCCATTACCGATATCTCAGCATTTGGCCATAAGAATAATAAATTGGGTTGATATGCCCTGCCTGCCATAGCATAGTTTCCTGCACCCGATGACCGGCCAATAATAATGGTGAATTTTGGAACATTGGCGGTGGCTACTGCTTGTATCATTTTAGCCCCGTCTTTAGCAATACCTTTGTGCTCGTATTCTTTGCCAACCATGAATCCTGCAATATTCTGCAAAAAGACAATGGGAATATTCCTTGAGGAACATAACTCGATAAAATGGGTGGCTTTCTGAGCTGACTCTGAAAAAAGGATTCCGTTATTTGCAATAATTCCGACATTATAACCTTTAATCCGTGCAAAACCTGTAATTATAGTTTTGCCGTAATTAGATTTAAACTCCTGTAAACGACTACCATCAACCAATCTTGCAATAATTTCGTACATATTAAACTGCAAGCTTAAGTTCTTCTGAATTAATCCATAAATCTCATCGATAGGATACAAAGGATCCTCACTCGCAATTTTACTAAGTCCTTGTTTTGGGGTTATATTCAGATGCTCAAAGATATTCCTGCAAATAGAAATGGCTTCTTCGTCATTCTCTGCCAGATGATCAACAAGGCCGCTGATTGAAGTATGCACCTTCGCACCGCCAAGATCTTCCACGCTAACTACTTCACCGGTGGCTGCTTTCACAAGGGGAGGACCTGCAAGATAAATTGATCCTGTATCCTTAACAATAATGCTTTCGTCGCTCATGGCCGGTATATATGCACCTCCAGCCGTACAGGCACCCATAACTATCGCAACTTGTGGAATTCGATTGGCTGAGATCGTTGCCTGATTGAAAAAGATTCTTCCAAAATGATCTTTATCAGGATATACATTTGCCTGTTCAGGTAAAAATACCCCACCCGAATCGACAAGATATACAATCGGTAAATTATTCTGCAGGGCTATTTCCTGTGCCCTCAGATGTTTTTTAATCGTCTCCGAAACATAAGTTCCACCTTTCACAGTGGCATCGTTAGCAACAATAATGGTTTCTATGCCATGAATTGTTCCAAGTCCGGTAATTATTCCTGCCGACGGAAAATTTTGATCGTAATTATCGTAAGCAGCCAGAGCTGAGAATTCAAGAAAACGGCTATTTTCATCAATTAAGAGCTGTATTCTTTCCCGGGCCAGTAATTTAGCTCTGCTTTTATGTTTCTCAATAAGCCCTTTTTCACGTTTGTTTTTTACCTCTGAAATGAGGCTTTGAATTTCTTTATTTAAAGATTTATTATAATCGTAATTCGTAATAAACCTGCTATCATCTTTGTTAATACTGGTTTTTAAAACAGTCATTCCTATTTATTATTGAAATTGATAAATTGTGATTGTATTCAGCCGGATTAAATTGTTTCCGAAATACTTATATAAGGCTTTATAACCAATTATTCCATTAAATGTTCAGCTAATTCATAGTTTTATCAAGGGAATTATAAAAGTATTAACTGCTCCTTTCCAGAATATTATTTGCAAAATTAATGTTAATTTAGACTAATTATGAATAATAAATAATTTAACAAATTTTTTCGTTTTTAGAACGTTAAAACTTTAGTTCTAAGCTAAATCTTTAATAGTTCTTCATTATATTAGGCTGAAATTACCGGTAGCACTCTGAAGGAATTCTTTAAAATTCTTAAAAGCATGTAAATGACATATCACCAATTTAGCGGTAAACTAAAGGAATTAATGGATTATGCTGTCAGTGGTAAAAAATCTGATGTGGATAAACTAATGGGTCAACTTTGTGCAGGAGTGTCACTTAAAACAACCAGATTCGTCGACTATGCACTTAGCCTGGTAGAAGATGATGAAGGAAAGCGTCGAATTGAATATTATTTATTCCATGGTTCCCAAATTCAAAGAAATTATTCATCCTTGTATTTTAATCGCCGTGGTGATTGGAAAATTGTACAAGAGGCATATAAAAAAGGCTTGATTGATGAAATTCAGGCCTTTGCACGATGAGAAGTTTCAAGCAATTCCGCTTCGTAATGAAAGGTTATACAGTGAGCTATACCTATTCGTTTGAAATTGGCTCCTTTAGCAAAATTTCTGATTTCTTCCACACGATTAGAACTCATACTGGAATAATCGAGGTTTACCTGGATTATTTTTCATAATTCTTTATTGTATAATTCCTTCATATTTAGCTGTTCTTCTTTATTCAACCTAAGCCTGTTCTTAAAGATTGTGCCGCAAATTTAGTGAGAATATTCTCATTATAAAATTATTGTACAGATAATAATATTCATTTTCAAGGTTTATTATCCTAAAGGAAGACGACTTTGCATAAGCAAAGAGTGTGTTTCCTTTTTTAGATATTCCAAATATTATTACTTCATATCTATCTGTTATATAGTTATATACACTCTTTTATTCATTTTATACCGTAAAAATTTCATAAATATTTTTTTATCATCCATAAATTTCTTAAATTTGTTTATTCTTTAATGAGAATTATTCTTATATAATAATACTTCAAATGAAAGTCTCCATAGAGAAACTTAGAACAGATTTGGCAGAGAAGGGCTTAAAGGTAACTCCCCAGCGCATGAATATTCTTGACGCTATTTATACTTTAGGGAATCATCCTACTGCTGAAAATATCATAGCATACATACATAAAGACCATCCTAATATTGCTACAGGAACGGTTTATAAGGTATTGGATACACTGGTTGAAAATAATCTGATTAAAAAGGTGAAAACAGACAGGGATATAATGCGCTATGATGGTGTGATTGAAAAGCATCATCATTTATATTGTTCTGAATGCGATTTAATTGAAGACTATGTAGATGAGGAGCTGGATGCCATTCTGAAGAATTATTTTGAGAATAAGAAGTTTCCCGGATTTACAATGGAAGATATTGTCCTTCAGATACGAGGGACTTTCGATAAATGCTAATTTTTAATTTTTAAATTTTAATAACATGGAACCAAACCAAGAACAAGAAGTAATTTCAATGCCACGTATTGGCGACAAAGCACCAGAATTTAAAGCTGTAACCACTCAGGGAGAAATGAATTTTCCTGCCGACTACAAAGGAAGCTGGGTTATTCTTTTTAGTCACCCTGCCGACTTCACACCGGTATGTACTTCAGAATTTATGACCTTTGCCACTTTGGAAAAGAAGTTTAACGAAGCCGGTTGTCAGCTGGTGGGACTGTCTATCGATGGATTATACAGTCATATTGCCTGGCTGCGCACCATTAAGGAGAAAATTGAATACAAGGGAATGAAGGATGTTGAAGTAACCTTTCCTCTGATTGAAGATATTACCATGAACGTAGCCAAGAAATACGGAATGGTAATGCCTGGAGAAAGCAGTACCAAAGCAGTTCGTGCTGTATTTGTTATCGATCCCAAAGGTATAATCAGAACTATTATTTATTATCCACTTAGTCTGGGACGTAATTTCGATGAACTTTACCGCGTAGTTTTAGCTTTAAAAACCGCAGATGAATTCAACATTGCAACCCCAGCTGACTGGAGACCGGGTGATGATGTAATCATTTCACCTGCCGGATCATGTGGCTCAGCCAAAGACAGAATGGACGGTAAAGAAGAAGGACTGGAATGTAAAGACTGGTTCTTCTGCACCAAAAAGCTGGATAAAGATACGGTGATGAAAAAGATTCTCACGAAATAAGGTATTTAGTGTCAGAAAGAAAACTCATGTATTTTGAAAGTGCTTTGCAAAAACCGAGTTTACGAGCTCAACGAAGTTAAACTTCAAGTGCAAGGGTTATTCCCTGCGGTCATGAGCTCAAAACTTTCAGCTTTTCGGTTGCGCCGACCGAAAAGAGGGAGTCCCGATGCTTCGGGATGACCGATTTTCGGGCAAGCATAACGCAGCAATTGGAGTTTTCTTGCAAGCACTATTTAACGAAAATCAAAATAATCTATATTGAACGGGTAGGAGCTTTTTTAAAGTTTACTACCCTTTTTTTTTTGCTTTTACCATCTTAATATTGAAAACGGAAGTCAACATCTGCTTAAATGCCAAGTAATTGCGATTTTATAAATCTGAGAGCTAAATTTGAAAGTCATTTTATCCGGAGATTTTAAATAAGTAGCAAACCGGAAAATAAATTACGAACCATTTTCAAAAATTGTTGTTATTGCAAATGATAATAAACAAATAATAAACGAAATTGCCATCCAATAAAATAATTCCGAATATCTGGTTCAAATCAGAGGATGGTTCTATCTCTGTAGTTTTAAAGTATTACAAAAATATTTTTAAATCAGATTTTTCAGAAGGCCAGATAATCTCCCTTGGAGTAACTCCTGGAGGCTATTCTGAAATTTGTGAAGTGAAAATATTCGAACAAAAATATTCTTTCCTGATTACGGAAAAGGAACACCACCCATTAAATGACGCTGTTTCTTTTATTATTTACTGTGAAAACCAAAAGGAAATTGATAAATATTGGGATTATTTTACCTCAGAAGGTGAAGAGTCTCAATGTGGCTGGTGTGTTGATAAATACGGACTCAGGTGGCAGGTTTTGATAAAAAACCTAAGCGAAATAATGGCGAAGCCAAATGCTTTTGAAGTTATGATGTCGCAGAGAAAAATAGTAATTCAAGAGTATTTGAAATAGTTTATGTAAAACCTAATATCTTATAAAAATGAAGGAGAAAATTATAGTAAAGGCAGAGATTAATGCAGACATAAAAAAAGTCTGGGACTATTATACAAAACCTGAACATATAACAAAGTGGAATTTTGCCGATCCTTCCTGGCATTGTCCACGAGCAGAAAATGACTTAAGAGTAGGAGGAAGGTACCTGGCCCGTATGGAAGCAAAAGATGGGAGTTTTGGCTTTGACTTTGAAGCAATTTATTCTGAAATTAAGGAAGGTAAAGAATTCACCTATGGATTTGCAGAGCGAACAGTGAATGTGAAATTTAACAAATTAGGGACTCAAACACAAGTAATTATAACTTTCGACCCTGAATCGGAAAATCCACTTGAGATGCAAAAAAGCGGATGGCAATCCATTCTCAATAATTTTTCCATGTATGTGGAATCGAATTAAACAGACAAAATAAATTCATTTGTCTGATCCAAGCCTGCCACAACTATCTGAAAGCTTCAAATAGGAAGTTTTTACGTATTGAATTAGCCATAGCCTGCGAATTAAATTTTGAGAAAATTAATAACTTCTAGAAGAGTTGGATCCGACAAACCAATGAAGTGACCCAATTCTATCTTTTAAACCTGATTAATAAGCTATTTTATTAACACAATCCCTAAAAAATAATTATATACTCTTCGCTGGTATTTTCCTCTTTAGTTTTTAACCATAAACTTCAATAAAACAAATCGGTTTTATATATTTGTGTGTTTATGACCATAACAGGAACTCAATAATGCGAGTAAGATACTCTAAAAAACATTGATGAAAGTTTATCAGGAAAATATAAATAAATATGACGCTAAAATATTATTTTTAAAGAAGTTACTAAATAAAATATCACTACTCAGACTAAGTATCTTTGTTTTATCAGCTGTTATTCTTATAAGTTTACTTAGGGCTAATTTAATTACAGCTTTTTTATTTGTTTTCCCAGTCTCCTAATATGTTTAGCGTTGGTTCTTAAGTATCATAATAAAATAACTAAGCTGAAAATATATACTTCCTTCCTAAAAAAAATAAATCCGAATTAACAGCAGATGTCCTTTACTATAAGAATGAAATCGCACAGCTTAAACGAATGATATTCGGACCAATGAGCGAATGTTTTGTTGCAGGTAAAGATTCTTCACAGTTATTGCTGGGATTGAATTTAACTGAGTCGATGGCTGAACCAGACAATATGGAGACCATCACATTCGAGCGCAAACAAAAAGAAGAAAACAAACAACCCGTTCACTCACATCTGCCGCGTCATGCAGAAGTGATAGAACCGATTGAAAAACCAGCTGGAGCGAGAAAGATTGGAGAAGAGATTACAGAAATATTAGAATATGCTCCCGGAGCATTAATTGTAAGAAGAATAGTTCGCCCTAAATACCTTTTACCAAAAGAAGATAATAAAGACTCAAGAATCATAATCGCAGATCTTCC
Organism: Bacteroidales bacterium; assembly: GCA_021740585.1. GTDB lineage: Bacteria > Bacteroidota > Bacteroidia > Bacteroidales > JAGLSB01. The sequence goes on from JAIOZM010000012.1 coordinate 39,282, forward strand.
TATTCTACCCATTCCAAAAGGAATTGCAGGACCTGAACTTCTCACCCATATCATCCTTAGTAAGTACCTAGACCATCTTCCGATATATCATCAGTCACAGAAGTGCAAACGCCAGAGCTTTGAGATAGAAGAATCCGCGATGGTAGATTGGATTCATCAATGTTGTGATTTATTAGCTCCCGTATATGAAACATTAAAAGAGAGCGTGCTTAAATGCAAATATCTGGAATCCGACGAAACTCCCATTCCAGTGCAAACAAAAAATAAACCGGGACTACACACAAAGGGTACCTGTGGGTTTATAGAGTTGTGATTGATAAATTAATATTATTTGTCTTTCAAAAAACCCGTTCCCAGAAAGGACCTCAAAAAATATTGAATGACTTTACAGGAACATTGCAAACCGATGGCTATACAGCGTATAATATATTTGACAAACCGGGAAAAAAACTTTGCTGGCTTGTATGACACATGCACGCCGAAAATTTGAGGCAGCTTTGGACAACGATAAGGTCAGGGCAGGATATGTATTTACAAAAATACAAGCATTATACTCAACTGAACGCAAAGCTCGTGAAGCTGGTTATTTCCTTTGAGGAGCGAAAAGAATTAAGAGAACAATAATCCTTACCTATCCTTGCTGAGTTGGGATGGATGAAACAGAACAAAACGCAGGTGATGCCTAAAAGCGCTATCGGTATTGCACTGGCATATACCTTGAGTTTGTGGAACAGGCTTAACGGATATTTGCTTGATGGGAAATATAAAATCGACAATAACCTTATCGATAACAGCATCCTTCCAGTGGCATTGGAACGTAAAAACTAACTCTTCGCCGGCTCACACGCTGCAGCTCAAAGAACGGCTATGTTATACTCTTTTCTGGGCTCATACAAAATGAATGATCGTAGAACCCCCGGTTTGGCTGAAAGATGTTTTAATCCGCTTGCCGGATTATAAAGCCAACAAACTTCGTGAATTGCTGCCCAATAGCAGGAAATCTCTCGAATAATCGCTAATTTCTTTCAGAAAACCAGATAAATCTTGATGTAGGATAATGAATTTTTCTTATATTTGATGTAAGCTACTTTGTAAGTTGCAATTACGAATGTATCAACCTTATAACAGCTGGCTACTGGTGGCACGACAACAATTAGGCATTCTAAGGCAACACATACAGTTCTTTGTAAACTGGTACGCGATAAAAATTGGTAATCACCAAGAATTTTTCTTTAAATACATTCACATAAATCCCAACATCATGAAATCAAGTATAACAATTATTTTTCTTCTTTTCACTTTTGCAGTGTATTCTCAGGAGTATGGCTCTTTTATTGATTCAAGAGATGGTAAGGAATATAAAATAGTAAAGATTGGAGACCAAACATGGATGGCAGAGAATCTTGCTTTCCTCCCCGACACTGTCTTTAGATACTCGAAGGGTAGTAATGTTCCTGAATATTATGTTTATGGAGATAAAGATTTTGATCTCTTTACTATTGGTATAAATACAACTTTTAATATTGAGAGCGGACCCGCTACCAAATTAAGAGAAAAAGAACACTATAAGGCCTATGGGGTTTTATATAATTGGAAGGCTGCTAATATTTCTTGTCCGTCTGGGTGGCATCTTCCAAGCAAAGATGAGTGGGAGCTCTTGATCAATTATCTGGGTGGGACTAAAGTAGCAGGTGAAAAAATGAAAGGATCGGAAATTGGATCAGTAAGATGGAGAAAAGGAGCCACAAATGAGAGTGGATTTAATGCTAAACCTGGAGGATATTCTTATCAGGATGGTTCCGCTCGAGTTATTGGATGGTATGCCAACTTTTGGTCTTCGACCCCAGCTTCGAAGAAAGAAAAGGAAGCATGGCGTTGCTATTTAGATCATAAAAAGAAAAAAGCATATATAAACGAGTGGAATAAGACTGAGGGGTATTCTGTTCGTTGCATTAAAGATGAATAGCCTCATTTAAACGAAGCAAAAGCATTTAAAATAGAAATATTAAAACCTTGTAACTTTATATTTTAATCTTATGAAAATAAATAGACGTTACCTGATAAGCATTTTAATTGCTATTTTAACTATAAGCGGTTTCAGCCAGTCAAATGAAAATTTGAATAAGAAAATCTATTTTAGCCTATATGGTGGGTATGGATATATCAACCCTGATAATATTAATGAACAGCTTGACATTTATGCTGATAATGCAGGAATTGAATTTTATAAAAATGATAACCCACATATAAATATTGCATATATTTTTGGAACTGGTATAAATTATTTTGTAGTTAAGAATCTGGAGATCAAATCTGATATTGAATTTGCATGGGCACATAAACAGATAAAAGTATTACTTTATAGTGATTACTGGAATGATCTTATCAGATTATCAGGTGGTCTTTATGGCAACTACCATTACTTTCTCGCAAATTCCAATTCTTTCTATTTAGGTGGAGGTTTAAACTATAACAATCTGATATTATCTGCTTTTAACAAGGGGATCTCAGGGAAATCTACCCCACTAGGGTATTCAATGCAAATAGGATATTTAGCTTATATCGGGAATTCAAAAAATAAGAGGGGACAAGTAGAATATTTTGTTTATACCGAGAATTCAAAAAATAATAGGAGACAAGTTTTCTGTGAATTGGAATATAACTTAGTAAAAGGAGAAAATAAAGAATATCAGGAAGTCTCAGAATTAAGTTTTACAGGTATCTCTTTAAAATTTGGCTTTAATTTATAATTTACAGTAAACAGCAAAAGGCTATAGAAACGAAATGAAAATGGATGTTGGCTTGACACAAAAAGGTTCTGTAATCATAAGTAATTGTTTATTAGTTACTTAAAGATAATTAATGCCGATTTCATTGCAAATAGTAAATTGTAAGCTGGAAGAATTTGATACCGGGCATAAGTTTATTGATCAAAATCACCCATATACATCTGACTTAGATATTTTCGGGCAACATTCCATTTTTCAATTAGTTAACAGAAAAACTACATAGTCAGGTAGTATACTCTTATTAGAATGGCTCTCTGAACCTGCATCTGATTATGAAATAAAAAACAGACAAAAAGCCATAAAAGAATTAGCTTAAAAATTGGACTGGAGGCAAAATTTTCAGGTTTCGGGTATGCATTTTCAGAATAAAAAAAGTGATTATAATAAATTGCTGGATTGGGTAAAAGCACCAGTCGTTTTATTTAAATTTCGAGCTATATATATAAGCCTGGCGATTAGCCTTCCTGTTCTGATATTACTTAACTTTTTCCTTTTTATGACGAATCTGGAATCACCCAATGGCTATATATATTTATTACTAATGATTTTAACGCCAGTGAATTAATGGAGAAGTCCGGGATTAAAATAATTTCTTATATTTGAGAAATACAGCTAATAATAGTATTAGGTAAAGCATTTTTCATAATTAAAATCCTGTCTGTAACTTACAGAATTATTTTATAGTAGTCATAATATAAAATCAACATTGCTGAATTATAAATTTTTTTACAATGAAAACAAAACCGATGTATTTAGTTTTTCTGATTCTATTTTTTTGCTCATTCAATTCCAACAAAATGCAAGACAAAGAGGTTTCATCTGAGCCTTGTAATACACTAATTGGTAAGTGGGTGAGAATAGGACAAACCGGACCCATAAGTTTTAATTTTAAAGAAAATGGATTGGTAGAAGCTGATTTTGGAAATGACCAAATTGTTGATGTAATTACCAACTATAAATTATCTGGAGATACTGTCAGCTTTATTGATAAAGAAGGGCAAATGTGCGAAGGGTATGGGCGGTACAAGGTTTATCAAACAAAATATTATGTATCCTTTGACTTAATTGAAGACAATTGTGGTGGAAGAATAAAAACCACGATGGGGTTCTGGACAAAACCCAATTTCAACGAATTTATTACATCACTAAATGAAGAAATTACAAATAATTCCAAACCCGAGCTATATCTAAACATAGCCAGGATATATTTGGCTACCGGGATGATACATAAAGCCAAAGAAAATTTTGATTACTATTTGGCGACAGATACATTAGACGCAAGGGTTTATGTAAACAGGGCTGGAACAAGATTTCCCGGTGATTTAGTTGGTGTAGTTTCTGATTGTAAAAAAGCCATAGCATTAGATTCAAATAATAAAAACGCCTATTTTCTTCGTGGATTGGCCTATTACGAATTAGGAGAAAAGGCTCAGGGCTGTGAAGACTTCAGTAAAGCGATTGAATTAGGTTTTTCAGTATTGAAAATTGCAGAACAAGATAAGTGTATCGATTTTTGGGATGAAAAAATATTAAATTAAAATAAGAAAAGGAAAGGGGGTTCACCTCTATGCCTTTCATCCCGGATACCAGAATAACTACTCCAATGTACCCCTATCACAATAGAATAAAGCAAAGAATAAAAAACAGGGAGCTTGAGAGCTATGAATTTGTTGAAGAATACAAATCCATACGTCCTTGTCTGCTTTTGCATTTTTCCACAGAACCAAAGCTACGCCCCATCAGGAAGCACAGATTTAAAGAATATGAGGAAATCCTTAACCAGCACAGCCAGTAAAACAATCATGAAGATATTATTTGTAGCACTCTTCACACTACTGTTTCAACAAAGTGGATTTTCACAATCGACAAACAAGCTAATTCGTATTTCTGCAGATATTGAACTAATTCAGATTACTGAAAATGCTTTTATTCATGTTTCCTATACCAACACATCACAATGGGGCAGGCTGGGAGCCAATGGATTGATATTTACTGATAAAAAGCAGGCATTTCTTTTCGATAGTCCATGGACCAATGAACAAACGGAAGATCTGTTAGCGTGGTTAAGAGACTCGATGGGTCTTGAAATAGCAGGATTTGTTCCCAATCACTGGCATGAGGACTGTATGGGAGGACTGGAATGTATTCATAAACATGGAATTAAATCATACGCCAATCAGCTTACCATTGAAATAGCAAAAAACAAAGGTTTGCAGCTACCTGAAAATGGCTTTAACGACTCACTTACATTATATCTTGGGGAAAAACGCATCGAGTGTTATTATCCGGGAGCAGCGCATTCAACCGATAATATTGTGGTATGGATTCCCTCTGAACAGATTTTATTTCCTGCATGTATGGTTAAAGATATGCGCACCAGAAGTTTAGGGAATACAACCGACGGAGATTTGATTTCCTATCCAAAAACCTTAACAAAGGTGCTGTATAAATTTCCTTCAGCAAAAATAGTAATACCGGGACACGGAAATTATGGTGGAATGGAACTCTTAAAACATAGCCTGGAATTAGCAGGGAATTGACATTTTTTAAGGTGGAAAGTAAACAATAAGCTCCTAAATTAGTTTATAAAATAATACTTGTTTTAAACTCAGTACTTTTTAGAATAATTAAAATTGGTATATTGCATAAGTGGGGAGGTTATTTCAGATATTGAAGCCTGCGGGTGCGATAAAATATTAATCGATTAAAATATTATTAATTACACAAAATTTAATAAAATTATCATTATGAAATCACTAATTATAACATTAACTGCCATGCTTTTTATTTTCTCATCTTGCTCACAACCTGAGCCTAAAGAGGAAGAAAATCAAATTCAAATTAGTCAGGCAGAGGAGCCCATGTTTTTAGAGAATGAAAGCATGTACGGATTTTCAGAAACCCTTGAAAAATTGAATGCTGAAATTGAAAAAACTACATGGAAAGCTGTTACGGTGCACAATTTGCAGGAATCTGTAAAGAAAAGTGGAACAGATGTTTTACCCATTCAGGTTTTTGTTTTGTGTCAGCCAAATCATGCAGCTAAAATTCTTTTAAAAGATGAGGAGAGAATGTACTCATCCCTGTTACCCTGCCGGGTAAGTGTTTACGAAAAAAGCGATGGCTTAACCTATATTTCTCGCATGAATACTGGTGTATTGGCGAAATCAATCGGTGGCATTTCTGAGGAGGTAATGATGGTGGCTACCAAAGAAATTGAAGAAATTATAAGTCCTCTTTTCGTGACCAAATAAGCCTTAAACAATTTTAAGTATTTCACGGTTTATCAAACAGACATGAATTCCTGGGTAAGGAAATTTACCTGCTTTTATCTTATTTGCCATAAGGAATTTAAGTATTCGTGTTATGATTTGATTTGCCCTTATTAATAATCATATTACTTTTGTATTTCAAAAAAATACATTATGACAAAATATCAATGCAAAATTTGCGGATACGTTTATGATCCCGAGGAAGGCGATCCTGACGGAGGAATAGCTCCCGGCACGGCATTCGAAGATATACCCGAAGATTGGAAGTGTCCGGTTTGTGGTGTAACGAAAGCCGAATTGGTAGCTATTGATTAATTCTCTTCAGGAATTCTTTTTAAAACTTCAAGCAATAAATCCCAGAATTTCTGAGTGGAAGGAATATCCAGCCGTTCATCAGGGCTATGAGCACCTTTTATGGTCGGTCCGAATGAAATCATATCAAGATTGGGATATTTCTGAAGGAACAAACCACATTCCAATCCTGCATGTATGGCCCGTACAACAGGCTTTTTCTTAAAAAGTTCCCTATACGCATTTTCAGTAATTTGCACAATCTCAGAATCCCTTTTCGGCGCCCAACCGGGGTAACCATCAGAATGTTTTATCGTTGCATCTGCCAGATAAAAGACTGCAGCAACCCTGTCTGCTATATCTGTTTTTGCGGAATTCAAGGAACTCCTTTGACTGGTAACTACGCGTACTTTATGCCCGTCGATGAACTTTACAGATGCGAGGTTGGTAGAAGTTTCCACTAAACCTTCAATACTGTCGCTCCATTTTATTACGCCGTGAGGACAAGCATATATTGCATTTAAAATTCTTTCCTGGGATTTTTTACTTAAAACGGTTTCAGACTTTTTAACTTTTACCAGTTTGGTTTTAAAATTTGGCTCAGCACTGCCCAGTTCTTCCTTAAGCATTTCTGAGAATTCCTTGAAATAGATTTCCATCCCGGCAATTTCAGATTCGGGTATAGCGAAAACTGCATTCGCCTCTCTGGGGATGGCGTTCCTTAAGTTGCCACCTTCAAATGAAGCTAGTCGCAAATTAAATTTTTTTGAACCCTTCCACAAAAAGCGGTTTATGATCTTATTTGAATTCCCTCCCGGACTTTTATGAATCTCATCACCCGAATGTCCGCCATTCAATCCTGAAACCTCAATTCGATAGGATACGTGACGATTAGGATATATTCTAGTTTTGTATTTTAACTCAGCAATGGTATCTATCCCTCCGGCACAACCAATAAACAATTCGCCCTCGTCTTCAGAATCGAGATTTAAGAGTATTTTGCCTTTAAAGAAACCCTCCTTCAGTGCCATGGCCCCGGTTAGTCCCGTTTCTTCATCAACAGTAAACAGACATTCAACCGGACCATGTTCTATTTCCTTTGAAGCAAGAATAGCCATCTGTGCAGCAATTCCGATACCATCATCAGCCCCTAATGTGGTTCCAATGGCTTTCACCCAGTTCTTTTCAATTTTCGGAGAAATAGGATCCTGAGAAAAATTATGAATGGTTTCAGAATTTTTTTCACCAACCATATCCATGTGGCTCTGTAAAATAACGATTTTTTTCTTTTCAAAGCCTGGAGTAGCCGATTTCTGAATTAGCAAATTTCCTCCTTCATCCACTTTGTAAGCAAGCTTATGCTTTTTAGCAAAGTCTGTTAAAAAGTTCCTTATTTTGGTTTCTTCCTTTGAGGGGCGGGGAATTTCAAGTATTTGTTCAAAATAGTGCCAGATAGTTTTCGGTTCGAGACTGCTTAATTGAATCATTTATAGAATGTTGAAGCTGAGGTATTGATCAGCAAATGAGATGCAAAGGTAGTGAAACCATAACAAAATATTGAAAACATATTAAGATGTTTTTAACTATTTTATGGGAAGGTGGTAATGAGGAATCAAAATCCTTTCATCCCGATAGGATAAGCTGGACAAATATACGAATGAATTAAAGCCCCTGAGGTGGCTGAAACTGTACGTTAATATTCCTATGTAACGAATGATCTTTACATCCAAAATTCCCTGTTAAAAAGAGATATTAAGAAATAAATAATTGAAATAATCCTTGTTCCAAAAAAATCAATATATACAATCTAAAACATATTTTTTTAGAATACTATTTCAATAAAATATACTATTTTTCGAGGAATTTATAAATAAAAACTTTAACTGAATTGGTATGGCAAAAAGAACTATTGTATCTCTTCCCGGTGATGGAATTGGCCGGGTAGTGCTCGAAGAAACAATAAGAGTATTAAATGCTGCAGGATTTGAAGCAGATTATGTGGAAGGGGATATTGGTTGGGAATTTTGGAAAAACGAAGGTAATCCATTACCTGACAGAACCATTAAACTTCTAGAAAAGCATAAAATAGGATTGTTTGGCGCCATTACCTCAAAGCCAAAAGATGCTGCTTTTGAGGAGCTTTCTGAAGATTTAAAAGAAAAAGGTCTGGTTTACTCGAGTCCGATTGTGGGATTAAGGCAGCATTTTAATTTAGATGTTTGTATACGTCCATGCCAGACTTATACAGGAAATCCTTTAAATTTTGTTAGAAGAGGCAAAGATAATTCAATTGAAGAACCGAAAGTTGACGTAGTTATTTTCAGACAAAATACCGAAGGTTTATACGGTGGGGTTGAATGGTCTGATCCTCCTCAGGAAGTTTATAATGCATTACTTAGCCATCCCAAATTCAGATTGAATTTTGGAAATGTTCCAAAAAATGAGTTGTCAATTTCAACACGTATTTTCACGAAAAAAGCCACAGCAAGAATTTTAAGAGCTTCTTTTGAATATGCTAAGAAATATGGATATAAATCTGTTACTGTTTGTGAAAAACCAAATGTAATCAGAGAAACTTCAGGGATGATGTATAAAATGGCTCAGCAAATGCAACGCGATGAATATCCCGAAATTGAGCTTTGGAATACAAACATCGATGCTCAAATGATGTGGCTTACCAAAAATCCGGAGGATTACGGTGTTATTGTTGCAGGAAATATGTTTGGGGATATCGTTTCCGATGGTTTTGCCGGATTAATCGGTGGATTGGGTTTCGCATGCAGTGCGAACCTTGGAGAGGAAGTATCGGTCTTTGAACCTACACACGGATCAGCTCCTAAATATGCCGATTATGAGACATCTATTGTGAATCCCATTGCAATGATTGCTTCAGCCTGCATGATGCTAGATCATATAAATGAAAAAGCAATTTCTTCAAAAATTAAAAAAGCTGTTGCAGAAGTAATTCTCGAAGGGAAAGTCAAAACTTACGATATGATGAAAATGACGGGTAAGGCAGATGTAGTTAAAAAAGGTGCAGCCTCTACAAAAGAAATGGCTGATGCCATTATAAATAAATTGTAAACCTGAATTTCATTTTCATTAATTTATTAAATTTTATTTGAGATTGAATCCTAAAATTGTTGAGATGACAAAAGAAATTATTGAACTCTGGCCTGAAATAGAATGGATTACAGATATTGATCTGAAGGAGAAAGTGGCTCATACCTGGGAGCTGGCTCTGGAAAAAAGTGTTCTGACTGCTTCAGACCTGAACACCATACCTTTCACACTTTTAGTACCCGACTTAAAAGTAAGTTTTATGGCGCATAAGCGATCGGTGGTACATATTGCCAGAGATGCCGGGAATAAAATTATTGAATTTTATGGCAACGATCTTCCAGTAAATATGAATACCCTTCTGGCAGGCGCCATCCTGGCCGATGTAGGCAAACTTCTTGAATATGAATTGAAAGATGGTAAAGCGGTTCAGGGTAATTATGGAAAATACCTTAGGCATCCATTTTCCGGAGTAAGTCTGGCAGAAGAATGCGGTATCCCGCCTGAAGTATGTCATATAATTGCCGCTCATGCCGGAGAAGGCGATATGATTAAGCGAACCACGGAAGCTTATATAGTCCATCATGCTGATTTTATGACATTTCTGCCATTTAAGGACAGATTAAAAATTTAGCCTTTACACTTCTGCTTTTTGTCTATATTAAGAAGCGGTGCTTTTATCCTTGGTAATCCCCGAAAAAACAATTAATTTGGGGCTCTTATATTCAGAATAATCACCTATGTTTAGCTTCGATCTGATTCTGGTTTTTATTGTTATTCTATTTATTCTGGTATCATTGTATTGGGGTATTCTGGGACCTTCGTTTACATTCGTTATCGGCATTAGTGTTTTAGGAATATTTGGAGTACTAACACCACAGGAGATCCTTAGCGGATTTGCAAACGAGCAGATAGCGGTGGTAATAATGCTCTTGCTTATTGGAGATATCATAAGACAAACAGCATTGGTTGAAGTAATTTTTGACCGGATATTCCGAAATGCAAAATCATACACCGGCTTTATGAACAGGATGGTTATCCTGATCAGTACCTTTTCGGCCTTCCTCAATAATACACCACTTGTGGCTGTTATGATGCCTTACGTAAATAGCTGGTGTAAAAGAAATAAGATATCGCCTTCAAAGTTTCTAATGCCTCTCTCTTTTGCTGCCATCCTGGGAGGAACAGCCACTCTGATTGGCACATCCACCAATTTGATTGTTAACGGTTTAATTGAAGATCAGACGATAATCCCCGGAATGGAACCTTTAAAGATATTTGATTTTACAGCCGTTGGCGCAACTATGATGTTTATCGGTTTTTTTTACTTCTGGATCTTTGGAAACAAATTGGTGCCGGATTATCCTGAAGAAACTAACGAAAAATTATCAAATCAACGAAGATATATTGTTGAAGCTAAAATAAGAACAGGTTCACATTTAAGCGGTAAAACCCTCAAGGATGCGGGTTTTGTTGGAGAGCAAAACTTTTCTCTGGTGGAAATCATTCGTGAGGATGTAAAAGTATTGACTTTTTCTGAGTTGTTTACTCTGGCGGAAGAAGATATACTTGTATTTGCAGGTGATACAGATGTAATTGCTGAAATGATTGAAAGCAAATCAGGAATGCAATTACCCGAGGTGGGTATGATGTCGAAAAGGAAAAAAACAGAAGTAGTTGAGATTGTGATTAGTCAGAATTCAACACTTATCGGGAAAACAGTAAAATTGGCGAATTTCCGCAGTAAATATGATGCTGCAATTATTGCTGTTCACAGAAACGGCGTTCGGCTGGAAGATAAACTGAACACCGTTATGCTCAGGGCAGGAGACGTTTTGCTTTTGTTCGCCGGAAACGATTTTTTAAACCGGTCGGAAAGTACCATGGACTTCTATTTTATTTCCAAGGTTCGTGGTTTTGTGAAAATGGAATGGTATAAACCCGTTGTTCTGTTTGGAGGCTTATTTCTTGCTATTATTCTTTCTGCATTCGGATTAATTAAACTGTTCACCGGTCTCATTGTGCTAATAATAGCCTCACTAGCCCTGAAAATTACGAATCCTAAAGATTTGTCAAAGAGCATAGACTTTAATTTGGCTATTATTATTGTTTTATCGCTGGCTTTAGGAATAGCAATGATTAAGTCGGGTGCGGCAGATTTAATTGCCGAGTCGATTATTTCATTATTTATGCCATACGGGACAATAGGTGTTTTGTTTGGCATTTACTTTATAACAACCCTTCTGGCTGCCTATATAACATCTAAAGCCTCAGCTGCCATAATATTCCCGATTGCACTTACAATGTCAGCCGATCTGGGCTTAAATCCCATTCCCTTTGTATTGATAGTAGCTTATGCCTCCGCTGCCAACTTTATGACGCCCATAGGCTTCCAGACAAATCTGATGGTATTTGGTCCGGGAAATTATAAATTTAACGACTTTCTAAAAGTAGGTGGACCACTTACATTAATTTATATGGTGGTTACGGTCTTTATGCTTTACTTGATGTATTTATAGCAGGTTTCTTGGTACTGCTGAAAAATTTTCAGCATAGCTCCATGGTGTGATTGTCTCAAATTTAATTCATGGAACTTTAAGTTTGAGGTAATATCCAATCTGAAAACTGAAACAATTTTTCAACCTTCATATCTGAAAATAGGCTCCGTCTCCAATCCTTTTTGTTTTATCATTTCAATTTCATCCCTGTTTAAAGGTTTAAAATCCACTGCCAGCTTAATTGCCATTTCAAATAAATTTTCGTCGCCCGGTGGAATTGCGGCTGTTACAGGATGTGAGAGGGTAAATCTTAATGCCAAATTTGCTTCCTCCATATTCATAATTGGTTCATACCAGGTATTTTTAATACTCTGGACAGCATCCTCAGGCCATGGTTTCTTTGCCATTGCCTTAAGCGCAAGTATTCCCATTCCTTTTTCTTTGGCCTTAGCCATAACCTGTGGCCCAAAGTTACCGGCATACCAGGTGGCGAAATTAAACGGAAACAAAATAGTGTCAAATTCAAACCTGTCCATCATGTTAAGGGCTGCTTCCACAGAATGTGCTGAAAATCCGATATGTTTGATTTTACCTTCTTTTCGCGCTTCTAAAAAGCATTCCATCGCCCCGTCTTTGCCAAAAATTGTCTCTACCTCATCCATAGTAGTCACAGCATGGAATTGGTACAAATCAAAATGATCGGTCCGCAGGTTGATTAAAGATTGCTCCAATTCCCTGCGTGCACCTTCTCTTTTCCTTTCCGTAGTTTTGCAGGCCAGAAAAACATCTTTTCTGTAGGGTTGCAGTGCCGGACCCAGTTTTAGTTCAGCATTACCATAAGAAGGAGCTATGTCGAAATAGTTTATACCATAATCAATGGCCTGTTTAACCCGCCTATTCGCTTCTTCTTCGCTGGCATCCTTCACCACAATACCTCCAAAACCAATGGCTGATATTTTTACACCCGTACGTCCAAGCATTCTTTTTTCAATTTTAGATTCCCGGAATTCTCTGCCCAGTGCAGAAAGATCTGCCGGGAATAAACCTATCAAAGGTGCCGACAAGGCTGCCGATTTCATAAATTCACGTCTTTTCATAATTAAATAGTTTCTGGTTTGAGGTTGAATTCACTTACTATCTGATGCTCTTTACTTCGGGCGAAAAAAATCCGTAATGAGTAAAGCAAAAATTCTTCAAATTTAATCTTTAAAAATCTTAACTACTCTTTCACCATCAGAATTAGCATATCCTCTAAACATTCCATTGGTGTTAAATTCCATGGCGTAGTTACCCTTTGCATCAAGGCATACAACTCCACCACCTCCGTGTACAGGGAGCAGCTTATTCTGAATTACTTCGTATGCTGCTTCCTTGATGGTAAATCCCTTATATTCCATTAGTGCTGAAATGTCGTGTGCCACACTATAACGAATAAAAAATTCTCCATGTCCGGTAGCAGACACTCCACAAGTGCTATTATTTGCATAGGTACCAGCTCCAATAATGGGAGAATCTCCAATCCTGTTATATTTTTTATTTGTCATTCCACCAGTAGACGTTCCGGCGCAAATATTTCCGTTTTTATCTAATGCTACACAACCTACTGTACCCATTTTTTTTAATTTGAGTATACTACCATCATCGTCATCCCTTTCGAGCGTTTTAATTAATTCATCATATCTGGTCTGAGTATAAAAGTAGGAGGGATCGACAATCTCAAGCCCTTCAAGTTTGGCAAATTCTGACGCACCTTTTCCCGAAAGCATTACATGATCCGATTTTTCCAGAACGGCTCTTGCGGCAGAGATCGGATTTTTAATATCCTTCACGCCGGCAACTGCACCGGCATTTAGATGCAGGCCTTCCATAATTGAGGCATCCATATCATTGATTCCGTCGTGATTAAAAACAGCTCCTCTTCCGGCATTAAACAAAGGTGAGTCCTCCAATAAATTAATAACGTTCTCAACTGCGTCTAAAGAACTGCCGCTATCCTCCAGAATTTTTAATCCTAAATTTAAGGCTTCATTTAATTTTGCAATATATTCAGCCTGACTCTCCTCAGTTACATTTTCAATACTCATATTTCCGGCTCCACCATGAATAATAAGAGCATAGTCAATTTTCGACTGTTGATTTACCGGCGTTTCATTATTTTGACAGGAAAAACTGAAAAATACAATGGAAATGAGTTTGATTATCTTTGACATAATTTATTTTTTTAATAAGGTTTCAGTTTTTCCTGATAACAAGACCTAATATAGATGAATTATTTTTTCTTACAAACGATTGTATTTGCAATAATAAGAAAACCCGGAAAGAATTGAGGGGATAAGGCTCAATTTTTTCCGGGTCCATATTGAAAAATTCAATCAAATTACATCTAAAAGCAGGCTTACAGAGTATTAATAGCTTTTAGTTAATCAAAACTGAATTTTACATTACCTGTTTTTGTTACTACATCAATTTTGGATTTTGGCTTTTGTCCGTAACTTCCTTCAAAATACTCGTCTGTTCCATTCTTTTTTTCAGTAGAAATTTTAATATCCGGAACCGAAACAGAACCTACCGATGATTCTGCTTTAATGGTAAAGGATGATTCTGGGTCGAGTATAATTTTTGCACCGCCGTATCTGCTGTCAATTTTAATCAGCTCAAAACCTGCAGCTATTTTTTCAACTGATAAGTTTGAATAAGCGCTCTCAACCTCAAGATTTCTTTTTAAATTGCCAATCTTTATTCCACTATATTTAAAGATTCCGTTATAATTATCCAGTTCCTCAACATTAAATTTATCATATTTTGAGTCAACTATAAAAGAGCCACATTTTCCCAGTTTTATATCTGAATATTTTGATACTAACACCACACTTGAAGCTTCTGTTAAGTCTATTTTAGAATAGGCCATATCCATTTTTACCCAATTAAGCTTGTCAATATGACCATCGGAATAGGCAAACTTAATTTCATTAAGAGGAGTGAGGTTACCTCTGTTCAGACTACCGATCTTAAAATTGCTGTATGCCATATCGAGCATTGCATGTCCATTAAGTTCCTGAATATAGACATTGGAATACTTTCCTAACATATTAATATTAGAATAAGCAGGAGCCTGAATTTTAATGTTGATTTCGAATTTAGTATCTTTTCCGTTATTCATGTTTTCGGGTAAAACCGTTTTTACAGATACGGTATTCCCTGACTGACTTAATTTTACGTCAAGCTTATCAAGCAAATCTTCGGCTTTGCTTACATTCCTGCTTTCCACCCATATCTCAGCAACAATTTTAACTTCATTACCTTCCACATTGGTAATTTCCACATCTCCAAATTTGCTTTCAACATCAAGCAAATAACCTTCTTTGACAGTGAATTTTTCTTGTTGTACTTTATCAACTTTTTCCTGAGCTGACAGTACAGAAAAATTTAATAAAAGTCCAAAAAGGATAAATCCGGTTAATAATCTCATTTTTTTCATCTGTTTAAATTTATTGGTGGTCAGATGAAGACTGCATGACAAAAGCCTTATCATTCCACGGTTTAACGTTTTGGTTATTAGGTTGTCATGACTGGTCTGTCGTGGTTAGGTTTCTTATATTTCATTTTAATCTATTGTGATATGATTATATTCAATAATGCAGTTTTACCCTTTTGATGAGAAATAGCTGCATTTCTTACCCTTTCATCATTAGGGAATTTTTTTAAGTCTTCTTCAATTTGATTAAGCCCCTCATCATAGTTTTCTATATCCTTAAGTAAAGCTTCTTTTTCAGAATTATCTTCAAATTCCATTTCAAGTATTTTTTGTTCCATTTCACTATTAAGGCCTTCGTAATAATAGAGCACTTCTTTTAGTTCATCATCGTGGGAGGCATACATTCGATTGTCCGAATTCAGAGATCTTATAAAATATATACTTACAGAAGTAATAAGTAATCCAAATATGATCACAGAGGCCATCTGCAGGAAGCTAAAACCAATTGTCCTTGTTAAGGGCAACTTCTTTTTAAACCTTTCAAAATGACCGTCGGGAGGAAAATTATCATTGAAATCTTCCTTCCTTGCCCTAATTAGATCTTCCAACTTGCTCATTTTTAATGAATTTTAAATTTTCAATCAGTTTCTTTTTGGCTCTGGTATACTGAGATCTTGAGGTGGAGGCCGAAATTTTCAATACTTCAGAAATTTCATCATGATCATAACCTTCTAGTAAATACAAGCTCAAAACAATCCGATAACCATCCGGAAGTTTATTTATTTCATCTTTAATCTTTTCAATCTCATAATTTGTATTGGATTCATTTTCATCTTCATTTTCACTTTCATTTATAACTAATTCCTGAGTATTAAGTATATTTTCAATTTCAGGCTTCTTTTTTCTCAAACTATCCAAGGATAGATTCACTACAATTCTTTTTAGCCATAGCCCAAAATTTGCTTCTGCTTTATAAGAACTCAAGCTTTGGAAAGCTTTCAGAAAAGCCTCTTGCATAATATCTTCGGCTTCAAAAGTGTCTTTTACAATTCGTAAACTTGTATTATACATAGCCTTATAATAAAGAGAATAGATCTCAAACTGAGATTTTCTATGCCCCTTTTTGCAAGCTTCTAACAGACTCTGATGAATTTCCAAAATATTAAGCTTAATTGACTATACTAAAGACGGATTAATTTAAGAAATGCTGCACCGCCAATATAAAATAACTAATAAATGAACCTTTTTAATCGAACTAAAGATAAAAATTAGAATTTTTCTTAATAATTTTCAAATAATAAATGATTATTTTTTTTTGATTAATCATTTTTCCTACCTTTGAAAGGTTCTGTATTAACTAATTATAATTTTAAACCCACCCACTATGAAGAAAATTGGATTTTTGCTAAGCGTAATTGCATTTTTTGGATTTGCAACATTAACATCATGTAATCAGGCTCCAAAAGAAGAAGGAACCGTTGAAGAAGTTGTTGAAGAGCAGGTTGCAGAAGAAGAAGTTGTTGCTGAAGAAGGCGTTGCTGAAGAAGCTGTTGAAGAAGCTGTTGAAGGGGTTGTTGAAGAGGTTAAATAGTACTATTTATTACTGCAAAAAAAAACCGCCGGATAAGGAATCCAGCGGTTTTTTTTGTTAAGTTTTTTATATTAGAATAAATAATTCATTACTGTAATCATCCCTGTATTTATCTCTCCAGTTGCGTAATCCAGCTCAGATCCAAACATACTGTGAGGAATCAGAGAGATTAGGAGATTCATAACGGCAGCGATAATGACAAGGTAACGTCTGTCTTGTTTACGGTTTCCGAACCAGGCTACAAGCCATAAAACAAAAGCAAATAAGGTTTTATTATCAGTGAGGTCCATACCAAATGGAAATCCTGTCCAGAATTCACCAAACGCAAATTTTTGCAATACCGGTCCCATTAGCATTCCCCCAGCTAAGAGGAAGATAAGTGTTAGCAGGGTATAAAGTTTATAGGATTTTTGTTTTGAAATAGCATAGAAACCGGTAAGGTTAGACAATAGCATTGCTATAAAAATAAGGAGGATATGAGGAATTAAAACATAAGGAGGAACATTTCCCTTAAACCGGATAACAATATTCTCAGGAGTTTCAAAAATGGTTTCATTTCCAGAATCATATATTTTCACACCGTATTCCAATTTTCCTGCGGCTGGTTGTTTCGGTAACCATGCTACTAAAACATCATTCTCCTGATGCATTTTAACGGTGACAAATTCTTCACCGGTTTTAAATTTCTTATAATATACTTCTCCAAAAGCCATAGTATCAGGAACCTCTATGCTGATAAGCGCATCGGTAATTCCATTTTGACTTCGGGGAAGCTTAAAACTGTAAGTCTGTTCCCCAAGCTGATATTCAAAGCTTTTAGGATAGGTTGGCCCGGTCATCCTTTGGTAAACGGCAGTCGATAGTGTAATAATAATAGCGAGCACCCAAAATAAAAGTTTTTTCCACATAATAGTAATTTTCTAAAGTTGAATTAATAAATCGATTTCATCCTGTTCTCTTTTAACAGTAACAATAACTACATCGCCTTTTTTATAGGCTTTTAAGCGATACATATAATCGTAAATATTTCCTATTTCATTTCCATCAATGGCAATAATGACATCACCTTTCATTATTCCCCCGTTATAAGCAGGTTTTCCTTTTGTTGCAGCAAGTATTTTTAAACCGCCTTCATCAGATCCTGCTACATCAGGCATTATACCAAGGGTTACACTTCCGGTATATCCGTTTCCACTGCTGACTTTGGGACCGGCTTCCTGAAAACTCAAACTATCGACAGCATCAAGAAGTCTGATAAAATCTGATATAAAATCGGCCGATAGCCTTAAACCATCTATATTAACAGAATCAAAATCGTCAAAAGGAGTATGGTAATCCTGATGAGCTCCGGTAGAAAAAAAGAATACGGGAATGTCCTTGCCATAAAATGAGGCGTGATCAGAAGGACCGTAACCGGCTTCTGATAATTTTAGCTTTAACTGATAGTTTTTATTTACTTCTTCAAGCATTTCCTTTGCCTCAGCTGAGGTTCCGATCCCACCTATCTGAAGT
The DNA here is from genome assembly GCA_021740585.1 of Bacteroidales bacterium. Taxonomy (GTDB): domain Bacteria; phylum Bacteroidota; class Bacteroidia; order Bacteroidales; genus JAGLSB01. The sequence continues at coordinate 57,770 of JAIOZM010000012.1, forward strand.
ATCGAATCTACACTCATCCTGCCCAGCATATCAATATTAACCATCGATAAGACATTTTCCATGGGGATAGGAGAGTTATCAACAAAATACTTTGATCCAACCAGTCCCTTTTCCTCCGCTCCAAATGTCACAAATAAAAGCGAGTGATCTAAATAATTTGCCTTATCAGTAAAATGAGCCGCAAGTTCCATAACAGTAGCTACCCCCGACGCATTATCGTCTGCACCATTATGTACAGCAATAGTATCCGGCATGCGTGAATTATTTCCCCGTCCACCCATACCCAGATGATCGTGATGTGCACCTATCACTATCCATTCCTTGCTTTTTCCAGGATCCTTTCCAGGAAACATACCAATAACATTTGCGGTTGGGGTATTTAGTTTATTGATCTCCAAAACTGCTTCAAGATTTTCCTCACTGGTAATTTCTTCTGTAAGAACTTTTGTTTGCAAATCCTTTACCATAACATCCAGGTTGAAATCGCCAGAGAATAACGATGGAAGCAAGTCTCTTTTCATTTGTATTACCGGAATATCTATCGCAGGGATGTAATCAAGTTTGAAATTTAGATTATCATCTTTATCAGCAGGTTCTCCTGAAATAAAAATTACACCCAATGCTCCGCGATCTGCAGCATACATTGCTTTATCCCGTTCGCTGTCATATTTTGACAGGTCTAAATCACTTTTAGGAATTCCTTTTAATATTACAGCCCATTTCCCTCTGGGATCAACGTTCTGAAAATCATTTCTTGTAAATTCATCAATTTCAGCGTTCAAACCATATCCGCAAAACAACAATTTTGCTGCGAATGTGCCGCTGGCTGAGTAAACGGCAGGGTAGAAGTCTTCTTTTAACGTATAAAATGTTTCATAGTATTTCAGACTATTCTTCTCTGGTATTTCTACTCCTGTTATTAAGTCAAAATTCTGCTTGAACCCGTAATCTGGTGATTTTAAACGAAATGACTTAAACTCATCGGCAATAAAAATTTGCATTACGAGATCCTCAGGAGTACCTGGTAACCTTCCCTTTAAGCTGTCAGAAGCCAGATATTCAACAATAGAACCAATTTCTTCATTGGTTATTTCCGGACTGTTCATAACCCGGCAGGAGCTGATAATCAGGATAAAAGAAATATAAAATACATGCAATTTCCTCATATTTTGTAATTTAATATTAAAAGCCCAAAACTAATTTAAAAACTCATAAAATCATATACATTAAAGTACTTTCTGGATCTTTTAATGTGGGCAAATATAATTAACCCGAAGCAAAACTATTGTTTTTTAATTTTTTTTGACAAATTTTTGACAAATACAAAAAACATTCTATATTTACAATCTGGTTTAACAATGTTGTCAAACTAAAAAGTTTAACTCTTATGTTGAAATCTGATGAGAGCTTATCAACAGAAATGGAGCAAAAAATAATTAATGCTGCCTCCAAGGTATTTGTGAAATGGGGAAAGAAAGCTTCTTCCATGCAACTTATTGCTGATGAAGCCGGAATAAACAGAACCTTATTGAATTATTATTTCAGATCAAAAGACAAACTATTCAATATTGTTTTCGACAAAATATTCTTTGAACTTATTCAAAAAGCCGCTGAAATTCTGGAGTCGGATATCGATATTATTGAAAAACTGGATAGGTTTATAGATGTATATATATCAGGTTTATTGAGTAATCCTTATATCCCGGTATTTATTTTGAACGAACTGAATACCAATCCGGAACATCTCTTGAAACTGTTTAAAGATTCAGGATTAAAACCCATACGTCTGAAGGAGGATATTATTAAAGCTATGGATCAGGGACGAATCATTAAGACAGATCCATTGCATCTTATTGTAAACCTGATTTCTATGATAGCTTTTCCTCTGGCTGCAAAACCTTTGATTGCCGGTATGATTCTTTCTGATCAAAACATTGATTTTGATGATTTTATGCAGGAAAGGATAGTTAAACTAAAAGAATATTTTTTAAATTCAATAATACCCTAGCAGAATGAGATACTTACTATTAACAGGCTTTTTGTTGTTCTCTTTGGAAAGCTTTCCACAGGAAACCATGAGCCTTGAAAGATGTTTGTCGGCTGCTGTTGAAAATCATCCCCGAATGAGCGATAAGCAAATTCTGGAGAGCATCAGCCAAAATAGTGTTATGAATATTAATACTCAATGGAAACCTTCCTTAAATTTAAATGGTCAGATTACCTACCAGTCTGATGTTATTGAAATTGGCAGTACCATTTCCATTCCGGGAATTGAATTTCCATCTCCTCAAAAAGATCAGTATAAACTATATCTGGATTTGCAGCAAACCATATTTGATGGGGGCAGAATTAAGCAGCAAAAAATATTGGAAGATATCAGTATGAATGCAGGAATCAATAAACTTGATGCTGAAATTGAAACTGTAAAGGCCGACATAATAGAGATTTATTATGGAATTCTTCAATTGCAGGAAAGTGTCGAAGTACAAAACCTCACCCTCGCTCTGTTGAACGATAAAAAAGATATTATTCTTGCAGGTATCGAAAACGGGGTGATGATGCAATCGGATTTAAGTTTGTTGGAAATTGAAATTCTTGGGCTTGAGCAGGAAAAAAATGCAACTGAATTTCGCAAAAATGCTCTTATATCCATTTTGTCGGAGAAATGTAAAATTAATATTGATGAACAAATGGGCTTCAGCAATACCAGTCTCATTTTCAGGGAGTCTGAAATGAACCGAAAGGAAATCGACTACATGGATAATCAACAAGAGCTGCTGGCAGCAACAATTACAGTAAAAGAGAAAAACCAACTGCCGCTTATTTATGGATTTGGACAATTGGGTTATGGTAATCCCGGATTAAATATGCTGAATGATGAATTTGATAGTTATTATTATTTGGGGCTTGGACTTAAATGGAATTTATGGGACTGGAAATCTACCAGTCGGGAGAAGCAAAATCTTTCTTATAAATCAGAACTCATTGATAATCTTAAGCTTGAATTCGAGGAAAATATTTCGAATGCATTGATCAATCAAAGAGCGCTTATTTTAAGTTATGAGCAAGGGGTTGAAAGTCTCAGGGTTTTAGCCGAAAAGCGTGCCGAAATTGTTAAGACATATGATTCTCAGTTTCGTGAAGGAACCATTAAAACTATTGACTATTTAGCCGTAGTAAATCAGGAAAAGATTACCAGAATTAAACTCGCAAACGAGAATATTTCCTTACAAAAAGCTATTGCTACTTATAATTATATAAACGGAGAACTATAATATTAAATATACTGCCATGAATTCAGTTAAAATCGTAACCCTCGGAACAATTATCTGCTTAATGCTTGCATCCTGCAAAGAAACGGAGCCGGAAGCTTTTGCTTCAGGAAATTTTGAAACACAGGATGTTTCAATCTCTGCGGAGACTACAGGAAAAATTCTTCAATTAAATATTAGTGAAGGAGACCGGTTAGAGGAAGGGCAAATATTTGCCATAATTGACACCACTCAATTATATTTAAAGCGTGTTCAGCTTATGGCATGCAGAAAAGGTATTGCATCACGCCTGAATCAGCTTTCCACCCAAAAGGATGTTACAGAGGTTAATATGGACGTTCTTGAAAAGGAAATTATCCGTTTCGGCAGCTTGTTTATTGAAAAAGCTGCTACTAAAAAACAATTGGATGATTTAGAAGGACAAATGAATATTCTTAAGGCTCAGCTTAAAACCATAGATGCGCAAAAGGCAAGCATTTATGCTGAATTGGAATCAATTGATGCACAAATAATGCAAATTCAGGATCAGATCGACCGCTCTTATGTCAGGGCTCCCTTTAATTGCACTGTTCTGGAGAAATATATGCTCGAAGGAGAACTGGCTGTGGCCGGAAGAAAAATTGCCAAAGTTGCTGACCTGTCATTTTTAAATCTAAGGGTTTTCATTCAGGGTGATCAGCTGAGCAGCATTAAACTGGGTGATAGCCTGCAGGTTGTTTACGATGGCTCACAAGGGCCCGAGAAAACAAAAGGTATAGTAATCTGGGTTAGTTCTGAGGCCGAGTTTACGCCTAAAATTATTCAAACACGCGAAGACAGGGTGAGCCTGGTCTATGCTGTTAAGCTTAAAGTAGAAAATGATGGTTCGCTTAAAATTGGAATGCCCGGTGAAATTAATATTGATTAACAATGGCCATAATTGAGGCAAATAAAATATATAAGTCTTTTGGGGATGTGAAGGCTCTTCAGGATATTGATCTTGACGTGCAGCCCACTGAAATTTTTGGACTAATTGGTCCTGATGGTTCGGGTAAAACAACTCTTTTTCGTATACTTACCACATTGCTTATTCCTGATTCCGGGTCTGCTAAGGTCTGCGGATACGACGTGGTGAAGGATTATAAGGAAATCAGAAAACGGGTGGGGTATATGGCCGGACGATTTTCTTTGTACCACGATCTTACGGTTCAGGAAAATCTTAGGTTCTATGCCACAGTTTTCGGCACAAGGGTGGTCGATAATTACGATTTGATAGAAGATATCTATAGTCATATTGAACCATTTAAGAATCGAAAAGCCGGACAATTATCAGGTGGAATGAAGCAAAAACTTGCCTTATCATGTGCCCTCATCCATCGTCCTGAACTTTTGGTTTTGGATGAACCTACAACAGGGGTTGACGCGGTTTCACGAAAGGAATTCTGGGATATGCTGCAAAAAATCAGATTGCAGGGAATAAGTGTTATTGTTTCCACCCCGTATATGGATGAGGCTCAAAAATGCGATAGAGTAGGACTAATGCTAAATTCAAAAATCCTGTCGATCGCAAAACCCGATCAAATAAGCGATCAAATAAATATTCCTTTGTATTCTGTAAGATCTAAATCGAACAATTTCCTTTTACTGAAAAGTTTGAGGAAACAGCCCTGGTGCAAATCTGCCTGGTTATTTGGTCAGGATATTCATCTGGGAGTAAATGACAATATCACAGAATCTGAATTGGAAAAAGAGCTTAATACCTTGGGAGGCATCAAATCTTATATAAAAATTAATTATGGAATTGAAGATACTTTTATGGAATTAATGGGAGGGAAAACTTCCGAATCATCCCTAATTGTTAAGTAGTTGTGAATATAGCATGAAATTTATTTTGAATTAAAAGACTTTCATCGACTTAGAATTAATAGCCAATATGTCTGATAATAATATAATAGAAGTTAGAAACCTGGTGAAGAAATTTGGCGATTTTACCGCGAATGACAATCTGAGTTTTGATGTCAGAAAGGGCGAAATATTCGGATTTCTTGGAGCCAATGGTGCCGGAAAAACAACGGCTATAAGAATCCTTTGCGGATTAAGTTTTCCAAGCTCCGGTGAGATTAAGATTGATGGACTGGATGTGTACACTCAACGTGAACTGATTAAAAGACGGATAGGGTATATGAGTCAGAAGTTTTCTCTTTATGAAGATTTGACCATTTTTGAAAACATCAGATTTTTTGCCGCAATTTATGGTATGTCGAGGTCTGAAATCAAACAGCGCACTGCAGAACTGCTCGACCGATTAAATATTACTCATGCAAAAAATCGCTTAATCAGAGATATTCCTTTAGGATGGAAACAAAAACTGGCATTTTCTGTAGCCGTCTTTCATAATCCCGTCCTCGTTTTTCTGGATGAGCCCACCGGAGGTGTTGATCCTATTACACGTCGTCAGTTCTGGGAACTTATATACGAATCGGCTTTACAGGGAATAACCGTCTTTGTTACAACGCATTATATGGATGAGGCGGAATATTGCGACCGGATTTCAATTATGGTTGATGGTCGTATTGAAGCTCTTGATTCACCGGATGGACTAAAAAATACCTATAAAGCAAATGATATTAATGAAGTATTTATAAAATTAGCCAGGGAAGGGAATAATAATCATGACTAAGATAATTTTAACCGGATAGAGTTTTAAAAAACTATGAAAAGACTTTTAGGATTCATACAAAAGGAAATTTATCATATTTTCCGGGACTACCGGACTTTATTGATATTATTTGGTATTCCACTGGCACAAATACTCATATTCGGATTTGTTGTTACAAATGATCTGCGGGATGTTAAAATAGCAGTTCTGGATCAGTCGAAAGATGAAGTAACTACTGCTATAATGGATAAGATTCTCTCTTCGGGATATTTTATTTTGGAGGAAGAGCTTAGTTCTCTGGACCAGATTGAACCGGCTTTTAAAAGCGGATATATTAAAGAAGTGATCATTTTTGAGCCTCATTTTTCTGAGAATCTGGAGAAATATGGAAGGGCTGATTTGAAAATAATCGCTGATGCCTCCGACGCGAACACAGGAAATCTGATAGCCAATTACACCCAGGGAATAATTTTAAATTATATTAGTGAAAGTTATAAAGAACTTGAATTGCCGCTTACTATCGATAAATTTCAACGTTTTTACTTCAATCAGAATTTAAAAGCTGTTTATATGTTTGTTCCGGGAACTATGGCTCTAATTTTAATTCTGATTTCAGCCATTATGACCTCCATTTCAATTACCAGGGAAAAAGAATTGGGAACCATGGAAACATTGCTGGTGTCACCATTGCAGCCCTGGCATATTATTATTGGTAAGGTTACTCCTTATATATTCCTGGCTTTTGCAAATGCTGTTATTATTCTTATTCTGGGCTATTTTGTTTTTAAAGTTCCTGTAAACGGAAGCATCTTGCTCCTTCTTCTGGCTAGTATTTTATATGTTAGTTTAGCTTTGTCACTTGGAATATTTATTTCAACCCTGGCAAAAGCCCAACAAACAGCCATGTTTATCTCAATGTTAGGGCTGCTGCTGCCAACTATGCTTTTATCGGGATTTATTTTCCCAATCGAAAACATGCCGGTTGCCCTACAGTGGCTTTCTAAAATAATGCCTGCAAAATGGTTTATTACGGTCTTAAAACAAATTATGATTAAAGGTTCTGGAATTGTATTTATATGGAAGGAATTAGTCATATTGCTATCGGTAACTATTTTGTTTATAATGTTAAGCATCAAGCGGTTTAAAATAAGATTAGAATAATGAGCTATAAATAACAAGATGAGAACTATATTAAATATTATTCAGAAAGAATTCAT
>JAIOZM010000105.1 GCA_021740585.1 Bacteroidales bacterium
CCCGTGGTTATTGATATTTAACCCTTTCAGGGTAAAATTTTTTTTTTCATAATGCAGCACACAATGTTAGCTGAATAATTATTTCTTCCTTAGAAATATTCAGATTTTATATGCGTCGACCCTAATACACAACTATAAAATATCAGTAGCTATTAAAAAAAACGTATATTTATCATTCAATAGATTATCAAAATGAGTCCTTCACCCGAGAAAAAGAACAGACGATTATTGATGTCGAATTTCAAGCTAAATGCTTTGCTTGAGATTACGATAGCGATAAATGAGAATCCGTCGATTGAAAATCTAATGAAGAAATATGAAAAATTCTTATCCGAAGATCTTGAAATAGGTAAGCACCTGATTATAAAGAAAAATGAAAATTGGGACTGCATGCTTAATTCAGGTTTTGAATTAGAATCCTGCAATAAGTTAATCGGAAATAAAGATTTACTTGAGGTTAAGGAAATTTCCCGGATTGGTGTGGACACTCCCGATTTTATGCCTTATGCAGACTATGTAATCCCTGTAATACATAATGAAGAACCCATTGCATTTGTCATTTTAGGAGATATTGAAGAAGAAGGAGAAGGTTTGAGTCCTATTGTAAGGCACCTCCGTTTTATACAAACTCTAAGCAATATAATTATTGTTGCAATTGAAAACGTCCGACTTTATAATGAAAGTCTTTTACAGGTCGCTTTGAAACGCGAAATGGAACTTGCTTCGCGGATGCAAACCATGTTAATTCCCGATCACGATAGCCTTCCTTCTACAGAAAACATTCGTTTTTATGCCTATTACAATCCTCACTTTGATGTTGGCGGAGACTATTATGATGTTATTAAGTTATCGGAAGATGAAGTAGGCTTTTGCATGGCTGATGTTTCCGGGAAAGGTATTTCTGCGGCTATCCTCATGTCAAATTTCCAGGCAAATCTTCGAGCCCTTTTCACAAAAAAGATAAAGCTAACTAAATTGGTCAGCATATTGAATGAGAGGGTGTTAAGCTCTGCCAATGGAGAAAAATTTATTACTCTTTTTTTGGCCAAATATAACTACAACACAAAAGAGCTGAAGTATATTAATGCCGGACATAATCCTCCTCTTTTGTATGACACAAAAAAGAAAAAACTTAGTTTACTGAAAAGTGGTTGCGTTGGAATGGGTATGCTGGATGAATTGCCTTTCGTAAATCTGGAAACCATTCGTGTCGACTCCAGAACAAAACTTTTTACCTATACCGATGGTTTGGTCGAATTATTGGAAGACGATAATGTTGAATGGGGCACAAAATTTATTGAAGAGAGGATTTCAAATTCAGAAAGCATTGAAAAAAATATTGCCCTTATCATAAAAGAACAGGGAATTGATAATGGCAACACTGCCATATTTGATGATATCTCCATTCTTGGGGTAGAGTTTAATTAGGGAGAGAGGAATGGTATCATGGTGTGCTAATGTGTTTATATGCTAATTAAAGAATCATCTATAATAACAACTAATTAACACCCCAGAAAATTACCACATTAATTACGCCCTTCGTCCATAAGCCAAAATCGCTTCGTTCAGCTCATGTAGCAGGGTCTTTTTAAAAGATTCCGGTTTAAGTACACGCACATCTTTTCCCATGGCCAGAATCAAAGCCTTAAATTCATAGGTAGGGTGCACTTTATAACTAAAAATAACATATTCTTCATTCTCTGATTCTATATACTGACTCCCGTGCAATGGCTGGGTAATCAGATACTGTGCCTGGTGTTTGCTTACTTCTATCTGTATTTCAGGAGGGTTTCCTAAAGGAGAAATAATTCCAACTGTGTTTTTAAAATAGTCTGATGCCTTAAATGTTTTAGGGATATATGTATCAGCGGTTTCTTCGAGCTCCCAAATTCTGTCGAGTCCATAAGTACGAATCTCACGCTTGGTATCATTTAGTCCTATCAGATACCATCTCCCTTTAAATTCCTTAATTAAATACGGATGAATAATGGTAAAGTAGGGCTTGTCTTCATAAAAAGGATGATAATACAAACGAACTACCCTTCTTGTTTTTATCGCCTCCATTAATGGCCCAAGAAATTTACTCCCCCCGAAATCTGGCGAGAGTTCAGAGTCAACAAATTCGGGCGAATCAAAATCATCAGTATTATGCCTTATTCTAAGCGTATCCACTAGCTTTTGGATCATTCCCCTTAAGCCATGCATATTTTTATGTTCTTTAATGTAATCAAAGTAATGCATAATCATCAGGAGGGCTTCCTTCTCAAATTTATTTAAACCATGTTTTTGGATGGAATAATTGGTGTCGGAATACGAGTATAAATTCTCTGATTTATTGTATGCTATTGGTGCAAAATATCCAAGAACCGGATCAGACTTCATATCTTTAATATCGTTCTCTATCATTTGCTCATTCAACTCAAAATCCAGATTTAGTTCTGCAACCGCTACCAATAAATCTTTAGTATTTGCTCTTCCCTTTTCATTAAGAATTCTGTCGATAGTATGATACCTGAGGATGCTGAAAAGTTTTTCGTTCATGATTGAAAATATTATTGAAATACAAAATTAGTAAATAAAAGTATAAACGAAATTCTTTTAAAAAGCAGCGTATGTTACTTATAATCTGTTTTTTAGGGTGTTTTACAAAGTCGGCAGCTAAAGCTTTGTTTACTATGTCTTTCGTTGAAAAAGTTATTTCGAAACAAAAAATCACAATCCAATACTTTATCTTTTAGAAAAACGTTGAACATTATAAATTAATTAGGGTTTTATAAGTTGAAAATACTTAGATACAAATAAATTTAAAATTATAATTATGTCGACAAGAAAAGCAAAAGCCATTTGGAACGGAACCCTGAAAGAAGGCAGTGGTGAAATGAAATTCAGTAATTACAATGGACCCTTTACCTTTGCTTCGCGGTTTGAAGATGGAAAAGGAACAAATCCTGAAGAATTAGTCGGTGCAGCCATAGCAGGTTGCTATTCAATGTTTTTATCGGCTCTGATTGGTGGTGAAAAACTAAATCCCAAAAGTATTGATACAGAAGTTTTTGTGGAACTTGGGAAAGACGATACCGGACCTTGTATTACGTCAATAAAGTTAATTTGTGAAGTGAATTGCCATGGATTATCTCAGGAAAAATTTACTGAATTATCCCAGGCAGCTAAAGCCAAATGTCCTATCTCAAGATTATATGCTGGAGGAACAGCTAAAATAGAATTAGAAGCTACTTTAAAAAGCTAGATTTAAAGGAAAAAGGAAAGGTAATGAACATTGGTTTATTGCCTTCCTTTCAATAACTTTTCAGCCAGATAAGAGCTGCTTCTGGAGTAGAAAATACTTTAAAGAAATATTTTTCTAATGCGCTTAAGTTCAAATATAAGGCTGACATAGCTGTATCGTAAGGATTTGAAGTAACCATGCCATCAATAATAGCATCATATTGTGCAAGGCTTTTAATATTTGCCTCAACAATTTTAGGCAGGTCTTCGGGCACTAATATGAAATTTGCGTTTCTTGAATCCGATACTATTTTTAATTTGCGGGGTAGATCCTTATTAGTTCTTACACTATCAATATAATAAATAATCTGGTCCAAATGAACATCTCCACTCCAAACAGATTTTAATATCCCTACCTGCTCGTCATATTTGAATGTTATCATTTCCCTGAAATTTTGAAATTTAATACTTTATTTCATTGTTGTCTGGTAAAACCTAAAAAGATTGCTTCGCTGCGCTCAATGACCTTGACGGTGAATTGATTATTGTGGGTTAATGGGTCGGGTTCCGGCTTCGCGGGAACCCGACCCCTTCACCCACTATAACACACTTAAATTCAGTCACAGCCTTTAGATTAGGACACTACTGATTTTATTTATTGGCAAATTAAATAATAATAGTACGCGAAAAAAGATTTTTATCAAATATAATGGGGCTTTTGTCATTAATTATGAGGGAGATAATACAAAAATTAAATCTTCGTAACTATTCAGTAACATCTATAAAAGTGCAGATTAATCTGAATTCGCTTGCGAATTCATCTGTGAAAATTATTATTTATAATGCTAAAATCTCAATCTGTGAATCTGTGGCATATAGATAAATATATTGCCACAGATTCACAGATTATTCGATTTGTTCATTCGGTCGACTCATAATTTGCACAGAATGTTCGCTTTGCTCACTTTTATATGAAGTGCTAATAATCTGTTACATATTTTTCTCACCAAGATTATGAATAGTTTCAAATCTTCAAATAAGCTTGGTTTCAAAATTTGGACTCTTAATGATTCTTGATTAGTGAAAGGGTTGTTTTAAGTTTTTATCTTAAGAGTAAATACCACCTTTTAACAGAACAACTAATTATGTTGGTATATTTCGCCCTCATCTTTTAGGGGGTTTGCCGTCGCTGTAGCTCCGCTGGTTGCGCTTACACTTCCCTGTTCATTAATACCGGTACTCTTAGTTCCCTTTTTAACACGGGATAGTATTTTCCTTGGATTCAAATTCACTTTTTCAGAAATAAACTCGGGGCGGTTAAAATTATATAATTGGCTTTCATAGAAATCGGGGTCTTTTTGGGGAAGGACAAATGGTTTTCCTGCCCTTCCATTTTCATCCACATGACTAAACCATACCTGTGATAAAACCCCGTCTTTTCTCTTACTTATAAACATTAACCACGAACCATTTGTCGACCAACTTGGGTAACTCTCTGTAAAATCAGAATTTATTTCCGGCTTACTTACCTGTCTGGTCTCTGTATTATAAAAATAAACGTCTGCCTCGGGATTATAAATCGAAAAATACCCGTAATCTGCCCCAATAAAGGCAATTATATTTTTTTGGGGTGATTCCCGTGGGAATGTAATGCTTTTTCCAAAATCGGCTGCGTTTAATAAGGTATCTGCCTGACCAAATTTTCGACTTTCTTTTTCAAAAGGAATAGTCATCAAATTATATTTTTTCGTGTTGTATGGGAGGGTATCGATATAGGGATCTGAACAAATATAATATAAGTTATTTCCATCCACAGACCATGTAGGAAGGTTCTCCAGATTATCACTGGCGAGCTCAATGGGGCGTGTTGTGGTGTTTTTCCCGATATCGAAAAGCACTATATCCGAGTATTGATCAAAAACATAAATGAGATTCCCTTTTTTTGAATGGAACTTCTGTCTGATCTGATTCACGGAAAAAGCTACCAAATTGCCATCCGGGTGCCAGGAAGGATACACACCTGCACTTCTGGTATATTCGTTTTTTGTATCAAGAAAACTCAAAGAATCATCGTTAAGTATAATTGTTCCTCCAAATTTGGTTCGCATATGGAATAAAAACTGGTTGGGATCTCCGGCGTTAAAAGAATGACAATTCATACAATTTTTATCTGTTACAGCGTTTACCATAATTGGTGTTTCTTCAAAATTCTCAACAGACCTTTGGTAGATTCCCATTTCGTTCCATAAAATATAGGAAGCAGGAATTTTCCTGAAAGCAATATATGATGAAATTTCATCCCGTGATATTTCATTTGACACCGGTTTCAATTTCATCCATTTTTCGCCCTTATTTTTCTTAAAAACTGAGATTGAAAAACGGCCTCCTTTATCCTCATTCAACAGTTTTCTCCATTTCTTCAAAGGAATTTCAACGACTCCGGAGCTTGTTCTGATACTTATTTTCCCTGCTTTAGTATTGCTTAGTTCCACTTTGAATTTATCACCTTCATTTTCTATCCTGAAATTCATGGGTGCAATATTCGGAGGCACAATAATTTCTGTATAATCGGGATATATTTCCAAGGTCTGATCTGACTCTAAAAAATCAGAAGGTGAAGTATTACAACCAATAAAAAGGTTAAGACTGAAGAATACTATAATTAAAGGGATATGTATAAGTCTATTCAATTTCATCACTTATTTATTTGATCTGTAAGGACTAGTGAATAAAAAATAATACCAATAGCTCATTCTGTATTTTGAAACCAGATGTTTAGCATCGTCCATATTTTTACTTGCAATCATTAAGCGGTTAAATTCCTTGAAGTCCTTGATTGTATTCTGGCTAACTGAATAATCTAATTCCGAAAGAGTATCTGCCTTTGTCTTCATCATGTAAATAAGGATTGCTTCCTCCACATTTCTTGGCAACTTTTCAATTCCAAAACTTCTAAAACCAGTCAATTTATTTACAACCATATCCACTTCATTTTGAAAAAGGTAGCTGGCAATGAGAAATTCAAAAGCCAAATAATTGTCTGTGTTATTTTCATAAAATTCTGAAAGTTTAACTATTGGAAAGGCGTTCCCGGCAAAGAAATCTCTATTAGGATTATTGTCTACAAACCTTGCAATTTCAATGTCATCCAGAATTGAATTATTGCTTATTTTTTCATCTATTTGCTCACACCAGTCTTTATTCAATGGTGATTGGGAAAGTATTTTCAGGTATTTTTTTGCAAACATTATATCCCCCTGAGCCAGAGTAGAAATGATAAGGTTTTTTAACACAAGTGGATTTCTCATCAGGACCATCTGTGCTTCCATACTCCAATGCCGGGTTTCGCTGGCATATCCCAGATCATAATAAAAATCACTTAAATACAGGGCCCACCGGCTGTTTAATTTGTCATCTTCCAGAAAGATCCCTTTCTCTGCTAATGGTTGCGGTGTCCAAAATAAACTATCCAATAGCTTTCCTGAATTCGCTAATGCCCTGTTTATTGCAACTTGCTTTTGCCTGTTTAGAACCTCCAGCTTAGTTGCAAGCATGAGCACCCTATCCCAATCCTTAGTGAAGCTCGCTTGCTCAATTTGTAAAGTATTCTTAACCGATTCATTTATCTTTGATTTTGTTAGCGGATAAATACCAGCCAGCATTATTATAACCAATACCCCGGAAATCAATGTCTGTCTTTTAGCGCTTATTTTTGAAAAAGCTTGGTTCATGCCTGATAGAATCAGAAAAAACAGAATTGGGATTAAAATAAGTATTAAATATATCAGGGGCAACCCGTAATCGGGAATGACCAAAGTGCCAAGATAAGCGGACTTGAGACTATAACTAAGATTAAAGGGGAGGTATATTAGTGGTATTACAAATAGTGAAGGAAGTAAAATTAGTTGGTGGTATTTTTTGGATATAAAACTTCTGATAACGATAAGCTGTGCAAGAATTATGAGGCCGGGTACTCCTGAAAAAAGATATAGTATCAATCCTCCTGCGAGCAGATATAAAAAATTAGCAACTTTATTTCCCGGAGTATATAAACTTAGAATAGCGGTAAGAACCTGAGCCGTGAATACCATCATTATTGAATGGAAAGGAAACTTATAATCAGGGAAAAGAAAGAAAAGGGGTATCATGCTAGCTGAAAGCAACACGAAAAATACGGGCTTGTTTTTTTCCTTTCTGAAAATGACAGCGAGTGAAATAATAAATCCCAATGCAAAAATGGCAAGCATAAAACTGCCAAAAACCGGTCTGACTAGGCATTCGAGAAACCTGTCTCCCAAAAGTCCGGAAATACCTCCCGGATACTGCAGAGCCTCTCCCACAGGCAGAGCAACTGACTGCTGCCAGTAATAGATAAGAGATGTGTCAACCTTATTCATAAAACAGACCAGAAATGCCAAAAGAAGTAAAACACCTGCATATCCCGGAATTTTTATGGCAATTTTTTGTTTCACAAGTATTTATGAATTATATGTTTACTGTATTATTAAACTGAATTTTTACAACCCTAAATGGATGAAATAACTTATAAATATAATGGAAATATATTTTACCAAAATGAAGAGTTGTAAATTATTAATTATGGCGTGTTACTCTTAAATGATACGAGAGCGTATTTTTCCAATATGAAAATTGAAGTAAAAAGAAAAGTTTGAAATTAGATAGTATGATCTCCTACCATGCATGGTAAAAAAGGAACACATTATTAAACAAATATCAAATACTAATTCAATATAATACCCAATTAAAGTCTTTCCTTCCAAATAAAAACTAAGCGATAGAGATGCCGCTGAAGTTCAATTAAGCACTTTAAAGTCAAGGTAGATTGGCGTTCAATACCACTCTGTAACTGCCTAAGAAATCGGATGTACTTAGCTTGACAATATAAATACCGTTCTCAAGATTAAGACTTCTAAGGTTTAAAGTTGTTTTAAGTGGATGCATAGAATGATATAATTTTGTTCCTGTAACGGAATAAATTTCAATATTTACCATGGTTTCATTATCGTCTGCTTTAACCAGAATGCTTATTACATCTGCTGTTGGATTAGGATAGATAACCACTTCTGCTCCTGACATTTTTAATGAATTATTGCTATCAGGATATGGATCGTCTGTGAACGGGGATCCGTTAATATTAACCGAACCTTTCCAATAATAAGCCTGAACGGGACTGTCGGTTGGATTCTTTTGTACTGAGACAAGAGAATAGCCAAAACCATCGGCCATTTCCGGCCAGGGACTCAGATCGTCGTATTCAAAATGTATGATTTTGTTTTTATTAGCATCCTGAAGCAGAACCTGTTCACCGGCATTTGAAAAATTCCCGCTAAAATTCCCAGATGAATTCATCCCATAACGGCTGTAGAATTTTGCAGGTTTAGAGCAGATTACATAAAACTGACCTGCATCTAAAATTTCGTCTTGTGGAAATTCATAATAAACTGCCGAATCAAGAACCAATCCGGACAAATTAAGAGCACTTTCTCCAATATTTTTAAATTCTATAAATTCATAATCGCTGCCGTTTATTGTATCGGTTCCAATAATTTCATCCAATGGATGATAATTCAATTCCGTAATTTTTAAATTCGAGTAATCCTCGTTATTTTTTAAAAAATGCACTTCCTTTAATGGGCCCCAATTTCCTGAATTGTAAATCCTTGCTTTTAATATTGTGGTAGTCGATAACAAAAGGTTTTCGGTACCACTTGCTGAGCTTTTAGCCCCTGATGAAATACTTCCTCCAATTTCTCTGGGATCTTTTCCATTGGTAGAATAATAAAGCTTGCCGACTGAAGAAGGCCTGCTTAGAGTAATTGAGGTTGTGCCTGAAAAATCAATTGAAGAAACAAAAATATTCGAACCATTATTAACAATGGGTGCCTTTAAATCGGAGAATAAGTTTGCTTGTTTTAGTTGAGAAATGACAATATCTGTTCTATAGGGAATATAATCGTTTCGTACCGAATTGAGTTCAGGTATCCACTGATCATTTTTTGTATAGGGTAGCCCTGTCCAATTTCTATCTCCCCATCGGGCCGATTCAGCAATAATAGCCGTGTCGATCTGAGAAGCCCTATTGTTAAATCTAATCAGGGCTTTTTCGGGCGATAAGGCACCACCCTCGCTCATATGCATAAAGGCTCGGTCGGCAAATTTTTGTCTGTATTCGACATTATCAGATAGCTTATGGTGCAGCCACTGGGGGCTAAACTCCTTGAACTCTCCCACATAAAGGTTTTGGCCATCGGTTCGTGTGGCAAGATTAACCCGGTCTTCGTATAGTCCAACTCCGGGTGATATACCTTGTACAAACATAGCGTGCTCACCATCGTGATTAAAAAACCTGAATCCTTCGCCCTTATTTTCCCGGTTATAAATGGCATAAAAGTTATTGGGTTCTTTATTCCCACGGAAAGCTGAAACAGGAGCGTCAAAATTTCCAACATAAAAAATAGTTAGCATGTAATCGATCAGATTATCAATATCTACCAGATTTGTAGCTCCTTTAACAGGCTTTCCCGAGGCATCCATTCCCTGAAGGCCAAAATAATTCACATTCTGACTAAATCCGATACTGGTTCTGTTATAAATTTCCTGCCATGCATCCAGATAACCATCTGTTGCCTCAATGTCGTTTTGATACTCATCGGTATTTACTTTAATAACATCATAGTCATCAGAGCTTCCACCAAAATAATCAGATGCGTAATCAGATTCCGATCTTTCCTGAGTTTGAAATAATCCCCAGTACATGCCATTTAAATACAAATGGTAGTAACGGCTTCTTGTGTAGGGCTGACCCATATCCCGCTGAGAATCGCGGGAAAATACTTCTCTGACCATGGTGTTATGACTATCCCCCTGAGCCCAGGCATAATTTTGTGAGGTCCGCAAGTCAATATTATCAAATTCTGCTACTCCTTCCTCTTCAAAAAGCGGGTAATATAATCTGGGGTAACCATATTCAGCATTGAATAAAATGCGGAATGCATGTTTGGGAAAATTGGAGTGGCGACTCCATCCTCCCCGAATTCTTAATCCGGCATTTATACCAAATCCTTCTTTCCCCTTATGATCCAGTAATTCAAATGAACATTCCCTCTCCCACTCTTCGCCATGTCCCATAGCGTTCACATAAATTCCGGTTACCGGGTCAAATAGATTTTTTATATCTGTTACAATTGACATGCTGGGGATCTCACGAAAAGCATCATCTATCATTCGGGAATAATTTGGATCATTTATAATCCTCGAATCAATATCCAGATCTATCACCTGGCCGTTTACATTTTCTGCGGGCCAGTCTCCACCCGGATAAGATTGTGTTCTTACTTTATTAAGAAAAATAAACGTTCTGGATGTAGGTTTGGAAGGCTTGTAACCTTCCTTAAAAACTGAGGCTCTCAGGATTACTCCCGGGGTTGCAGGCCGATTAGTACTACTTTCAGGATCGATTAATATTGTGGTTAAGCCAGTAGCTGTTAATGCACTGGGGGAGTCCTGAGGGTTACTGCAATCAAGCGTGTATTTTATTTGAACCGCGGGATCCAAAGCAGAAAATGTCAGAAAAAAAGGATTGCTGTACATACCTGAATTTGCACTGAAGCTAAAGCCCAGAGAATCGGGGTATTCAGGTTCTTCAGGCATAAGCGGACTAGCATCTATACTTAGCTGAAAGTGAAAATCTGAACTTTCCAGGCTTACATTAAATGCCTGGACAGCAATATAATTAACTCCATCTGCTAAATTTAATTCGGATGATTTCAAAATGAAGGATTCGAAATTCCCCGATTCATGATTATCAGTGGCAAATGATATATCGCTAAGAATAACAGGGGCATTTGCCCGAAGAACTTCCTGTCCGTTTATCCACAGAATAAATCCATCGTCGTAATTTATCCTGAAAATAACATCGTCGAGCAGACCGGTGTTTTGACTGGTAAAACTACTTCGCAAATATAATGTTGAGTATGAGTATCGCATTTCTGTCAATTCCGTTCCTTCAGCTCCGTCGCCATACCAGAATGGAGCTGTTCCTGATTGCCAGTCATTATAGTTAAATCCCGGTTGATTCCAGTTCGATGCAATAGCTGTAGCGTTTATACCCTTCAAATATTTATAGTCAGATTGAGCGGAGAAGTTAATTTGAGCATAATTATAAATGCCACTGAATATAAGAGTGAAGAATATAAAAAGCTTTTTTGCGTTTTCAGAAAATCTGTGCATTACAATAAAATAGAATTTAAAATTGCTTTCAAGAATGACTGGTAAAGATAACAATTCCCGTGAATGCTAAAATATAGTAGTTAGACGGGAAAAGCACTACAAGGTTGCAGTAAGAAGTTCTATTTTAGGAATAAAAATTTGATATTGAATCAGGAACAGATATTTTTTTAATTACATTTATCCGGGTTTAAAAATTCAATTATGACTGCAATTTTTATTTCTGAGGTGAAATCACGGTCTTCACTCAGAAAATTTATTCATCTGCCAGCTAAAATTCACAAAGATCATTCCAATTGGGTTCCACCGGTTTATATGGACGAATGGACCTTTCATAATCCAAAGAAAAATCCTGCCTTTGGTCATTGCGACACCATTCGCTTCCTTGCCTCCCGAAACGGCACAATAATAGGTAGAATAATGGGTGTTATTAATCACAAATACAACGATTTGCACCATGAAAAGGATGCTCGCTTTTCTTTTTTGGAGTGTTTTGACGACCCCGAAGTTTCAGAGGCATTATTTAAGAAAATTGAAGAATGGGCGGTTTCGAAAGGAATGGAAAATCTGGTTGGCCCTTTGGCTTTTTCCGATAAAGATCCTCAGGGATTATTAGTTGAAGGCTATGATGAGCCGGTAGTAATATCGACGAATTGCAACTTTCCTTATCAGGTTGACTTGGTTGAAAAATATGGTTTTACTAAGAAAACAGATTTGGTAGCCTATAAAATTATGGTTCCTGAGGAAATGCCGGAATTTTATCTTAAAATAAGAGAACGAGCAATAAGGAACAATCCGGGAATAAAACTTGTGGAACCCAAATCCAACAAAGAGATCAGAAGCCTTATTTCTCCAGTTTTTCGGTTGGTAAATATAACATTTAAGGAAATTTATGGCTTTTCTGAGATGAGTGAAAAGGAGATGAAAGAATTTTCGCAACGATACCTTGCTATACTGCATAAGGATTTAATAAAAGTATTAAAAAACGAAAAAGATGAGGTAATTGCTTTTGTTTTGGGTATTCCTGAAATTTCAGAAGGAGTAAAGAAAAGCAAGGGATATGTACTACCTTTTGGAATATTTCAAATATTAAGAGCACAAAAAGCCACCAAGCAGCTTACTCTTTTATTGGGAGCAGTTCATCCCGATTACAGGAATGCGGGTCTCGACA
Organism: Bacteroidales bacterium; assembly: GCA_021740585.1. Taxonomy (GTDB): domain Bacteria; phylum Bacteroidota; class Bacteroidia; order Bacteroidales; genus JAGLSB01. The sequence continues at coordinate 12,644 of JAIOZM010000105.1, forward strand.
CCATTATGGGAGTGAGTATGTTTGAGTCGGCCAGAAAAAATAATCTGGAATGGATGGATTCGCATCTGGAATTGGAAAATAACACCAAAGTAAGGGCTGAAATGGAAAAAATGGGTGGTGTAGTTTATAAGAAATTCAGGATTTTTGAGAAGAAAATCTGATGCCTCATGCTGCATCCGGAAACTCTTCTTCTTCCTTTCCCATTAACTCGTTTAACTTTTTCTTTAATGGGGATGATTTAATATCTTCCATGAATTCCTTCCAGGCACTTCCTGAGTTATTTTCTTCCAGACAAGCTTTGATGGACTGACTATTTTCTTCTATGCTCTTATAAAATATTTTTAAAGCCTCCATTCTGTCTTTGTTCAAAGTCTCAAGCTCCTCCGGCGTATATTTCGATTCAATATCGGCTTTTAGAGGTAAAATGATACAATTACACTTAACGAGATCTTCCTCATCATGGCAATACTTTTCTTCCAGATCATAAACAATAAATTGATTTTTGCCCAGGTTTAGAAGCCCTCCATTCCACTGAAAAAGAATGTAGTACAAAGCAATAACCACAATTGCTATTGCTATCAGTTTAGCCAGAACTTTAGTGACAAAGCGAATTATTATTACACTAACAATGATGGCAACGGCAATGATAAGAATATTTTCTATGGTCATAATTTTAGAAATTACAGATTGAAAAAATGCTAACTGTAAAGTTAAACCAGTTTTTTTATTTGACAAGTGGATATAGAATGGAAGAAAAATATAAATAAAATTTATTTTGTTAAAAATATTTTTCTAAATTTGCAGCCTCGTTTGAATACTCTCTTATTGACCTGTGGTGTAATTGGCAACACATCTGATTTTGGTTCAGAAGAGTCCAGGTTCGAGCCCTGGCGGGTCAACATATATTAGACTCCATATTTTTGGGGTCTTTTTTTATGCTTAATCATAAAGAACAAAGCTGGGCGAGAAGTTTATCCCGAGACCCGACGAAGGAGGGGACTCGGGAAGCCCTGGCGGGTCAACGATAAAGCTTCCTCCACAGGAGGCTTTTTTGTTATACTCTACTGAAACAAATTCAATTTTCTTATTTGGTGATATAGTTAGCTAAAAGTTAACTTCCTTCTATTTCACTATATTTCCTATATAGTTGATTATATGCGTTCTAACCCTTGTTTGACACAGTGCTTTGCTTATATCGAGATAGTGGGTATATGGGGTTTAGAGGGTCTTAAATCAAAGGATATTGGCATACCCTTTGTAAGTGTCTGTATGTGTGGCTGATATGACCTTATCGTTATTGCTTCGAACCTCTACTATTATTAAATAGTAAATTATTATTGTTAAAATATCGGAATATAATTACTAACTTAGATTGGTATATAAAAACCACCATTCCAAGCAAAATGTCCCATATAGGGATTATATGCTTGGAAAAAGAGAACATATAAACTAGTTATGAATGATTGCCCCAGGGTTTCCAGCACTCGTACTTTTCTCGTCGACCGTTCGCTTATCTTTTACATTTAAGCGGGTTTTTTACTTTTTGCTCTGTCAATTCTCACACGTTTAATTTTGATTTTCGAGCTCCGTTTCCCATAATTGTCATAAAATTTGCAAGGTGTTTTCCGGCTAATTTGCGTGCCAAATAGTTTGCGGCAGGAACTCGTTCATAAGGCTGTGAAACTTGACGAGAAACGGTCGTACTCGTTCCATTAAAAAGATAATCGGCAAATTTTTTGCCAATTATTAGAGAACATCACCCTGGGGCAACCACATCCATAACAGCTGGTAAACTTTAGTGCCTTAATTT
>JAIOZM010000106.1 GCA_021740585.1 Bacteroidales bacterium
TCCTATACCTACCTTGAGTTAAAATATTTTTTTCTCAAGGGTCGCGAAGTTTACGCAAAGAACGCAAGGATAAAAAAAGTTAAATCTCTAATTCTTTGCGTCCTTTGCGAAATTCCTTTGCGTACCTTGAGTTAAAATATTTTTTTCTCAAGGGTCGCGAAGTTTACGCAAAGAACCCAAGGATAAAAAAAGTTAAATCTCTAATTCTTTGCGTCCTTTGCGAAATTCCTATACCTACCTTGAGTTAAAATATTTTTTTCTCAAGGGTCGCGAAGTTTACGCAAAGAACGCAAGGATAAAAAAAGTTAAATCTCTAATTCTTTGCGTCCTTTGCGAAATTCCTTTGCGTACCTTGCGTTAAAATATTTTTTTCTCAAGGGTCGCGAAGCTAATAGGAGCATTAACTAAGCTTTTTAATAATTGCATCGAGGGTGGCAGAAACCTGTTCCCCTGTTTTCATATCTTTCAGGGTGATAAGTTCATTTTTCATTTCTTCCTCACCAATGAGTGCCACATAAGGAATTTTATTTGCATCGGCATAAGTCATTTGCTTTTTCATCTTAGCTGAATCGGGATACAATTCTGCATTAATTCCGGCATCCCTGATATTTCCGATTATTCCAAGAATATAATTTGCCTCAACCTCACCAAAATTCACGAACATCAATTTTGCCCTGGCGTTTTCCCCTTCCGGAAAACGATTAAGTTCCTGGAGAACATCGAAGATTCTGTCGGCTCCAAAAGAAACTCCCACACCTGAAACATCCGGCAAACCAAATATCCCGGTAAGATCATCATAACGTCCACCACCACAAATGCTGCCGATCTCCGTTTCCAGTGCCTTAACTTCAATAATAGCGCCTGTATAGTAATTGAGTCCGCGAGCCAGAGATAAATCCAATTCAATTTCACTCTTAATCTTCATTTTTGAACTGTATTCTCCAACCTTCATAATCTCTTCTATCCCATTCAGACCAATTGCTGAGGTACTAAGATATTTTTTAAGAAAATTCAGTTTTTCTTCAAAACTACCCTCAAAAATCAGAATAGGTTCAACTTTTTCTATAGTCTTTTGGCTAAAACCTTTTGAAAGAAGTTCCTCTTTCACTTTTTCCATACCAATCTTATCGAGTTTATCGATCGCAACAGTCAGATCAGTGAGCTGGTCACCACTTCCTGTAACTTCAGCTATTCCTGCCAGAACCTTTCGGTTATTTATTTTGATAAGAACTTTTATACTCAGTTGCTCAAAAACCTTATCGATAATAGATAGTAATTCAGCCTCGTTAAGCAAAGAATTACTACCGATAACATCTACGTCGCATTGATAAAACTCGCGATACCTTCCCTTTTGGGGTCGGTCGGCTCTCCAAACCGGTTGAATCTGATACCGCTTAAACGGAAACTGAATATCGTTTCTATGCTGAACCACAAAGCGTGCAAAGGGGACGGTTAAATCGTATTTTAAACCCCGGTCGCATATTTGGGAAGATAAAGCAGCAGAGTTTTTTTCGCTCAGTACTTTTGTATCCGATTTGGATAAAAAGTCTCCTGAATTTAAAACTCTGAATAACAGCTTATCCCCTTCATCGCCGTATTTACCAAGAAGTGTATCAAGATTTTCCATTGCCGGTGTTTCAATGGATAAGAATCCATAGTTTCGGAATACCTTCTTGATAGTCTCAAAAATATAATTCCTTTTAACCATATCATCCGGCCCAAAATCTCTTGTTCCTTTAGGTATTGCCGGTTTTGATGCTGCCATTGTCGATTATTGAAAGATGAATAGAAAAATTAATAGATTGGAGCGAAATTATAAAAAAGATCAGGAGAACAAAAGTGTCTGCAGTATAATTGATTTCTGAACACAACAGACTCTCTTATTCATCCAAATAAAACTGACCAGTTATTAGCGCAATTACTTAGCCAGTTTCTTAAAATCAGAAGATAAGAATCCATCCGGACTCTTAGGGCTAACCATATGGTAATCGAAATAATAAAAATCTCCATTCTCTGCGCCAATAATAATTTTATAACAACGGGCTTTTAATTTTTTTCCTTCCGGACCTACTTTATGCAGGAATACAACATTTTCATCGCGGGCCAGAATAGCTTCCTTAATTTCATCCATTGAAACCAATTTAAACTTATAAGGATAGATTGCTTTTATTCTGGCGGTTGTACTAACGTCCTTCGACAATTCATCTTCAAGAAGATATAGGGTTTTATTATGTGCACTTTCTATATTTTCATTATAATGCTTGAAGATATTATTTGAAATTATTTCAGGATTCTTCTTCATGAGGCCAACATGATTTTGCATAAATGATAATAAGACTCCAATCTTATAGCCATATCTATCAGCATCTACGCCAAAATAACCAAGAGGAAGAGAAACTATATCTTTTAAATCGTCCATAGTAAAATTCTCTCCACCCAGCGACAAGTGTAAGAAAACATATCTGGAATCGGTTTTATCATTTTCAAAATTTACAATGGATGTGTAAATAAACGAGGCGTCGGAATTTTGAGATTTTTCTGCAAAGTCTTCCACGCTTATATATTCAAAATCAGTAAGCTTCCATACTTTTGCCATGGCATCTTTAACTTCAAAATTAAATTCCGACATAGGATTGTCCTCAAGAACCACATAGGTTTTGGTTGTAAGAAACAGGTCAAGATCTTCTACGGTGGGCAAATATTCCCGCTGCGAGAATAATGTTAATGAGAAGATAGCAAATACAGCACTGATAATTATTTTTTTCATCTTTCTAAAATTTATTTTTTACAGGGAAGTAAATAGGATTTCGTTCATTAAATTTACGGATATAATAAAACTTAAGTTGCTTTTTTTTCTTCTTTTTCAGGGCCATATACTCGTCATAAAGTTGCGTGTCCTTCATCAATAATATTTCAACTGCTTTTAATTCATATTCATAGGTTTCACCTGTTTCAAAATCGAGAAGAAACTGACTAACCTCCTGATTTTTAGTGGCTCTGCCCTGAGTTGACGAATATGGCATATACCTGCGCGAAGAATAGGAATATGGATTTCCGAAATAGGGATCATAATATGGATTTTCATAAGAAACTATAGTAGCAACAAAATGACAAATACCACCAACAATTGTAATCCGGTGAAAACCTTCGCTCATCTTAATATACAAAACCCCATTTCGGCTAAAACCCCAAAGTTTGCTTGTGGAAGTTTGCTGTTTAACGCCATTCCCATCGAAATAGGTAAAAAGTTTTTCATTGAGTAAATTAGTATAAAAATCGCTCGAACTTCGGTCAAGATTGGTAATTATCCGAGCCACAGGGATAGGGGAGTTTTGCTTCACCATACTAAAATTAAGGTAGAAACCATCCTCAAATTTAAAGTCAGGAGAATACTTTACACTTGTCTGACTGCCTACTTGAGCCGCAAGAGAAAAACTTAGTAGTAAAATATATAATATTCCAATCGTTCTGCGCATCACATAAAAATAATTATTATTATAATTTCAAATCATTGTTTTCCGGTAAAACTTATAAAACCTCTAAAGATTGCGAGCGCAGCGAAGCTGTCTCTTATTTTTATCAGACAAGATTAATCTCAAATATTAAAAAAAATTATCCAATTATATTAATAATTCTATATTGAATTCAATATAAATTATTTTTTTTTCAAAGTTTCAAATACTTTTACTGTATTTAACAATAAGAGGAAACTTTTTCTACAGCTTTCCCGTATAATTTGCCAATTTAGTCAAACAATTTTTATTAAGACAATAATTAAGCCATATATTTACAAAATGAAAGAGCACACATCTAAGCTCTATACTTCATCTCCGGATGAAAATGATTCTGAATTCAGGAATAAACTTTTTCTGTTTAATGTGATTGTTTATTTCAGTTTGACTATTTTCCTTTTATCAGGACTTTACTTATTATATGAGAACAGATTCTTTGATTCGGCTGTCTTTCTGTTGGTTTTTATTTTACTTTCCTTCACAAAGATACTTTTTCCTGTTAAAAGGTATTATAATGCTGCGACGATTTCAACCTCTTTAATACTATTAGTTTTTTTTAGTTTCTCCTTTTATTTCTTGCCCTTTGTTTCAAAAATTGGTTTGTTTATTCTTTTATTTCCGCTATTAACAACTTTGCTATTAACACCAATAACTTCTTTTCTTTTATCCATCCTTCTGGTTGCAATAGTTATTCCTTCATTCTTTATGCCAAATCTGGTAACTCCAGGTATTAAGCTCCCCGATTTTATAGCTCTGGTAGTTGTGTATGGTTTTATTTATTCCTACTTAGGAATCTATCGCAATTCAAAATTATCAGAATCCTCAAAAATCAAGGCAGAATTGGATTCACTGAATAATAATATCAGGGAAAAGAATGAATTTATTTCGAATCTTTCACACACATTACGAACCTCATTAAATAATATTTTACTGGTTAATAATCTGGTTAATTCATCCAAACTCGACAGCAAACAAAAAGATTTGATTGATACTTTGCAAGCATCGACTAACAACCTTGTTGACACAGTAAATAATATGGTCGATATTGCTCAACCGGGTTTAATTGCTACCAAAGATTCTGCCATTTCATTCAACCTTGAAACTGCTCTGGAGAGTATTATTAAGATTTTCAAGGAAAATGAGTCATTAGATATTCAAATAAGCATTTCCAGAAATATTACCAACTATATAATTGGCGATCCAATAAAACTAAAGCAGATTATGCTGAATATTCTTCAGAGCATAATCAAAAAGCAGAGTGATTATCTTCAAAAACTAAGTATTTCTATCTTCCCTCAAAAAGAAACAAGTGAAAGCACTACTATTATGTTTTTCTTTGAGAGCTGTTTTAAGGAATTTAAGAACAATAATACAGGATTTGAAGATTGCCTGGAGACCGGGAAAATTCAAAAATTTGATTTGTCTTTTACTGCAAACCTGATTCATTCCATTGGCGGAACTTTAAGTGAAGATTATAGTAAAGGCAAATATGAGTTTCGTGTAAATCTGAATTATAAAAAAGATTTATTCCGAAGATTAGATGAAGAAGCGGATAAATTACCTCCTCAATCAAAGGGGTTTATCGAATTGAAGGATGCTAATGTATTATTAGTTGAGGACAATCTTATAAATCAAAAGATTGTAATTCTCAGTTTAAAGAATATTGTAAAAAATGTCGATGTTGCCAATAACGGCAAAGAAGCATTGGATAAATTCGACAAGAACAGGTATAACATTATTTTAATGGACATTCAGATGCCGGTAATGGATGGTATTATTGCCACAAAGAAGATACGTGAGATTGAAAGCAGTACAAATACCCAAACTCCGATAATTGCCATAACAGCAAATGCCTTGGCTGGCGATCGCGAAAACTGTCTCGCCGTTGGAATGGACGATTACATAAGTAAACCATTTCAGGTGGATGTGCTTATTTTGAAGATGAAGAATCTTTTGAAGGTTTAATTCTATATCATCAGAAAACGACTATTACCAAATTAATTGGTCGAAGCTCATCCATTTTATCTTAGGCAAATTTACACTTCAATTAATATTGAGAAGAAAAGATAAGAAATTTCTCTTCCATACCTTCACTCCAAATCATTTTTTGAAGTTTCGCTAAAGATGGTATTCCCAATTTAAGCTCATGAGCACTCTGCCATTGGAATAATATTCTCAGCACAATGAAGGCCTAACTCTTGCTTAATAAACGTTACAGAAGCGTCAAAAATCAGCTCTGATCCCAATCACCAATATATCATCAATTTGCTCTTCATTTCCTCTCCAATCTTCAATGCTCTCCCGAAGGTATCGCTTTTGCCTTTGAATGTCTATCTTGTGTATGGTAAGTAAAAGGTGCCGGAATCTTCTGTATTTATATTTTTTTCCGGCCGGACCTCCGAACTGGTCAGCAAAACCATCGCTAAATAAATAAATCATATCATCCTTTTGAAGTTTAAGTTCATGGCTTGTGAATTTTTTAATATAAGGCACTTCATCATCAGGATCTGCACCAATAGAAAAACGATCCCCCTTCACTTCAATAAGTTTATCATTTCTTAAAAGGAAAAGAGGATTCATAGCACCTGCAAATTGAAGTGTCATATTCTTTTTATCAATAATACAAAGAGCCAAATCCATTCCATCCCTTAAAGAAATATTACCTTCTTTACCAAATATATCCTGTATATTTTCATTTAAATGGTTTAGGATAATTCCTGGTTCGTTAATATCGGGAATACTGGTAATCTTTCGGAATAATTCAAGTCCAATTAATGACATAAATGCACCCGGCACACCATGTCCTGTGCAATCTACCGCAGCTACAAAGACCATATCATCCTTTTCAGAAATCCAATAGAAATCTCCACTTACTATATCTTTTGGCAAATGTAAAATGAATGATTTGGGGAGTATTTTATGAAAATTTTCCTTTGTTACAAGTATTGCTTCCTGTATTCTGTGGGCATAATTCAGGCTGTCTTCAATATTTTTATTTCTATAGCTTAAAAGTTCCTTTTGTTTCGAAACCTGTTTTGCCACGATATCATTTTCCCTCAGGATACGGTTCGACCTGCGCAACGAACTGGTTCTGAGCTGTATAAAAAGATAAAACAACAATAGGATAAAAGTCCCATATACAAAATACGCGATCCTTGTCTTCCAGAATGAAGCTTCAACCAAAATCTTTAATGTGGCTTCATTTTCGCTCCAGACTCCATTTCCTGAGGAACCTTTTAATTTAAAGGAATAAGTTCCAGAAGGTAAACTGGAAAAAGTAAGACTATTTTGTGTTCCTATTGGCAACCACTCTTCCCTTTTCCCTTCCGCACACAGGGAATATATAAATCTGTTCTGTTCCGGAAAACTAAAATCCATTACACTAAAGTGCAAGTTAAATGTCTCGTTATAACGAACCCTGATCGATTTAGTAGCTTTATCAATCAGCCTTTTCTTTAATACATTCTGACCATAAACTTCTAATACAGAAATTAGAACCTGAGGTGATTTATTGTATTCTTTTAATTCTATCGGATAAAAACTATCGACACCTCTTAAGCCTCCAAAAAATACTTCACCGTCAATGGATGATGAACCGCAACCGGGATTGTATTCATTAGATTTTAAACCATCATTTATCCCATAGATTAAAAAATCGAGTCTTGACTTATCGTATTTTACAAGGCCTTTATTGGTGCTAAACCAAATATTTGACTCCTTATCCTCAAGTAATTTATTAATTAAGTTATTGGGTAATCCATTCTTTTCTGTGTAATGATTTCTGATGGCTTCCTGAGTATTGATTTCCCATAAACCATAATTTGTACCAATCCACCAACTGTTTTCCCTATCAAGCAGGATTGAATTAACCTCTATTTCATCGAATATAAAATTATCTTCAAATCCAAAATCAGGTTTATAGAATACATTGGTTTGTGTATTAAACAATAACATCCCTTGTTGTGTACCAATCCAAATTTCATTTCCTTGATTACTACAGATTGCATTCACTGAGCCAACAATTACAGAACTTTCATTATTATAAATACTATTATATGAATCGACTGTATTTATTCTTTCCTTAAAATTAAAAAGACCCTCACTGGTTCCTATCCAAAAATCTTCACGCTTACCTTGAATAATTTGGTAAATTGACAATCTTCTTAAGTCTGAACCAACAACCGAACTAAAATATTCTTCAAATGCAATCAATTCATCCTTAGCTTCTGAATACAATAAAATGCCGTTATTACAACCAATCCATATCCGGCCTTTACTATCCTCAAAAATGGTTTTAACCCAATTATTCCCCAAATTAAAACTAGTTTGCCTGTCATAATATCTATCTGTCAATTCCAGAATTCCATCTTGGTTTCCAATCCATACTCTTGCTTTAGTGTCTTTATATACTGCAGTAACATTCTGCTCAAAGAACGCTGAATTTGGATAGTTATCATCGGGGTTTGCGCCAAATTTACGTGGTTTCAAATCCAGTTTTATAAGTCCGGATTCTGCACCAATCCATGCAATGCTATTTTTATCAATTACCAGAGTTTTGAGCGAATTAAGACTAAATTCACTCTTTTTGAAAGTTATTTGTGGGTAAACTTCAATAGATTTGGAGCTTTTATTTAGATATGCGAGACCTGATTCTGCAGCTAACCAAATAGTACCGTCTTCCGCTCCAAAAATTTTAGAAATTCTGAATTTTGCGCTATTTTCAGCACTTACAAATGGAAAAGTAATAAACCTTTTATGCAGACGATCGAATTTATTTAATCCATTGTCGGTAGCAATCCAAATTTCATCATTATTGTCCCGAAAAACGTCATTTACATTGTTATCGCACAAGCTGTAAGGGTCGAGAGAATTATGTACAAACTGCTCGTATTTTTCTTCATGAGGACTAAATACAAATAAGCCATCACTAGTTCCAAGCCAGATAAATCCCTGAGCATCCTGCTCAAGTCCGGAGGTATTATACCTTTTATATGAGTTGCAGTTACCTTCAAAAAAAGGGAAAGATTGAATACTTTGATCAGAGAAATTAATTCGTTTTAATGAATTTTCTATCTGAATCCAAATTCCGGAACTATCAGGTTCAATAATCGCATCGATTTTGGTACATTTATTGGGTTCATCTTCAGTATAATAAAAAACATATTCCTTAAAAAGACCTTGTTCCCGGTCAAATAGATTTAAACCATCATTAGTTCCTACCCACAAATTCCCTTTTAAGTCTTCTTTCCTGTTTTCCGAAAAAGACACCCATTTCAGTAATTGGCATCTATCAAATCGATAATTTGCTTTTGCGTCTCATTGTTTTTCAGCTTGATTGAGCGGAACCTATCCCCTGGTAATGGAACAATGATTTCATACATTTTATTGATGGCTTTAATGGCTTTATTGATTGATATATTACTGGTTTGCAGCAATATACGCTCGAGATCTTTGAATAGCACATAGGAAACAAAGGAGATACAAATATGAGCTTCGATCCTTTCTTTTAGCCTATGATATATAGGTCTGATTTTCAGATCAGTTTTTGATATTCTGAAGGCTTTTTCGATTTTCCACAAGTTATTGTAGTTATCTATTACCTGTTTCCCCTTTAGTCTAGTATTAGTAATATACCCTTTGAGACCATCCCACTTACAGTCACTTTCAAATTTAGTGTAATCAATCTGTATGGATAGTTCACCTTCCATTTTTAAATATTTGTTGTACCCTCGATTATTAATGTTGCTTTTTGTTAGCCTTCCAGCCTTTAAGCTCTTTTCAAGGCGCTTTAAGCCTCTTTCTCTGTTTGCTTTGTCCTTCTTTGCTCTTGAGGAAGAATAGCTCACATATAATATGGTTTTGTCGGGCTTATGAAGTTTTGTAATATGTACATCAGTAAAACTTATTTTCTCAATTTGTTTTTTAATTGTATTAGCTTCATTCTTAATCCTTGCTCCCAGAATGAACGTATACCCCCTCTTGGTTAAGGTGCTGATGTTTTCAGTGGATAACAGTCCGGCATCAGCTACGACAATAGGCTTTTCAAACTTAAACCGTTTTTCGAACTTCTCTAAAATGGGGATTAATGTGTGTCCCTCGTAAATATTTCCTTCAAATATGTCATAACCAATAGGGTATCCATTTCTACCTACCAATAATCCTAAGAAAATTTGAGGATGTTGATGTTTACCGTCCTTTGAAAAGCCAGTCATACGTAACTCATCTGGTTGACTACTTTCAAAGTAGATTGTAGTCATATCGTAAAACACAATACCAATTTTTCCATTTAAAAGTTTGCGAGTGTAAGCAAAACTAATATCCTCAACCTGATGCTTGTACTTCGAATTTAACTTGTCCAGAAAATAGTAAATATTATCCGCAGAGATTTCTTGTCTATTATTCTCTCTCAGATATTCTGATAATTGAAGCTTGCTTCCAGGATGTGTGATTCTAGATATTACCAAATCTTTGAATAGCTGATCAGGTATTTGACCAAAACCAATGTGATTGAAAATCTTACCAAAAACTAGCTCTGGCCCAATTATCCTGATATCATCATTGCTTAATTCATCAACTCTTGGAAGATAGGGTGGATCATCGAATAGAGTGATCTGGTTGAAAAGTCGAGGTATTGCCTCCTGGGCCTGACTGAATAGATGATCAATTTTCTCTTCTTCTTTTGAGGATCCAAGGGTTTTTATGACAGAGTATTTTCCCTGAACCTTCTGTATGATCTGGACGCTTGTACTCCCACTGCTATTCTTCTTTTTACGGACAAACATCCTCAAATATACAACGGGACACCCGAATTCACCAAATTATTATACCTTGGATTCTGATTATCAAACAGTTAGAAAATCATCCCGAAAAAAGTTCGGAAAACAGGACAAATTCCCTTTTAAGTCTTCTTTTATGCAGGTAATATGATTATTTGATATACTTAAATCGTTGCCGGGTTCATGCTTAAAAACAAGAAATTCATAGCCATCATAACGGTTAAGCCCATCTGACGTACCCACCCATAAGTAGCCTCTGCTATCGACAAAATTTGTTGTGATCCTGGAAGATGAAAGCCCATTTTCAACCGAAAAAACCTCAGCTGCCGACAAATTCTCTCCTAATTGCTGAGTATAGCCTGCTTCTCCGAAAAGAAGCAAACCAAAAAGGAATAGTATCTTTGTTGAGGTCCTAAACATACAATAATTGACAGCAGATGAAATCAGGATTCCACAAGCTGGACTGTAGGAATCAGGAATTATAATAAGCTCTGGCTCCCGGGTTTTTAATCAATTTATTGTAATGATCTGATGGTGAATTAATAAAAGCGCCCAATTGTAAGCTTTCCCAATTTGCATCAATTTTTTTAATTGTTTTTTCATTCATACAAACGGGGTTTGGCCAGTCTCTTTTAAATCGGTCATTCTCCAAATTTTTAGATGTGCCATCCATAATCAGAATCGGATCATTATCAATTCGGTTTATACGCAAAATATCGCGTTCCGGTTCCAGATTATTTAGAAAATACCAAAGAAATTCTTTAAATGATTTGAGATCGAGATTTTCATCTGTTAAAAGAATGATATTACAATGTTCTATCTCGTTTATTTTATGAATCTTAGCGCTTAATTCTGAAAGTTTATAATCATTCTGCTTTTTAATATTCAGGAGGGCTATTTTATTAAAAGAATTATCCGATTCTAATATTCTCACATCAGTGATTTCAGGAATATCACTTAAGGTAAGATTTGCAGATCTTTCTGTTTTGGAAGGAAGGGGCTGCACAATCAACTCCTCTTCTGTTTTAGTTGTCAGATCGATTCCAAGCTTGCCCCCAATACCAGTATAATCTGAGGAATGATCCAATACGTCTAATGGACCTGAAGAAATCACGAGGTCAGAAAGAATGTTGATCATTTTCAATTTCTCATAAACTTTTTTCAGATTGTGAATATCCACAGTATGATCCGTAACAATAAGTACCTTGTTAAACATCATTTGTCCGGCTCCCCATAAGGCATTCATTATTTTTCGTGCCTGTCCGGGATACGATTTTTCAAAACTTACAATGGTTAGGTTATGAGCAACGCCTATTTCAGGTATATACATATCAACCAATTCAGGTGCTATCGTTTGTTGAATCGGCATTAGAAATATTCTTTCAGTAGCTTTTGCTATCCACGCATCTTCCTGTGGTGGAATTCCTACAATGGTTGCAGGATAAACTGCGTTTCTTCGATGAGTTATACAGGTAACATGAAACTTAGGATAAAAGTCTTCCAACGAATAAAAACCGGTATGATCACCAAAGGGACCTTCAATTACCTTTTCTTCCGAGGGATCTACATAACCTTCAATGACTATTTCAGCATCGGCCGGTACGCTGATTTTCTGTGAAATGGAAGATACAAGAGGAACGCCTTTTTGCCTTAAAAAACCGGCCAGCAGGAGTTCATCGACATTCTCAGGCAATGGTGCTGTTGCGCTATATGTAATAGCCGGATCACCGCCAAGAACAACCGCGACAGGCATTTTCAACCCCAACTTTTTATACTTTTCATAGTGATTTGCTCCGGTTTTATGTCGATGCCAGTGCATACCCGTGGTATTATTGTCAAAGATTTGCATTCTGTACATTCCAACATTTCTTTCTCCCGAGACCGGATCCGTGGTAAAAACCAGAGGTAAGGTAACAAATCGGCCTCCATCATAGGGCCATGTTTTTAAAACCGGAAGAATACTGAGATCTGGATTCTTATGTATTACTTGCTGACAATCTGCCTTTCCTTTAAATTCGGTTGGAAAATATGCACTAATTTTAGCGAGCTGAGGTAAAATTGCAAGTTTTTCAAAAAACCCTTTTCGCGGTTCTTTTATAGAATTAAACAACTCCTTTAACCTTTCTTCAATCTCAGAAATTTTTTCCACGCCCATGGCAAGCGACATTCTCTTATCAGAACCAAGCATATTTGTAATGACCGGGAATTGCGTTCCGGTATTTAGGAATAATAAAGCCTTCCCACCATCGTGTAATTTTGAGAATCGATCTGTAATTTCCGATATTTCAAGTATCGGGTCAACAAAGCTGTTAACAGTGATAACTTCATTTCTTTCCTTTAAAACATCAATAAATGCTGACAGGTTTTTGTAGGCCATGGAATATAATTTGAGATTAAGGTACGAAATTTCCTTCCGGCAAATATACCAACTTAAGCTTAAAACCTAATAAAATAAAAAAAGCGGTTCACAGAACCGCTTAATTAATTTTATAATGAAAGCTCTATATTCCGGCAATTTTTTCCAACATAGCTGTAGTAAGCGATTTAGGTCTTTCAAGCGGGTAACCCAGTGCTCTGTCCCAAACGATATTAGCTCCCACACCAATGGCCCTTCCGATGGCAAACATAACTGTGTAAAATTCATATTCTTTTACGCCATAATGCCATTGAATAACACCCGATTGGGCATCGACATTAGGCCATGGATTTTTAGCCTTACCCTGCTCAAGCAAAATAGGAGGAACAACTTTGTACAATAAATCGGTGTATTTAAACAAAGGATCATCTTTCAGGTATTTCAAAGCAAAGTCACGTTGAATGCTGTAACGAGGATCTGTTTTTCTAAGAACGGCATGCCCGTATCCAGGTATAACATTCCCTGCATTTAAGGTATCCCAAACAAAAGACCTCATTTCATCTTCGGTAGGAATCTTTCCTAGCATATCGCTGTGAACTCCTTGAATCCAGCGAAGCACCTCTTGATTTGCCAAGCCATGTAAGGGTCCTGCAAGTCCGTTAACCATTGCAGAGGTAGATAAGTACATATCAGAAAGTGCGCTTGCCACAAGATGACCTGCGTGTGCACTCACATTGCCACTTTCATGATCTGCATGAATAATTAAATACATTCTGGAAACATCGTCGTAGGGCTTGGCTATGCCCATCATATTTGCGAAATTCGCCCCTAAATCAAGAAAAGGTTTGGAAATTATTCTTTCTCCTCCTCTGTAAAGCTTTCTATAAATATATGCCCCAATTTCAGGTAATTTTGCAATCATATTCATAAAATCCTCATAAGTGGAATCCCAATAGTCCATTTTGCTAATACCCTTATGGTATTTATGGCTAAAACACGATTCTCTTGAAAGAGAAAGAATGGCAGAAGAGAACATAGCCATAGGATGGCTGTTAGCCGGAAAAGCATCCAGCATTTCATATACATAACGAGGTAAAATTCGTCTTTTATTCAGTTCACCAACCACATCAGACACCTCGCTTTCAGTAGGCATATCTCCTGTTAGCAGTAAATAAATCAATCCTTCAACATAAGGCATTTCCGAGCCTTCAGGTTTAGGTAATTTCTCAAAGACTTCGGGTAGGGTGTAGCCTCTGTAACGGATACCTTCTTCAGGATCCAAATAGGAAATATCGGTTACCAATGATTTTACACTTCTCATCCCTCCGATGGCCTGCCCAATTGTAACTTCACCAACAACTTTATCGCTATGATCTTTTAGCAATGCCGCGGTTCTGGGTCTCCATTCCTGTATCTTTTCGTATAGTTTTTCTTTCAGTGTAACAGACATTTTAGTATTTTTTTAAAGTTTATATTGAATCATGATCAAAATCATATAAAAATAAAAAAAATTTGCTTATTAACATACATAAAGTTCGAATATGTGTTTATGTTTTTAAACCTTGAAGAATATAGCCATTCAATTTGATCTTAAGGAAAAGTATAATTTATGCAAATCGAGTAGGTAGAGGGATTACTCCCTCGCCCTCTCACACCACCACGCATGCTCTCGCACGTGGCGGTTTCAGTTAATAGTTAAACTTTTCGAAATTTAATGACAAATTAAATAAGTTTAGTTCTCTAAACCAAGAG
>JAIOZM010000107.1 GCA_021740585.1 Bacteroidales bacterium
ATTGAAAAAAATAGTCCTTAATTGACAAAAAATTCTAAACAACGAAAATCCAAAAAATCCGAAATCGAAAATCCGAAATCCGAAATAACAAAGATTGCGGATTGCGGATTGGAGATTGCGGATTGAAAAAAATAGTCCTTAATTGACAAAAAATTCTAAACAACGAAAATCCAAAAAATCCGAAATCGAAAATCCGAAATCCAAAATAAAAAGATTGCGGATTGCGGATTGGAGATTGTGGATTGAAGAAAATAGTCCTTAAGCGACTACATTTTCTAAACAACGAAAATCCAAGAAATCCGAAATCGAAAATCCGAAATCCGAAATAACAAAGATTGCGGATTGGAGATTGCGGATTGAAAAAAATAGTCCTTAAGTGACAAAAATTTCTAAACAACGAAAATCCAAAAAATCCGAAATCGAAAATCCGAAATCCGAAATAACAAAGATTGCGGATTGGAGATTGCGGATTGAAAAAAATAGTCCTTAATTGACAAAAAATTCTAAACAACGAAAATCCAAGAAATCCGAAATCGAAAATCCAAAATCCAAAATAACAAAGATTGCGGATTGCGGATTGGAGATTGCGGATTTAGGAATGTTGCTGTAATAGAATATTAATTTTAAGATAATGATTTAAAAAGTTAAGTAAGAAAGACCAACTAATTTCCAGAGAAAATCCGAGAAATCCGAAATAACAAAGATTGCGGATTGCGGATTGGAGATTGCGGATTGAAAAAAATAGTCCTTAATTGACAAAAAATTCTAAACAACGAAAATCCAAGAAATCCGAAATCGAAAATCCGAAATCCGAAATAACAAAGATTGCGGATTGCGGATTGGAGATTGCGGATTGAAAAAAATAGTCCTTAATTGACAAAAATTTCTAAACAACGAAAATCCAAAAAATCCGAAATCGAAAATCCGAAATCCGAAATAACAAAGATTGCGGATTGCGGATTGGAGATTGCGGATTGAAAAAAATAGTCCTTAAGTGACAACATTTTCTAAACAACGAAAATCCAAAAAATCCGAAATCCAAAATCCGAAATCCAAAATAACAAAGATTGGGGTTTGAAGAGGGGAGGAACAGATAATCGCTTAAAAAAGGTTAATGTCAACAAAAACTGAGTAAATCAACAAAAACGAGATAAATCCCAAGCAGTATCCCTTGGCAGGCTCAGTAACCGTCGATCAACAAGAAACAGACAATTAAAAAAATGGAAATCAACAAAGCAGAATTCGTAAAAAGCAGTCAGAAGAACAGTGAATGTCCTGATACAAAACTACCTGAGTTTGGATTCATCGGCAGATCAAACGTGGGCAAATCATCCTTGATAAATATGCTTACGGGACGGAAAAGTCTGGCAAAAACATCGACCACTCCGGGGAAAACCAGACTTATCAATCACTTTTTAATAGAGGATTCATGGTTTTTGGTTGATTTACCCGGATACGGTTATGCCAAAGTGAGTAAGAAAGACCGGGAGAAATTCGGCAACTTAATTGAAGAATATATTCTTAAAAGAGAAAATCTGGTTTGTGTTTTTGTACTCATAGACTCAAGGCATAAACCACAAGCCATCGACATGGAATTTATCACCTGGCTTGGGGAAAAACAAGTGCCTTTTAATATTGTGTTTACGAAGTCGGATAAAGTTAGCACCAATGTTTTAAATACTAATCTAAAAGCATTTGCTGAAAGCCTGAGTGAAGACTGGGAAGAACTGCCAACACGAATATTAAGTTCTTCGGTTACAAAAACAGGAAGGGAAGAAATCCTTGACTATATTAACGACTACTCAAAAACCTTTATGGCATCAGAAAAATAATGCTAAAATTTCTGCGTGGCTTATTTAGCATCCGGTGAAAAAACGATATTAAAAAGTCCTGCAAAAGAAAGCAGATTTCTTTTCCAACTTTTTAATCAATTTTGGGTATATATTGAATTTAGATTCCTTACATTTGTGACCGAAAATAAACCATTAAAAAACCATCCCTCAAAAGATGAAAAATACGGCTCCTATCAAGTTTTTTGCAGGCAGAAGCACTAAACCACTGGCGGAAAAAATCGCTCTTTCTTTCGGCAGTGAACTTGGAAAAACAACGGTCTTAGAATTTAGCGACGGCGAATTGCAGCCTTATTACGAAGAATCAGTAAGAGGCTGCATTGTTTTTATAATCCAATCCACCAATCCGCCTGCAGAAAACATTCTCGAATTATTATTAATGATCGACGCTGCTAAAAGAGCCAGCGCATACAAAGTGGTAGCTGTTATACCCTATTTTGGTTATGCACGTCAGGATAGAAAAGACAAGCCCCGCTCATCCATCGGAGCAAAACTAAAAGCTAATTTGCTTGTTTCGGCTGGGGTCGACAGGGTTATGACTATGGATATGCACGCCGATCAGTTGCAGGGTTTCTTCGATGTTCCTGTCGATCACCTCTATGCCTCCGCAGTATTTGTTCCTTATATAAAGAATCTCGCGCTCGACGATATCGCCATTGCTGCTCCCGATATGGGAGGAGCAAAAAGAGCCAATGCCTATGCCCGTTTCCTCGATTGCCACATGGTAATTTGCTATAAAACACGCAAAAAACCTAATGTAGTGGAGGAAATAAGAGCCATTGGTGAGATTGAAGGCAAACATATTTTTATTATTGACGATATGATCGACACTGCCGGTACCATTACACTGGCAGCAGAAATGATGAAGAATGAAGGCGCCAAATCTGTCAGAGTTATTGCAACCCATCCTGTTTTATCAGGACCAGCCTATGATAGAATTAATTCATCATTTATTGATGAAGTTCTGGTTACAGATACTATCCCGGTTAAAGATCTTTCCGATAAAATTAATGTACTGAGTATTGCTAATGTTTTTGGGGAAGTTATAAGAAAAGTATATAATTTCGAGTCTATTAGTTCCCATTTTATAAGTTAATTACTATATTTGCACTCCTTTTTAAAAAAGGACTAAATAACCCATGTGTGATGGGGAATTTAATTAATTCTAAGTAGCACGAAAAAAAATTATGAAAAAGATTCAAATCTCCGTAAAAAAAAGAGAGAAATTAGGAAAAGGCGAAACACGCCAGCTTCGTAATCAGGAAATGGTACCTTGTGTAATGTATGGTGGTGAAAAAAATTACCATTTCTACGCACACGAAAATTTATTCAAAAAAATTGTCTATTCTCCTGAAGTATTTTTGGTTGAATTAGACATTGAAGGCGATAAGCACAAAGCGCTTATGCAGGAAATTCAATTTCACCCTGTAACAGATAGTATTACCCACATTGATTTTGTTGAAACCTTTACCGGAAAAGCCGTGGTTACTTCTATCCCCATTGTTTTAACCGGTGCCTCTATTGGCGTTAAAAATGGTGGTAAAATGAGACAAAGAAGAAGATACCTGAAAGTTAAAGGTCTGGTAGAAAATTTGCCTGATAAACTGGAAATTGATATCACAAAACTGGATGTTAACCAGGTTATTAAAATTGGCGATCTAAATTATCCAAATCTGGAAATTCTCGACCCACATCGCTCAATGATCGTTTCTGTTGTATCATCCAGAGTAGCTATGAAAGGCATGGAAGCAACTGATCCTGATGCAGTTGAAGCAGAAGGTGCAGTAAGTGAAGCAGCTGAGGGTACATCTGCTGAAGATGAAACTTCAGAAAGCTAAATTCTAATTTTTGTTTTGTGAAGTATCTGATCACTGGAATAGGAAATCCCGGTGAGCAATACGCTCACTCCCGACATAATATTGGTTTTGATATATTGGATGCCCTTGCCGGGGCGTCCAATATTAGTTTTATGGATAAACGTTATGGCTGGGTTGCCGAATTAAAATTCAAATCGAGATATTACTATCTTCTAAAACCAAACACCTATGTTAATCTTAGTGGAAATGCAGTTGCTTACTATTTAAAGAAACTTAAAATCCCTGATGAAAATTTATTGGTGGTAACAGATGATCTGGCTTTGGAATTCGGGAAAATACGATTGCGCCCAAAAGGCGGAGACGCCGGTCATAACGGTTTATCAAGTATTATCCAGACACTGGGAACTACCGAATTTGCACGTCTTCGTTTTGGCATAGGAAATGACTTTCCAAAAGGATATCAGGTAGATCATGTATTAGGTAAATGGACCGAAGAAGAACAAAAATTTCTTAAGGAAAGAATAGATTATGCATGCGAAGCGATTAAATCCTTTGGCACTATTGGAATTATTTTTACCATGAATAAATTTAATTCCTGATAAATAAGCTATCTTACTGAAATATTCTTTTCAAACAGCTAACGAACCAATTCTGAAATAATTTGTTTAATCATTTAAAGTTATGAGTAAACGAAGTCTTAAATATATTATCCTGCTCTCTTCAATCTCTCTTATTGGACTCATATTAAGCCAGGCCATGTGGGTGAGAAATGCCTTGTTTTTAGCTGAAGAACAGCATTCTCATCGTGTCGACCTGGCTCTCGATGATATACTTGAAGAATTAACCGATATCGCAAAAAAAACGGACCTGAATAAATCAGACAGTATTCTAACACCCCAAAGTCTGTTTGAAGTCCTGGATACCACAATCCTGGAGTCTTTAATAAAAAAATATACCGATTACCACGAACTTAAAAACCTCTACTCCTACTCCATCATCAAAACATCGAATGATTCAGTACTTTATACACATGGGAATATTGCGGGTAAATCAAAGAATCTCAAAATACATAAAGCTTGTCTCTATTGCATCTGGAAAAAAGATTACTATCATCTCGCACTGGCCTTTTCCAGTATTAGCAGGATGGAATTATTAAAGATGTCGAACTGGTATATTATGCCTGTTTTATTTCTCGCTATAGTTATTATTAGTTTTTATTATGTGATATCAACCATAATAAAACAAAAGAAGATCTCTCAAATCAGAGATGATTTTATCAATAATATTACCCACGAATTTAAAACACCTATTTCCACAATCTCTCTGGCATCTCAGGTTCTCATTGAGGAAGAAAAAGAAAATCCCGAAAACAGAATCTCTAAATATGCACGCATAATTTATGACGAAAATAACAGGATGCAGGAACAAATTGACCGGGTAATGCATATGGCAATCCTCGATAAAGAAAACTATATCCTCCATTTAAAAGATGAAATTCCCGACGAAATTATTCGCAGAATTGTTCATAATCAAAGCCTCGATCATACACAAGGGGATGTGCAAATTACCGATCATCTAATGGCAAACAATATTAAGGTCTCTCTCGATTATTTACATTTTACAAATACGGTTACTAACCTGATCTCTAATGCAATAAAATACAGCAATGGGAAACCGAAAATTACAATTTCAAGTAATTTTAAAGATGGTTTTTACACTTTCTCTGTGGAAGATAAGGGAATTGGGATTGACAAAGAACACCTTAAACATATTTTCGATAAATTTTACAGAGTGCCTACCGGGAACATTCATAATGTAAAAGGATTTGGACTCGGCCTGTATTACGTAAAAACTATTTGTGAAACCCTTAAAGGCAGCATCAAAGTCTGGAGCGAAAAGGGTGCTGGTACAAAATTTGAAATCACCATACCACAAAAACAAGATTAATTTTTAATATCAAAGAAATGAAGAAAAATAACGCAAGTCTGCTATTGGTGGAAGATGATGTTAATCTGGGATTCGTCCTTAACGATTTTCTAAACCTGTCGGGGTATGATACAGTTCTTGCCAAAGATGGTGAGGAAGGTTTTCTAAAATTCAGAGATGGCAACTTTGATCTCTGCATCCTCGATGTAATGCTCCCTGTGAAAGACGGCTTTACTTTAGCCGAAGAAATCAGAAAGCAAAATCCTTCCATTCCTATCATTTTTCTAACGGCTAAAACTCTGGAAACCGACAGAATCAAAGGTTTTAAAAGCGGGGGTGACGACTATATTACAAAACCATTCAGTACCGAAGAACTCAGCCTGCGAATTGAAGCCATTCTCAGAAGATCGAAATATAATATCCTTAGAAACGATGTTCCAACCGTATTCAAATTTGGAAACTCCAGTTTCGATTATACAAACCACCTCCTGAAAACACCCACGGGCGAAAGAAGATTGACAAAAAAAGAGTCGGAAGTTTTACGACTCCTTTGTATTAATCAGGATCAGATTGTTAAAAGAGAAATTGCTCTTAAAAATATTTGGGGCGAAGACGACTATTTTATGGGGCGAAGTATGGATGTTTATATCACAAAATTGCGTAAATTTCTCCTGAGTGATGCAAAAGTATCTATAATTAATATTCCAAGAACAGGATTTAAATTGGAAGTTAAAGCTTAAAACAGAAAAAAATAAGGTTGTGAATAACGAATTGCGAGCTGATAAGTTTTTATGGGCTGTCAGAATTTTTAAAACAAGAGCTATTGCCGCCGAAGCCTGCAAAAAAGGGAAAGTTCAGATTAGTGGTATGAACATTAAAGCTTCCCGCGAAATAAAACCCGGTGAATGTATCGAGGTAAGAAAAGCGCCTGTAAATTACAGCTATCAGGTTATTTCAATCCCTAATAACAGAGTCTCTGCGAAACTTGTTCCCGATTTTATCGTAGACAAAACTTCTGAGGAAGAATTGCTCAAACTAACTGCTGGCGATTCCTTCTTCATTAAAAGAGATCGTGGAACAGGCAGACCGACCAAAAAGGACAGACGCATTATTGATAATCTAAGAGCAGATTAAAATGATAATTTCACAGGAAAAAAGAAAAGAGAATATTGCAGAATATATGCTCTATATGTTCCAGATAGAAGATACCATAAGAGCATTCGAATTTAACATCGACCGTATAGAATCAGAACTGATTTCACAATATAAACAGGATTTTGAGGTCAAGCGCGAAATCAGGGAATGGTATAAAGCCCTGATAAGCATGATGACCGATGCCAAAGTAAAGAAAACAGGCCATATTCCTCTCCTCAATACACTTATAAAAGATATGAACGATGTTCATTACCTTCTTCTTGAAAGTGACGGCCATACTGAATATAAAAACTACTACGCCAGTGCGAAATCTGCCCTCACTGAACTTAAACTTCGCGGGGGAGATACCGAGATGAATGATATTGAAGCAGGATTGAATGGCCTGTACGGATTTCTGCTCCTTAAAATTCAACATAAAGAAATCAATCCTGAAACAAGCAAAGCTTTTGGGGAAATTGCCACAATGTTTGCTTCCCTGAGCGAGAGCTTCCGGAATTGGGAGGAAGGAAAAGATGATATTTAGTATAGAAAACAGGCCTGTAGGCTGCTGTTTTAAACTATAATTAAGAAGACCGGGGAATCCTAAATAGAAAATTGCATGACTTTCTATGTAAATAAATTTTGTGTAAATAAACTTTTTTCTATTACTTTTAGGTGAATTTTCAAAGTGAGAAGGAAATGAGACTAAGTGATGAGCAGATAATTGAAGGACTTCGGAACCGTAATAATGACACGGTACAATATGTATACGACCATTATTTCAGAATGTGCAGGTATATAGTTACCAGTAATAAAGGCAGCGATGAAGACTCAAAAGACATGTTTCAGGAATCATTGCTTATTTTAATTGAAAAAGTAAGAAAATACGATTTTAAACTTAGCTCACAATTTCAAACCTTCTTATTCGCCATTATTAGTAATCTTTGGAGCAAGGAATTGCTTTATAGAAGAAATGCTGAAAATTTTGCGGAAAGACAAGTGGATATTGACTTACATTATCTTAAAATAATTGAAGCTTACGACAAACAATTGTCGTCTTCACTATTGTGGAAATGCTTTAAACGACTTGAAAAAGAGTGCCAGACCATTCTGAATTTATGGTGGAAAGGCTTTACTCAAATCGAAATTGCTGAAGTTTTATCATTTAAATATGGTTATATCAGAAAGTTAAAAATGAACTGTGATGAATCCCTGACCTGTATAATTAAAGATAATTCCGAATTGATGGATGTTTTTACAGAGAATCCGGCTATGATCTCACAAACAAGCTATGCATGATGAACAGAACACAAATAAACAGAACCAAAACCTACGTTCGCGATAATATGTCACCTTCGCGGAGACTGGAATTTGAAGCTGAATTGGAAAATAATCCTGAACTAAAAACGGAATATCTGATTTACAAAGCCATTCATAACGATATCAGGACTATGGCACAGATTTCGGAAGTAATTTCTGATCCAAACATCGGAGATGCATTCAGACAGGCAGATGAGGCTATCCGCGAATATAAACAAGACATGGACAGTTCCGACCATAATTATACAGCTGAGCTTACTCCACAGGAAGTGAATGAACCGGAAAAGCTGAAAAATGAAAATAAAAATCATATCCGGAAAATTTATTTCTATGTAAGCAGTATAGCAGCTCTTCTCCTGCTAGCATTAATGTTCAACTTTTTCGTATTTCAGACAGATCCCGCAAAACTATTCGACAAATATTACAGTCAGGCAGAAATGGCTCTCAACAATACCCGGGGGGATAATGTGAATCAAAATGCTTCCCTGATGGTGGCTTACAATTTTTATAGTAAAGGAGAAATGGAAAAAGCCGCTACGGAATTAAATAAAAGTATTCAGAATTCTGAGGCAAATGCTTTATCGCTGTATTTAAAAGGATTGATTGAGATAGAAAACAATAATTTCCCTCTTGCTATTGAAAATCTGTCTCAAAATCTTACAACAAGTGATGCCCTCTATCTTGAAAAACAATGGTATCTTAGTTTGTGTTATCTGAAACTGGGTGAAATGGATGAGGCAAAGGCAGCCTTGAGCATTCTTTCTGAATCTTCAAGCACCTATAAATCAGACGCTACCTCTCTTTTACGTAAGATCCGCCGAACAAAGTAAGTCAAGACCAGAAATACCATAAAAGCAATGGCAATGTTTCTGCGCCAGGGTGCTTTCATCACCCCTTCGGTATTTCCCAGCAATTGAATGCCCGACCAATAGTATGGATGAGTAAAAAAAGGTGAAGCATGAGAAAGATAATCCTCCTTCGACTTGTGCAGGCTTGTGTTTTTTCCCTGACCCCCGGCAATATTCTTATAGAACTGCTGAATGATGGAAGAACTCGAGCCATCGTCAACCGACCATAAGGTCTGAACTACCGATTGAGCTCCGGCTTCCAGAAAATTCCGGCTCAAACTGAATACTCCCTCAGCCCTGTTTATCTTCCCCAAACCGGTATTGCATCCGCTTAAAACCACCAAAGGCGATTCAATATCCAAAAAACTGATCTCATAACCCCATAGTTTATTATCCGATTCACCCGGATAAAACTCAAGCGAGCCCTCCGATGCAATAAAACCACCGCGATTGGAGTGCATGGCAAAATGTAAAATATCATTATCGGAATTGCACTCCAGAAATTTTTCTTTGCTAGCTTCAGAATCATAATAATAACTACCCGGAAATAAGGTAGCCGCCACATTAATTTCATTCCTCGCCTCTTCAAGCATTTCATTCTGCGAATCGGAAAACTCCCCAATTCCCGGAGCAAAAGCAACTACATGAGGCTTGCGAAATTTAATTTTTTCCCCGCTAAAAGCCATGCTTGCCGACAATGAATAAGAAATATAATACTCATGAAGCAAATAAGGAAGACCTGAAAAATTAATGATCTCTTCCTTTGGATTGCTGTTTATTAAGCTTTCGAATGGCAGAAGCAGTAGCTCCTCATCGGGGACAATAATCAATTCCTTCCCTTTCAATAAATGCTCTACGGGTTCTATTAACACCGAATACAACTGAAATGAAGATGTTTTCAATGAATCGTAACTGGATAAAGAGCTGGAAAAATCAGGAGGACTGCTCAGAGCCCGGAGATAATAGCTCAGAATATTGCCGAATTCCGGTGCGGTACTTTGGCGTATAATGCTTAATCCCTTCCTGCCTGTAACAAAGATAAAGAGCTCCTGCCTCCCATCGGCTCCGGCAGATGAAATAACATAATCGATAATGCTCTGACCGGCATTCAGCCTGCTCCGTATTTCCTTTGAAGAAAATATTGGCAGATCCTCCTTTAATCTGGCATACCAGCTTTTTGTTTTCGCCAGGTTTTCGAGAGAATCGTAGCTGCGGCTCAGGGAAAACAATTCATTTTTCCATGCATTTATCTTAACTGAGTCGGGTGCAGGACTCTGCTCCTCCCGAAAAATGAAATCAGTGTACTGCCGCAAACTCTGATCCACCATATTAAGCTCGGAGTAGAGCGGATCCACTTTCTCAATCTGATGAATCGCTTCCCTCGAATGTAAGGTTTTTTTCAACTCAGCGGCTTTATACTGAGAAACAAAATTATAGGCGAGCTCCTTTTGCAATTCATCCTTTTCAAGCTCGTACAAACGTAGGGCATAACGAATTCCCTCCACATAAAGATCTTTCTCATTTTCACTCAGATACAGCCTGCTTTCCATCGAGGCATAAGAATTCTGCACCTTATTCTTCACCTCAATAGCCAGCTGAATAGATTGTATAGCCTCACCCAAAACCTCCTCAGCAGAAAGACTTCCATCGCTTAGGTCACCGGTCTGCACCTGCTCATAAAACACCTTCCCCTTACTCCTCAATAATTCGATATACCTGATATCATCGAGAGAAGACTTTGCAGGTGGATTGAGTGCCGGATCCATTTCCGTAAACCCGGGATTGAGAGCTATTAAGGCCTTTTGATAGGACTCCAGAGCCTTTCCGAATTCCTTTTGGGCAGTATACATATCCCCAAGGATTTGAAAGGCTGAAGCGGTACCGGGATGGAGTTCCCCCACATTTTTAGTTGACAACCCGATTCCTTTTCTTATATAATGTTCAGCCTTATCATATTCCTGTATTTCTAATAGTAGTTCGGCATATTCGAGATAAACATCAGCGAGCATATTATATTCATCTCCAAAGGACTGAATTATAATGGTTTCAGCCATTTTATAATAACTTTCAGCTTCCTCAAATCGCTTACTGCGGTCAGCCACCTTAGCAAGATTCAAATAAACATTAGAAATATAATCAAATTTATAGGCCCTCTTTAATTCTAAACTCTTTAGAAACAATGCATTGGCAGATTCAAAATCTTCCCGTTTATAATTCAGGATTCCATAATTAAGATAAATCATAGAAAGATAATCGTAATATTTTATGGAATGATCATTATAAGAAAGCATCATATCCAGAGCTTTCTCAAAAAACAGGGCAGATTTTTGAAAATCGCCTAAATTCTGATAAATATTGGCCCTTGAATTATAATTCAACAGCAATGAGTAGGGAGAAATTCCGGGAGGATCACAAAATTCTTCCGACCGGGCCAGCCAGGCAAGAGCCTCTTCATACAGACCCATTCTGCCTAAAAGGATTCCATTGCTATGATACACATCCCGTTTTGAAATTACCAGACTATCATCACTGATACTCAGAAGAGCTTCCATGCTTTTCATTGCCTTAAGATACTCCCCATCAATATAATATTGATAAAAAGCATTATAAGACGAAAGCTGTTCCTGTTCATTCTGGGCCACAGCATTTAACGGAAAGATACAGATTAGAATAATAGCAATGCTCCTCATTCCTTTGGTAAATTAATGAAGGCAAAGATACTAAACTTAAAATCTAATTCATTTCAGCAAGGATTTATAGTACCGGTTAAAATTAAAGACCTGATGGTGGTGGTGGTGGCGGTGGTGGATCCTGTGTTCCTCCTCCGGTGACTCCCCCATCTCCTCCTCTTACATGATACATCATTGTTTTGGTCAACTCCTGACTTTGGTAGTGGGTGAAGAAATCAAATTCGTTTTGTTTGTGGTTTAAATTTTTCATTTTAAAAAGCTTTAGTGTAACAATCATATATTAATAGTTTTGGGTGAAAATTTGTGACTTTTAAAAAAAAATGCATTTTTTTTAAACTTTTTTTTATCCGGCATTCTAAGCATCTGTATTCAAACACATTAACCCTCGAAAAAAAATTAAAAAAGTAAAATTTTAAAATTTTCGAAAAAATTGCATATCACTGATTCACTGCATTTTAAAAATTTTTTATTTTTTTTCATTTTTTCATTTTAGGTAACAAATTCTTTCTGAAAAGTATTAATGTAGTAGGAGGACTATTTTTTCTTTCAAAATAAGCCTGCTGAATTAACTTTTTTTAAGACGAAACCGGACAGAAAAATGCAGGTTTTTGGAAAAAGGAAATAGAATTAGAACGGTTAGAGTTGACAAGGAATTGGCGAAAAAAAGAAAAAGAATGAAAAAAGGATGAAAAAAGGAAAAGAGAAAACTCCGGCAGAAACCGAAGCTACGGTGGAAATATATGATTTGGAAGGAAATATGACCCAGAAGGTAAGTTTCCTGAAGGAATGCGATATAGAAAAATTCCTGAAATCCTGCTGCTTTGGCATTTTTTATAAGATATTAAGGAATGGAGAGGTGGTTGATAGCGGGAGGATTGAGGGAGGCGGGGGGAGGGAGAGGGTGGAGGGAGAGGGTGGAGGGAGAGTGAGTGGAGTGAGTGGAGTGAGGAGTTTTTGGAGGGGTAATTTTAGGGATATATAAATTAGTTATGTGGCATTTTAAGGACAGACCCGATATAATCAGTTAGAAAATGAAACTAATAGCACTATCAATTCAAAATTATCGGTCAATTAAGACAATTGACAATTTTACTGTGACTTCATTCCAATCAATTTTGGGAGAAAACAACAGCGGAAAATCAAATATACTTTCAGCAATAGAGGTGTTTTTATCAGCAGGGTCAGGCGGAACTAAGCCAGAGGATTTTAATGATAAATCGCAGACAATTATTATTAAAACAAATTTCAAACTTAATTCTCCTCGTTTAAAAAAAACTTGGAAGCCATACTTATTGAATGATGAGTTAATTCTTGAAAAACATATTTGGATTGAAATTGATTCAAAGACAGAAAAAGAAACAATTAAAAATGAATTTCACGGTTATCAAGCAGAACCTAAAGAATGGTTTCTTTCTGAAAGGAAGATTAAAGCACTAAAAGGCGATAGACCAAAATGGAAAGAAATCATTGAAGAAAATAAATTGCCAGATTACTTTATTGAGAATGGGAGTTGTAATGCTACAATTTTCAGAAAAGCTCTTTCAAAATATTTGAGCGAGAATGAGATAGAATATGACGAACCTGATTTAAGTTCCACTCAAGCATTAGGTTTAGCCAGTAATGTAATTTCAAGTCTTCCTAAGTTTTACCTTTTAAAGGCAATAACAGACTATTCAGATGAAATTGACAAGCGCTCTAGTAATACGACTTTTAGAAAGTTAATGGCTGACCTATCTGATAGAATTCTCAAACTTGACCCAGAGTATCAAAAAATAGAAAAGGCATTATTAACTATTGAAGAATTGTTAAATGACAAAAAAGCGCAAAATGCCCTAGCCGAAAACCGTTTACCCAGTATTGGAGTAATTGAAGAAAAAATTAAACAATTAATTTCAAGATTAATGCCTTCTGTTGAGAAAGTATCTTTAAGGGTTCTAACTGAAGATGTGAAAACAATATTTTCAAAAGGTGTTGAACTAACGATTGATGATGGAATTGAAACAGATGTTTTGCTTAAAGGTCATGGACTTCAAAGGTGTATCGTTTTTTCACTAATTCAAACACTAATTCTTAATGAAAGAAACGAATTAATTAATACTGACCCAACCCAAATTGAAGACAATCCTATTTTATTAGCAATTGAAGAGCCTGAATTATATATACATCCCCAATTAGGTAAATTATTTTATGATGTGTTAAATGAATTTGGAAGAAGTCAACAAGTAATTTACTGCACACATTCACCAAGATTTATCGATGTTTATGAAAATGAGAACATTGCTTTAGTATCAAAGACAAAGATAAATGGAACAAAAATTAAAAATTGCGATACAAATGCATTTAATGGATTAACCGACAGAAAGATTTTTCAAGGTCTTACGCAATTAAATACAGATGTAAATGAATTATTCTTTGCCAAAAATGTAATTGTAGCGGAGGGACCTGAA
>JAIOZM010000108.1 GCA_021740585.1 Bacteroidales bacterium
CCATTAATAATCAAACTGGTATCAACATCCTGAAAACCAATATAAGAAATTCTCAGATTGTTTCTTCCCGATGTCAATCGAATAGAATATCTGCCTTTTTCACCGGCTACACATCCCTTTCCCGATTTTATTTCAACCAAATTTGCCCCGGTAAGGGCTTCACTATTTTTTCTATCGAGAATGCGACCCGATAAAATATATTCCTGACCCGAAAGATTGTCGGGAACCTGAAATAAACCCAACAAAATAAACAGGAAAAATAGTCTGAATGCAAAATTATTTGAAGGCTTTTTTCTCAAATTACAATAAATTAAATCAGGAGCAGGGAATTGATTTTTGATAAAAATACTTTATAAATATAATCAGGATTTTTGAATTTTATCCGGAATTTCATAGCGGGAGATTGATTTAGCATCGTGCCGACTGACGTTTATTTCCCACTTTTCCCATATCAATTACTTTTTGAATATAATCTTTGGCCAGGGGCACTTTACAGGAAGTATCACCCATATATACTTCAACCTTTCCTATTTTTGAAGCAATTTTAATCGACTTCGCTGTTAAATCCTTGATATACGAACCCACAGCAATCACAAAACCATTCATGGCATACCTTACCCGATTGGGTGAAGAATGAATATTTTTCTCAACAATATTGAGCAGGGAACTGTATGCCTCAATATCTAAATCATCATCCTGTTTAACTCTGGGAATATTCGAAAGCGTTGCCCAACCAGCGGAAGCTATTCTTTCAAGATCAGACTTTATCCACTTTTTTCCCAAATCGAATCCAAAATCAGTTTCCGCAGCAACAAAAGGCACAGCATATTCGCTTAAATAATACCAATAGGCTTTGTCTGCCCACTGATCGAGTTGGGCTTCAGTAATTTTTTTTTCATCCGCCATAAGTCCGGCCAGATACATGGCATCGGAATTACCGCTATTATAAAGTTCCAGTGACAGTTCGTGATTCTTTTTTGTCTTCTTTAGAATTTTCTTCAGGTCAGCCACGCTCACTCCGAAAAAAGGTTCTTTGGCACCATGTTTCAGGAGAACTTTTTTAGTTTGTTCATTACCATAAGATTCCAGTTCTTTTAAAATTTCTGATGCTGTCATATTCTTTTTTATTAATAACACCTATAAACGAATAAATGTTAAGAAAATACCAAAACTTTTTATGCTGCTGATTATTAAAATTATCCAAGCGGGCATTTATCAAAAATAAGATATTTCTTGCTAAATATTCCCTTTCCTTTTTCTCCATGAACTAATTTATGCCGGATAACTTACATACATCCATTCAAAAAAAAACTGACTAAAATCTATTTACCCTTTATAAATTTCTTATTTTTAATGTCGGAATCGTTTTCAACTTTAAACATCAGACTATGCAAGTTACTGTTAACAGAAAAGATACGAGATTCCTTCCCGATCCCAGCAGGGTTATAGCCCGTTTCTATTATACTTCAGACGAAAGAAGTAAAAATATTATCAAAAATGTTCTGGACTTATCAGAAAGTGACACTAAAACCGCACTCAGTCAGGTGCTTAGATCGTATTCACGCCGGCACAGGAATATTTCTTTAATATTTGAAACACATTTTAGCAAACTAAATCATCTGTTCAACGATTTAGCCATGAAACCTGAAAACATCGATCCTACCCGGCGCGCTCTTATCGGGTCGTATTTCACCATGGAATACTCCATTGAATCGGCTGCTTTTTTCAATCCTTCTGTCACAGAAGATCCCGATCAATCGGAACTTGGTCCGGGCGAGAAAAGAGTAATTTTTAGCTTCAGAGCAACAGGTGAAGGACACATTTCCTCTATTGTTTTTCGGTCGGCAGTTATAGATAAAGACAGTAATCTTAATATTGAACCGGTTGGGAAAATGCTTGCAGAGGCAGATAGGATAAAAAGACATAATTACAATAAAAATACTTTCATGCAAAAGCTCGACGAAATGCATGATTTTAAGAATAAGATTTCACCCATTTTTGTGTTAGAAAAGCTGGGAGAAAACTTTACCTATGGCGAACTGAAACGTGCGGTGGAAGAAACACGAAAAACTCATCAACTCTCAAAGAAAAAGGAAAAGATTATTACCCAGATGATGTGGCTGGCCAAATCGCATTACGAACTCGAATTTTCTATAGATTCAGCTATTTCTGAAAGGGTCATTTTTCCAACAGCAGAATGTGAAAAAAATGGCATTGAGGATGCCCGCTTTGTAAGATTCATAGACGATGATGGCGAAATTACTTACTATGCAACTTATACTGCTTATGATGGAAGCTCCATTTTACCACGGTTAATGGAAACAAAAGACTTTTATCATTTTAAAGCTTTGCCACTTCATGGTGAGCTGGCTAAAAATAAAGGAATGGCATTATTCCCAAGAAAGGTGAATGGAAAATACGCCATGCTTTGCAGAATCGATGGTTCTAATAATTACATTTCCTATTCCGACGATTTAAATACCTGGCAGGAAACAAAACGTATTCAATCCCCAAAATACCCCTGGGAGCTAATCCAGATTGGAAATTGCGGCTCTCCAATAGAAACTAAGGAAGGATGGCTGGTAATGACTCATGCCGTTGGGCCAATGCGGGAATATGTATTAGCAGCTTCCTTATATGATCTTGATAATCCGGAAAAGGAAATCGGCCGGCTTAGCAGCCCTTTACTATCTCCAAATGCAGAAGAAAGAGAAGGATATGTTCCAAATGTTGTGTATTCATGTGGTTCCATCCTCCACAACGACAATCTGATTGTACCCTACGCTATGTCGGATTATGCCTCAACCTACGCCTCTATAAATTTAGCTGAACTGCTAAAAGAGTTAAAAAGTTCTAAATAAGAACCGGGGTTTATCATAAGAAAGGTGTTTTGTTAAAACTGGTGACATGTTTGCAAAGATATCCGCATCTATTTCATTTTCAGTAAGGATGAAATAATTTTTCCTGTATTGTAATAATCAAATATTGCCAATAAGTCTGTGGTTATAAAGGCTGATGATTTTAACCGGACACCAATGAAAAAGAATAGTATTTTTTAAAACAAGACAAAATTTCAGTATTTCAGCCTGTATATGCTTTGGCATGATTTTTTACAGCTTTAAATATTGAATTCAAATTAAATAAAAAATGCAATTAGATAAATTTACCACTAAATCACAGGAAGCTATTCAAAGGGCACATCAACTGAGTCTGACCTCAGAGAATCAGGCTATTGAATGTGGACATTTGCTAAAAGCAATTCTGGAAATCGATGATAATGTTTTGCCTTTTATTTTTAAAAAGCTAAGCATCAATAAAAATAATCTGGAACGAACGCTGGAGTCAATCCTTAGCGGCTATCCAAAGGTTACCGGCGGACAAATATACATGTCGAATTCTGTAAATGAAGTTCTGGCTAAGGCCCAGGTATTGGCCAAAAATCAGGGAGATGATTACGTCTCACTTGAGCATTTGTTACTTTCGCTATTAAAAGTTAAAGACACTATAGCTCAAATGCTTAAAGACAGCGGTTTAAATGAGAAAGACCTTGAATCGGCCATAAAAGAATTGCGAAAAGGGCAGAAAGTGACGAATCAGGGAGCCGAAGACAGTTATAATTCATTAGAAAGATATGCTGTAAACTTAATTGAAAGAGCTAAATCGGGAAAACTGGATCCAGTGATCGGAAGGGATGAAGAAATAAGACGTGTATTGCAAATTCTATCACGAAGAACAAAAAACAATCCTATTCTTGTTGGCGAACCCGGTGTTGGGAAAACTGCTATTGCTGAGGGAATTGCTTTCCGGATTGTGAACGGAGATGCTCCTGAAGATCTTTTAACAAAGGAGATTTACTCCCTCGATATGGGAGCACTTATTGCCGGGGCCAAATATAAAGGCGAATTTGAAGAACGACTAAAGTCAGTAGTGAAAGAGGTTGTAAACTCTGAAGGACATATTATTCTTTTTATCGATGAAATTCATACTCTTGTTGGTGCAGGTGGCGGTGGTGAAGGAGCAATGGATGCTGCTAACATACTAAAACCGGCACTGGCCCGGGGCGATTTAAGAGCTATAGGAGCAACAACGCTGCACGAATATCAGAAGTATTTTGAAAAGGATAAAGCCTTGGAAAGACGATTTCAGAAGATTTTCGTTGATGAACCCGGCGAGGAAGATGCTATTTCTATCCTCAGAGGTATTAAGGAACGATACGAGAATTATCATAAAATCCGTATTAAAGACGAAGCCATTATTTCAGCTGTACAGCTATCGATAAGATATATAACCGACAGGTATTTACCAGACAAAGCTATTGATTTGATCGATGAGGCATCCGCGAAGTTAAGACTGGAAATGAATTCCAAACCAGAGGAAATTGATGTGTTGGAGAGAAAAATTCAACAGCTGGAAATTGAAAAAGTTGCGTTTAAAAGGGAAAAGGATAAAAGCAGAGTTGATTCTATTAACAAACAGCTAGCTGATCTGGAAGAAGCACGGAAACAATTTATGGCTAAATGGGAAGGGGAAAAGAAAATCATTTCACAAGTACAATTGCTTAAACAAAACATTGAAAGCTTCAAACTGGAGGCAGAACGTGCAGAAAGAAACGGAGATTTTGGCAGAGTGGCTGAAATAAGATATGGTACTTTGCCCGAAGCAGAGCTGGTTCTGGAAAAAACAATACATGAATTGAAAAATTATGATCTGCAGGGGAAAAGACTGGTTCGCGAAGAAGTTACTTCTGAAGATATTGCCGAAGTGGTGGCAAAATGGACAGGTGTTCCGCTGAAAAGAATGCTTCAAAGCGAAAAAGAAAAACTTTTGCAAATTGAAAATGAATTGCACAAACGGGTCATCGGACAAGACGAAGCCATAAGTGCTGTTGCTTCGGCTATTCGAAGAAGCC
Source organism: Bacteroidales bacterium (assembly GCA_021740585.1). GTDB lineage: Bacteria > Bacteroidota > Bacteroidia > Bacteroidales > JAGLSB01. Next base: position 4,910 of record JAIOZM010000108.1, read on the forward strand.
GTACCGGACTTTCAGATGAGCAAAAACCAGTGGGCACTTTTCTCTTTATGGGAACCACAGGTGTTGGTAAAACAGAGTTGGCAAAAGCACTTGCAGAATATTTATTTAACGATGAGCGACTTATCACCAGAATCGATATGAGCGAATACCAGGAGAGGCATGCCGTTTCGCGTCTGGTGGGAGCACCTCCGGGATATGTGGGCTATGAAGAAGGAGGACAACTTACTGAAGCAGTTCGCAGGAAACCTTATTCGGTTGTATTGCTCGATGAAATTGAAAAAGCCCATCCTGATACTTTCAATATTCTTTTACAGGTGTTGGAAGATGGCAGACTTACCGACAACAAAGGGCGTGTGGCTAATTTCAAGAATACCATTATAATTATGACCTCCAATATCGGATCGGATATTATAAGAGATAATTTTGAAAAAATTAATGAAACCAATGCGGAGGAAATAATTGAAAGCACCAAGAATCAGGTTTTTGAACTCCTAAAACACAGCGTTCGTCCCGAATTCCTGAATAGAATTGATGACTTAATAATGTTTAAACCTTTAAGCAGGGAGAATATTGAAGGAATCATCCGAATTCAGTTAAATAATTTACTGGCAGTACTTAAAAAACAGACTATCACTTTTTATGTTACCGGTAATTGTATGGAGTATCTAAAAAATAAAGGCTATGATATACAATTTGGCGCACGGCCTCTAAAAAGATTAATACAAAAACAGATAATGGACACTATTTCCATTGCCATTCTTGGGGAAAAAGTCGTGCCAGAATCCCATATTGTAATCGATGTAATTAGTAATAAGGTAGTTATAAGAGATGCGGAAAATGAAAATGAAAAAAACGTGTTTTCTGTATAGTAAGTTATAGTATCGCTTTGGGAAAAGGCAGGTCTGATACCTGCCTCTTTTGATGAAAGGCAATTCTGCCAGAGCGAATCGTTATACCTTGTTACGCATGTTTGAAAATATTCTTTTTCCAGGATTTTATATGTAGCTTTGCAAATATTTTCAGGCCAGATTTACATATTGAGGATTCATTTTTACTCAATTCATTTGGCTTCTTATTGTCTTTTTAAATTAATCAAAAAAAAATAAAAAATGGATTTTAGCTGGTTCGATTTTGTTGTATTGCCAATACTAATAATGCTGGCAAGGATAGTGGATGTGTCGCTTGATACCATCCGTGTAATTATGGTAACGAAAGGCTACCGCACTGCAGCACCAATTATCGGATTTTTCCAATCGCTGATCTGGTTAATTGCCATTACCAGAGTTATGGAGCACCTCGGAAATCCGGTTGCCTATATTGGTTATGCCATGGGTTTTGGTTTAGGAACTTATGTGGGGATGGTGTTGGAAGGGAAGCTGGCTCTTGGTTATGAACTTTTAAGGGTTATTACAAAAGCTGACGCAAGCGATTTAATTGATATGATGCGCAACGAAGGTTATAGGGTTACTTCTGTTGAGGGCAAAGGCCAGGAGGGTGAAGTTGGTATATTATTTATCGTCGTGAAGCGAAGCCTTATAGAGGATGCCATTAACATAGTAAAAAAATTCAATCCCAATGCTTTTTATACAATTGAAGATATGCGTTTTGTGAGTAATTACCAAAGATTGAGTGCCAAGACCAAAAACCATCGATTTGGAGGGAATCGTTAATTTGTTTAGAATGAATCCCGGACCCCATATTGGGATTTTTTCTTCAGCTAAATGATCTTCTGCTCCACGCTATCAAAAGCTTGCAAAACGGTTAAATGTGATATCAAATAGGCTAATGAACTTTCGGCACCCTGATTCCGGTTTACACCATAACTTTCAAAACCATCGCAACATCCGGTAGTTTCATAATCGAACAAGCTCATCCTTAGATCATTTTCTCCCAGAAACCACATAAAACAGGTAAATAATTTATTGAGATATTCATTGTCTTTGGTCAGATTGTAGGCTTCGCGAAACATTAAAACCATTGCCATTGTTTCGACAGGCTGTTGCGCAAAAACAGAGCGCTTACCATCTTTCTTATACCATTCTTCATTTCCAATACCCGAAAAATAACCGTCTTTCAGCGTGATTTCCGAGAGGAAATTCATCGAATCCAACGCAACCTCTTTCACCTTATTGTCATTAAGTATTTTAGCCGATTTGAGTAAGGCGAATGGCAGCATTCCATTATCATAGGCAAGTAATTGTTCAAACCACCTCCATTTTTGAGAACTATTTTCCTCAAAATGCCTGATTAATGTAAAGGCGAGTTTTCGTAATATTTCAGTAATAGTGTCATCGCCCGGAAAGCCATTTAGGTAACAACTCATGCCAACCATTGTATTTGCAATACCCCTTATCGACAGAAGTTTTTCAAAATTTGGAGCTGCATCAAAAAATACCATTCTACCGGTTTGTGCATAGGCATCATTGGGAGCACAGCTTATGAGATGGCCTAAAGCCCAGATAGTTCTCCCAAAGGAATCTTCAGATCCCAGCTTATCCAGGAAGTTCCGGTTAAAACTCAGCAGATTTTTAAAGGTGCCATCTTTATTTTGCATATAGTGTATAAAGCTTAAATAGACAGGTATCAGGTCCAGAGCTTTTAAGTCCTTCTTCTGTTTGTAGGCCATAACTGTCATAACTAAAGCCCTGGCATTATCATCGAGACAATAGCCTTCTTTAAGATTGGGGATTCCAAATTTTGCATGCTGAATTATACCGGTATCATCGGTTAAACGCAAAATATGACTAAGAGAAAATGGAGGTAAAATGAGGGGGTCTATCGACGTTTCCTTTTTTACAAAAACAACAGGATTCTCATTAAGAGTTTTACGAACAAGCTTTAAATATTTTTTCCCGATCTTTGGCCAGATAATTTTCCGTCCATATTCATAGGCATTTTTCCTTAAGGATATCAATTTTTCCGGTTGATCCAATAGCTCCATTAAAATGGTTGAGAGTCCTTCTGAATCGCCAAAATTGAATAGCAAGCCTCTTCCGTCTGCCAATAATTCGGTGGCATGCCAATAAGGTGTTGACACAACTGCAGAGCCTACTCCAACAGCATAGGAAAGAGTCCCGCTGGTTATCTGAGCTTCATTCAAATAGGGCGTTACATAAATATCTGATGCCCATAAGTACTTGAAAAGCTCTTGCTGACTGGTATATTCATTCAGGAACAGAACATGATCTTCCAGTTTTAGGTTTTTGACTAAATGTTGTAAAAAATTACGGTATTCTTCCCCCGAATGCCTGAGTACGTTTGGGTGCGTTTTCCCAATAATGAGGTAAAGTACCTCCGGATGCTTTTCGACAACTTTTGGTAATGCTTTTATGGCTGTTTCAATTCCTTTATTACGGCCAATAAAACCAAAAGTCAGAATGAGATTCTTATTCTCAAGATTGAATATTTTTTTTGATTGTTGCTGTGCAAACTGAATGTCGGGTACCCCATGCTCTATATATTCAATTTTACTTCTCTCAACATTATAAATGGATGTGAGAAACTCAATTGCTTTATGACTCATAACTACTATTTTCTTAGCCATTTTGCAAATCTCAATCAAAACCGCCTTTTCATTGTATGTGGGATTTTGAATTATGGTATGAAGCGTTACAATAAGGGGTATTTCCAAACGGTGAAGCAAAGGGAGTATATACACTCCGTTCTGACCACCAAAAATTCCAAATTCATGTTCCAGAATACAAAGATCAGCCCCGCTCAAATTAATAAATGTTGCAGCTTTTAAATAATCGCGCTGATGCTCCTGTCTGATGGTGAGTTTTACTTCCTCCGGATAATCATAACTTAAATCGGGATCGTTCATGGCAACAATGAATCCTTCATTCGATTTCCCGATTTTAAGCTTGACATTTACCATGGAATTGTAGAGATTGTTTGTAAAAGTACCAATCCCACATTGCCGGGGTACATAGGTTCCAATGTATGCCAGTTTCATATATGCAAGAATAAAAATGAATACTTCTATTTCTTTCCAGCAAAATTCGGCAAGTCAAATTCACTTTGTTGAAATTCTATTACAAATTAAGAAGAAAATCTCAATTTTCCATGGAATTGGAAGGATCATTTGATGTTACATAACTATAGGAAAATGAGCTGTTTTTGAAAAATCCAACTATTCTACAATCAGCTTACAATTTGCCTCCCCTGTTTCTCCATAAATTTTAAGAAAGTACACTCCGGCTTTTAAATTTCCGGAATTGTTAAGGTTGAGCTGGAAGTTAGAATGACTAATATGAATATTTTTATCATAAACCTTCCTTCCTGTGGGGTCATACAAGCAACATAAAAAATCGCCCCCGGAATACTGTTGCAAGTCCATTTTTATATTTACTATTCCATCTTTTATTGGATTAGGAAAAATTTCTGCTTCAAACATCTTGTAATCACTTAATCCTACAGGATCGTTTGTAATTTCAATCCAATTAATATTAAAACCGGCATCTTTCACTACCATTTTTAAGATATGATCTCCTTCCGGAAGATCGATAGTTGTAGAAACCGTTTGCCATATTTGCCATCCTCCGGTATTGGGTGTATTTAATGTAGCTGCCTTCACTCCGTCAACTAAAAAATCAATCATACCTACCCCTGTACCGGCTACTCTGCCATAAATATCATAAGTTCCTGCCGAACAAACGTGGATTTTATATTCCGCCCAATCATTTAAATCGGTCCATCCCATATTCAAAAACCCGTCATTATCTGAGGTAGGTTCAGTAAACAAGCCCTTCATGAGATAATACTCTTCCGTTTGAATTCTTCCCGGAACATTAAAATGCATCTCCGGATCATACACGGGTATATCCATATACAGCTGTCCTAATGGCGTTAGCATTCCGGTAGTAGAATACAAATCGATATACGGATAAGTACCCGCTCCCCCTGAGGTTCTTCCAATAAACCATGAGTAGCGGTAAACATCCGGATCGCGTTCAAGAAAGTTTACTGTTCCGGCGAGATATTTCAACTGGTCCTCAACTTTCGATACAGTTCCATCCCAGGCAGCAAATTCTGTTACCCATATGGGCTTATTATATTTTCGGGCGTCTTCAATATAACTGGTTATGGATCCTCCTCCCCCATACCAATGCAAGGCAATATGATCCACCCTGCAGTCGGTACAAGCCTTAAAAAAGTCATCGAGATATTGGAAAGGATTTGTATAGGTAACAGCTCCTTCTGAAACACAAGTACCACAATAATTCACCGCAGGTCCAACCAGTGTCAGGCTGTGTTCGTCTGCAATAGCCTGCAGAGCCGGCCAGGCTGTGGCTGCCGCAGAGGGTGTCATATTTGCCTGATCTTTAAAATTAGGCTCATTAAATCCTAAGATGTATTTTACGTTTGAATCGATATTTACCCAGCTACCAACCCCGGAAATCCCACTTGCATTCCATGCCATAGGGGTAAAATCAACCTCAAAATTATGGTAAGTTGACCGGATGGTAAGGTCGGGTTGGGTAGCCCAGTTGTACCACCATGAAATGTTTTGGGAAGCATTTTGCATATCGGCCGTTGAGTGGTAACCGTAGGCCACACCTCTTTTGTAGCTTTTTGACTGTGAGAAAGAATCAGCTACAAATATTATAAGAAAAGCTAGCAAGAATATTTGTTTCATGATAAAAGAATATTTGTTTCAAAAATCTGGTTTTGATCCTTAAACTCAGGATTATTTTAAAGACATTCGACTTGGTAATAATAAACAAAGATAACAAACCTGCAAAAGCATTTAAGAGTAATTTTATTTCCAAATATTTGTTTATTGTTTCCATTAGGTTGTTATATGTAAAAGTCATTATTATAAACTATTGCACGCCAATCTGATTAAAACTCTGTAGGATTTGAAAGTAATGTTTTACTGAAAAGCATCCATCCTCTTCATACTTCATAAAGATATTAAATAAATTCTCAGAATTATCCTGAAACATAACTTGAAACATGCTCATTCAGTATTAACCTTTACAGATATGAAGTATGCAAGGCTATCACTGAAGATAGGAAGGGTTAAATTGATGGATTTATTGTTTTCCTCCCCTCAAAAATAAAAAGGAAAATGCCAACGCGCAACCGAACACAGTGAGCTCACGAACACAATTGATATTAGAAAACTTGTGAGTACCGTATAAATTTCTATTATCTCGATGCAATAATCTCAGTTGGTTATAGCGTAAACCTACAACAACCAACACAGTTCCGTTTTTGGGCTACCAAAACCTTAGGCGAAATTATTGGGAATCGTTATGAAATTCAAAACGTTTCATACCCAACCGTTCTGGAATTCTAAAATATTGATATTCCCTGAAAGCTTTCTTATATTTGAGTGACAAAAATTAAGAAATTCCTAATTTGAACTTACTCAGTAAAAATACCATATTTTATCTTGTTCTCCTGCTGAATATTTTTTCAGCGAAATCACAGGACACTTTGCAAAATAAAAAATCACTTTCCAATAATGAAATAATTCAGTTCATTGGGGAATATCCAATGGGGGAAAACAAGAATAATGAAAGCATCAAAACAAAATTGGGCGAATTAATTTTTGGAAAGAAAAAAGAACTGATAAAAAAACCTGTAAATGTATTAGCTTCCAACCCCGGCCATTTCTGGATTCTTGATCAGGGCAATGGCATTCTTATTGAAAAAGAAGCTGAAACTGCAAAAATCCCGACACAAATTAGCAAGGCTGATAAGGGCTTTCCTTCACTCGTGGGCCTATGCTTTATTCCCGGAAATGATATATTATTTACTGATTCAAAACTGAATCAAATCTTTAAAATAAGCTCCGGTGAAAAGGATATAAAAATAATAAATGACAGCCTTAATCTGCAACAGCCCACCGGCATCGCCTATTCAAATGTAACTGAAGAAATTTGGGTGGTTGAAACAGCTGCTCACCGTATTTCTGTACTGAACAAAAATGGGGAATTTTTAAGGCATATTGGTGAAAGGGGGAAATCTCCGGGAAACTTTAATTTCCCAACATATATTTGGATCGACAATTTTGGGAAAGTGTATATTGTTGATGCTATGAACTTCAGAGTACAGATTTTTAATAGTGAAGGCGAATTCCTTTTGGAATTTGGTGAAGCCGGCGATGCTACAGGATTTTTTGCAAGTCCAAAGGGAATTGCCACCGATTCGTATGGGAATATTTACATCGCAGATGCGCTGTTTCACTCGATACAGATTTTTGATAAAAAGGGTCAGTTTCTATACTATTTTGGCTCTCAGGGACAAAAAAATGCACAATTCTGGATGCCGGCTGGATTATATATTGATTCAAATAACTATATTTATGTCGCTGATAGTTATAATTCCAGAATTCAGATTTTTAAATTAATTATTGAAAATTGATGACGGGGAAAAAGATTTTGATATTTTTCTGTTTATGTAGTTTTCTGCATGGATTCATTTATTCTCAATCAATTGTAAACAGTGTACATAACCTTTCCACCACAGGACCAGGCTCTGTAATTGCCAGTTCAGAATCGGAAATTTGCATATTTTGTCACACTCCCCATCACAGTTCTCCTCTGGGACCTCTTTGGAACCGCGATGATCCCGGAATAGTTTATACTCTTTACAATAGCTCAACGATTCAGGCTGCTCCCGGTCAACCCGATGGAGCCTCCATACTTTGCCTGTCGTGCCACGACGGTACCATCGCCCTGGGGAATATATTTAACCGTACCACCGACATCGACTTTACTGCCGGAATAACAATAATGCCACCGGGGACTAAAAATCTGTCGACCGATCTTTCTGATGATCACCCCATTTCATTTACTTTTAATTCAGCCCTTGCTGCCAGCGACGGGCAGTTAAAGGATCCGGCCGGTATTTTGGCGCCTGTGACTCTCGAAAATGGAAAAGTTCAATGCACGTCGTGCCACGATCCACACCGGAATATATTTCCCGACTTCCTGAAGCTCTCTAATCAGTTTTCAGAACTTTGCTTTGGCTGTCACAATCGCGACTATTGGGGCGGATCCAGCCACAGTACTTCAGTAGCTACATGGAATGGAAACGGTACAAATCCCTGGCTTCATACTTCATTTACAAATGTGTCGGAGAATGCCTGCGAAAACTGCCATACGCCTCATAATGCAGGAGGCGACTGGAGGTTAATGAACTATCAGGCTGAAGAGAGCAACTGCCTTAACTGTCATAATGGAAATGTAGCTTCAACCAACATAGAGCAACAACTCGCAAAGCAATATACCCACGATGTATATTCCTACAGTCAGTATAATCTGGAACACGATCCGAATGAAGATGCCCTGGTTATTACTCAGCATGTGGAATGCGAAGATTGTCACAATCCTCATGCGGTGAGAGAAAATTCTGCTAATGCTCCCAATGCAAACGGATACATTGAAGGAATAAAAGGTGTTAATGAAAACGGTAATCCGGTTTTTCCCTTGCAATATCAATACGAACTTTGCTACCGATGTCATGCCGATAGCCCCATAAAACCTTCGAGTTCAACCAGCAGACAGATTGAGCAAAACAATGTAAGGCTTGAGTTTGATTTGAATAACCCTTCATTTCATCCGGTTGAAGGACCTGGAATTAATACAAATGTTCCAAGTTTGATTGGTTCCTCCTATACTGTATCGAGTGTAATTTATTGTACCGATTGTCATTCCAGCGACGGTACCGGAGCTCCGGCAGGTCCGCACGGTTCAAGTTTTCCAGGCCTGCTAAAATATCAATACCTTACTGCCGATTATAGCATAGAATCCTATTCAAGTTATGAACTTTGCTACCGGTGCCACAATAGAAATTCTATCCTGGGTGATGAATCTTTCGACGACCATAAAACACATATCGAAGGTGAAGATACACCCTGCAATGCCTGCCACGACCCACACGGAATAAGCAGTACTCAGGGCAATCCGGCCAACAGCTCAAACCTTATCAATTTTGATCTTACAATAGTATTCCCTGTAACCGGAGGCCCCTATGCAGGTCAATTGAGGTATGAAGATACAGGAATTTTTTCCGGGCGTTGTTACCTGATATGCCATGGACAAAAT
>JAIOZM010000013.1 GCA_021740585.1 Bacteroidales bacterium
AAGATTCGTTTCGTTAAAACTCCTGGCATCGAATAAATTATTTAGTGCAATTCCACTTACAACCGTATAATCTTTAGATCTTTTTTCCGGCGTGGTGCGCCATACAACAAAATACTTATCATCTTCCACACTGTAACTTGAAAGCAATATTTTGTCTTCTTCATAAGGAAATTGAAATTCCACCGAAACATCCTTAGTGGTTTGGCAACCATATTCATTGGTAGCAACAACCGCATAATCTCCAGTGCTATCAACTAAAATGGAAGCATTTGTAGAAGCATTTGAAAGCCATTCATAATCAATATTTGATGAAGGTTCAATGGCTTCTGCCACAAGATTTACTATATCTCCTTTACAGAAATAATCCTGAACCGGCAGATTGATTGCAAAAGTTGGATTTTCTGCCATACCAATAATTATAGTGTCGGTGTACGATTTATCGCATTCATCGGTTATGGTTACCATATATTGCCCCGGAAGAGTGACGAGTAAGGAAGATGCTGTTGATCCATCAGACCATAAGTAAGAAACGGCTTCTCCTGCATTGAGATACAATGCACCATCCGGACAAATCAAAGTGTCATTTCCAAGAATTCTATCAGGTGGCGGGCATATTTGGCTATGAGCATTTATTGAAAAGAGTGATATGTATATCATTGATGCACTGAGGTATAAAGCATATTTAAGTCTGTCCATTTGGTAAAATATTTAATTATCATATACGCAGATATCCAGCCTGCTTTTAATAGACTTAAAAAAGTAGAAAAAGGTTGTTAAGCTTAATGAAAAGTAAATAAGTTGTATAGCTGATATGTATAATTGTGAGATATTTATATATTTGTAAGCATACAAAAAAAGATGGATGAAGAGGATTTGCATCATAATACTATCGCTATTCATTATTTTCCCTTCTGTGTTTTCGCAACAGGTGGAAGCTGACAGCCTTCGTCTGCTTTTGAAAAGCTCTGACGATCAAGAAAAATCAGATATCTACATTAAAATCTCGGATGTTTTTAAGAGGGTAGATAACGATTCTTCTTTGTTTTATGCAAATATGGCTCTCAGTGAATCGATAAAAAATAATGATGAGGAAGGCACGGCAGAATCACATTTTAAAATTGCATTAATCCATATTGATAATTTCGAATCGGATGCTGCCCTGGAGTATCTGTATAAAGCAGAAAATTATTTTAAACAATCGAAAAATCAAAAAAAGCTGGCTGAAATCTATAATGCTTTCACTCTGGTATATTACGATCAGTTAAATTATTCGAAAGCTCTGGAGTATTCTGAATTGGCCATGTCTATTGCGCAGAAAATTAATTATAAGGAGGAGATGGCTCAGGCAGTCTTCTATAAGGGAAATATCTATAATCGATTGAATGATAGTGAGAAATCACTTGAAGCCTATTTTCAGGCATTGGAATTAAGAAAAGATTTAGGTAATCTGGATAAAATTGCGGATGTTCTGAACAATATTGGAGGTTACTATACTTCGCGGTCTGATTTTGCAAACGCCATTGAATATTATAATCAGACTTTAGAAATAAGGCGGCAAACAGGGGTGAAAAGAAGCATTGGCATTGTCCTTAATAATTTGGGCAACCAGTATCTTCAGTTAGGAGATTACGATAAAGCAATAGAGAATTACCGGGAGGCATCAGAAATCTTTAAAGAAATAAAATTTAACAGGGGAACTGCCGCCACACTTACCGGGATGGCTATTATTTATGAGAATCTTTTTCAGTATAATTCTGCTCTTGATTTATATAAAGAAGTTCTGGAGATAAGAAAGCAACAAAAAGACGAATATGAGCTGGCCAATACGCTTAGTAATATTGGGATTACTTACGCGCATATGTTTAATGATTCTCTGGAAAGGTTATTTGGACCTTATTACGAGGACTCGGTTCTTCTCACTAAGAACAAACCTGATTTAATAATGGGAAGAGAATCCATTTCCTATAACTTGCAGGCTTTGGAGAAAAGAAAAAAAATCGGAGATAATTGGGGTTTGAGTGTTACTCTGGCCAACCTAGGGAATATGTATTTATATCATGGTAATTTTGATGAAGCAAGGTCTTGTTTTAATCAGTGGTTGAGTTTACCTGTAGAAGTTCATGATGATGATACTAAATTTGCCATTCAGATTGGACTCGGAAAACTGGAAAAATTCCAGGGTAATTACAATTCAGCCATAGTATATTTTACCCGTGCCCTCAAAATTGCTGATAAAATAAATAAAAAGCTTCATATCAAAATTTCGACTGAAAATCTTTCTGATATTTATGCCCGTATTGGTAATTACGAACAGGCGTTTAATTACTACAAAAGATATCATCAGGTATACGATTCGCTGAACCAGGAAAGAACCCGGGATCAAATTTCGGAAATGCAGGTTAAGTATGAATCTGAAGCAAAAGAAAAGGAAAATGAATTGCTCAGGAAGGATCAGTTGATTAATGAGACCAAGCTTAAGAATTCAAGAAGAGCATTAATCGCTGCCATTATAGTGGTTTTAATCTTTGTGGCACTCATAATACAGCTCATCAGACAGAATGCCTATAAAAAGAAAGCAAATCTACAGCTGGCAAGGAAAAACAGGCTTATTACTGAACAAACGAAAGAGATTACAGATAGTATTCAATATGCCAGCAGGATACAAAATGCTATACTCCCTCCGGAGGAATATATAAAAAGCCTTCTGCCTGAGCATTTCCTTATTTACCGACCCAGAGATATCGTTAGCGGTGATTATTACTGGATGACAGAAAAGAATGGTAAAATCATTACCATGGTAGCTGATTGTACAGGTCATGGAGTACCCGGAGCGTTTATGAGCATGTTGGGGGTTGCTTTCTTAAATGAGATTATAAGCAAGCATGAAAATCCGAAAGTTGATTTAATTTTGAATGAGCTCAGAGCCCAGGTAATTAAGTCTCTTCATCAAACAGGGAAAGAAGGTGAAAATCAGGATGGAATGGATGTTAGCTTATACATTATTGACTCCGCCACTCTGGAACTTGATTATGCCGGTGCCAACAATCCGCTGATAATGTTCAGGGGTAATGAAATGATTGAGCTCAAAGGAGACAAAATGCCTATCGGTATACATACCAATGCAGATAAACCTTTCACAAGACTCAGTTATAAACTCGAGAAAGGCGATATGCTATATACCTTTTCTGATGGTTACCCTGATCAGTTTGGAGGACTGGAAGGGAAGAAGTTTATGATAAAGAGGTTTAAAAGTCTTCTTTCTGAAATCCATACCAAAAATCCATCAGAACAAAAAAAGGTATTGGAAAAAACACTTGATGACTGGATGAAGAACAGCAATCAGATTGATGACATTATTGTAATGGGTGTGAGGATATAAGAATTTAATTTGACATTTAAATTTAAATCATTTTGCTCTTGTTGGAGATTTGAGGAAGCCAGAAATAATGATGCATAGCCTGCACTTAAAGTCCCCCTAATCCAAAATTGTTGAAAAAGGATTTATTTCAACACCTTTTTTAAAACCTCATGCAGGTCTTCGCTGCTAAGGTTCTTTTCAATTATAATTCCGTCAGGATCTAACAGAACTCCATGAGGGATGCTGTTTACACCGTAAAGACCTGCAGCGGCACTTCCCCAGCCTTTAAGATCGCTTATTTGTGGCCAGGTCAGATGATCGTCTTCAATAGCCTTTTTCCATCCCTCGTCGGATGTGTCGAATGAGACTCCGAGGATTTCGAAACCTTTTTCATGGAATTCTTCGTAGATCTTAACCAGATTTGGATTCTCTCTGCGGCAAGGTCCGCACCAGGAAGCCCAAAAGTCGATAAGAATATATTTCCCTCCAACTATTTCGGAAAGAGAGAATGGGGTTCCTTCAGGGGTTGGAAGACTTATATCGGTATATTTCTTGCCAATATCTACTTTTTCCAGAACAGAGATATGGCTGCGGAGATATTCGACATAAACAGAATTATTCAGAGATTCATCAAGACTATATACTAAGTTTTTAAGTTCATCCAGACTCAAAGTGTAATACATTTTACTCCTGATGATATAGGGGGATACATGAGATTTCATATTATCAGAAATGAATTTTTTATTCATTTTCATTTCTTTTTCAGAAAACTCATCAAACAGAGCAATGATTTCATTCATTTTTTGCTCATCTTTTGCTTTCCTGGCCGTATAGTATTCCTCAGTTGCACTTGCTTTCTTCAGATCGAGTTCAGAAAACATACTATTGTATAATAGCAATTCGTCGTTTACCGAGGAGCCTTTGACGGTTGATTTATCGGGATTTTCAAAATCGGGAAGAATGATAATATCAGAATTCTCAGCAAAAAAGGAAATTGTTTTATCAGAGTTTTCTAGTCTTAAGTAAAGGACTTCCGGGCTTTTAAGATGACCTTTAAAAACTACATCTTTCCCTGAAGATAGTAATGCGGAATCAAGGTTTGTCCATGACCCGCTAAGCCGTTTTGAAAGATACAGGTAGGTGTCTTCAATATTCTCTGATTTAATAGTAATAATATAGGATGGAGTTTCCGAATTATTCAGATTTGAAATTGCCGATGTTTGTAAAGTGTTTACATTCAAGAGGACAATAAATCCTAAGAAAAACATAAATTTTCTCATAAGTATATTTTAATTTAAATATTTTTTAAAAATAAACTAATTATTCATTCAGAAAGCTCTTACGATACTCTTTTAACAAAAGATTTGCGGCATCAAATGAATTTATGTCAAAGTTTTTTACTCTGGTTTCCAGATCTTCAAGGAGGTCTTTGATGATCTTGTGATTGTAAAAGTGAGCATTCAGGTTGTCCTTAATACTTTCGTGAAGCCAGAATACAGACTGATTGCGACGTCTTTCTTCAAGAAAACCATTTTGACTGCTGTGCCCGATATACGCTTCAATTTTCCTCCAAATTTCTTTAATTCCTGTATTTTTTATTGAACTGCATAATAATACTTCGGGTATCCACCCAGAATCGGTAGCTGGGAAAAGGTGGAGGGCATTACGAAATTCAGTTTGGGCAATTTTGGCTTTTGGAAGATTATCGCCATCTGCTTTATTTATTGCAATTATATCGGCCATTTCCATAATCCCCCTTTTTATTCCCTGCAGTTCATCACCAGCCCCGGCGAGCATTAAAAGAAGGAAGAAATCTACCATTGAATGAACAGCGGTCTCTGATTGACCGACACCAACGGTTTCAATTAAAATGGTATCGAAGCCGGCGGCTTCACATAGAATTATGCTTTCTCTGGTTTTTCTTGCAACACCGCCAAGTGATCCGCCTGAAGGAGAAGGTCGTATGTAAGTATTTTTATTGCCTGAAAGCGATTCCATTCTGGTTTTATCGCCTAAAATACTTCCTCCCGAGCGATTGCTGCTCGGATCGATTGCCAAGACAGCTATTTTTCTGTCGATGGAAGAAAGGTATGTGCCAAAACTTTCAATAAAAGTGCTTTTCCCAACACCCGGGACTCCGGTAATTCCAATTCGAATTGAATTCCCGGAATAGGGCAGACATTTAGAAACAATACTTCTAGACAATTCAACATGACTGTCTAATGAGCTCTCAATAAGGGTAATAGCCTGGGAAAGAATATTTCTGTTTCCGGAACGAATCCCTTCAAAATATTCATCCACACTAAGTATTTTTTTCCTTCGTAAGTGTAAGAGAGCATTATCATTTATCTGCGCCGGAGGAGTAACACCAGCGGAAACATTCAGTCCTTTTTTGTTAGTCGGATCCTGCGACATAGAAATTCCTTGAAAGAAAAAAATTGAATTTGTGCAAAATGAATGTAATCAGATGGCACAAATTCTTATTGTCAATAATTTAAGAATATAATGAAATTCTTTTAAATTATAGTTTAGCAATAACATCTCCTTTTATCCATAAAATAATTCTGGGATTCAAAGGGTCGTTTGTAATAACAGTAACGGTTTTATTTTGCGCACCCATTTTTCCTGCTGAGTTAAAACTTACTTTTATTGAAGCAGATTGTCCCGGGCCAACGATTTTTTGATCTGTAAGAATGGCAGTACAACCGCAACTTGCATTCACTTTTCTAATTAACAAATCAGATTTACCATTGTTTTTGAAAGGGTATTCATACTCAACATTTTCACCCTGAGCAAGTTTGCCAAAATTGAAAGTAGTGCTTGAAAATTCAATAATCGGGGCGTTATTTCTTTGCTCGGTTGTTAAAGAAGAAAAATCTTCCTGAATATTTGCGCTTATTACAATTTTATAGGTTCTGTCCTTTACTCCGTTCAGAGAAACGCTTATTCTGTCGATAATAAAATCCCAGTCGGACTGTTTATCACTTAAATAGTCAACTTTAATGTTCCCTGTTTCTCCCGGTTTAAGGCTTGGTGTTAGAACGGTTGCTTTGAGATGGGCCGGAATATCGCTTAGTTCAATTTTTTGAACAATATCGCTGGTATTAATAATTTCCAATAATTTAGTCTGTGGAACTCCTTTAAAAACAGTTCCGAAGCTCAAATGATTTGTCTTTAACCGAATTCCCCCCATTGCAAAGGTGTATTGATCTTCAATACTGACAGGCTTAGAGATAACGTTTCCGGTAATCTGTAAACGAACAGAGTTTGTAGGCGAATTTGTTTCAACAGTAATATACTTGTCAAAATGTCCGGGGCGGTTTTGTGGATTATAGGCAGCACTAACGATACCTTTTTCACCAGGACCAATAGGTTGCCTTGTCCAGGTCGGGGTTGTGCATCCACATGAAGAATTAACCTTTTGAATGATCAATGCTTCATTGCCGGTATTTGTAAAGTTAAAATTATAAGTTACTATACCGTCTGCTTCTTTTATCTCTCCAAAGTCGTGAATTAGTTTGTCGAATGATATATTGGCACCTTTTTGTTGCGAAAATAAATGGGGCGCGGAAATGAATGATGATAAAATCAAAATAAAAAAAAGTTTTTTCATAATCGTATGTTTAAAAAAAGATAAAATTACACAGCAATATTTACATTTCAATATAAAACTTGTTAATTATGCAAAAGTAAAAAATGCTTCAACTAACAAACAAAAATTTTGCCAAAAAAGTTGCATCATAATATTTATTGATTTTCCGAATACAAAGTAAGAAGGCATATATATTCAAATTTATCCTTAATTTTGAATTTTGTTATTGAATTATTATGGCAGGTAGATTTTTAAAAATAATTTTAATTGCAGTATTAATCTTCATGGCGAATACTGAACTTTTTAGTCAGTTTTACAACGGCCATCAGATGAAGTTTGGTAAGAACAGGGTGCAGTACGACAATTTTTACTGGAAATTCTACCGTTTTGAAAGCTATGATGTTTATTCTTATGAACTGGGAACGGAACTTTCGCTTTATGTTGCTGATTTTCTTAAAGATGAGCTGCCCAGGATAGAGCGCTTTTTTGACTATAAATTTGAGAAAAGGCTAATTTTCATTACCTATAACAAACAATCAGATTTTAAGCAAAGCAATATAGGTCAGCTAATTGTAAATGAGGAAGAAGAGGCTAATATTGGAGGGGTTACCAGAATAATTCAAAATAAAATATTTTTATTTTTTAATGGGGATCATAAAAAACTTGAGCAGCAAATCACACAATCATTATCTGAGGCTCTCATAAATGAGATGTTGTATGGAAATGATTTCAAGGATAATTTTACGACTTCTACCTTGCTCAACTTACCTGAATGGTATATTTCCGGATTGGTATCCTATATTTCAAATCCATGGGATTTTGAATTGGAAAACAGGGTTAAAGATGGAATTTTAAACGACAGCTATAAAAAGTTCAACAGGCTTGAGGGCGTCGATGCCTTGTATGCCGGACATTCTTTTTGGAAATTTATTGCCGATACCTACGGAAAATCAATCATACCCAATATATTATATATCACCAGGATAAATAAAAACAGCAACTATGGATTTTTGTATGTTCTTGGTATGTCTCTAAAAGAATTATCTGACGAGTGGCTGGGCTATTATTTAAACATGTATTTAGATCAGGAGGAAATGGCAGGATTACCTGAGGGTGATAAAGTAATAAAAAGGCCAGGGAAGAAAAAGGTATATACTCAGGTGAAACTTAGTCCGGATGGAGAGAACCTTGCTTATGTTATTAACGAGGAAGGAAAATATAAAGTTTATCTACACAATTTAGTAAGCGATAAACGCAAAAAACTGGTAAAGGAAGGATATAAAATCGAACAGTTAAGTGATTATTCCTATCCGGTTCTTGCCTGGCATCCAACCGGAAAAATTTTGGCATGGGCAGAGGAGGTAAAGGGTGAAAATCTTTTAAGGTATTATGACCTTGGGGCTGAGGAGTATTATTCGAGGATATTTTTAAATATGGAGAAAATTCTGGATCTGAATTATTCAGATGATGGCTTAAAATTCGTTATTTCCGGAGTAAATAAAGGGCAGACCGACATTTATATACATGATATTGTAACTGGAACCAACAAGCAGTTAACAAACGATATATGTGATGATTTGAATCCGAGATTTTTTGATAATTCCAAGCAAATTGTTTTTACCTCCAATCGTAAATACGATAGTCTCAATATTAGTAAGAACCCTGAAAATATAGCTGATTATTATTCGGTTTTTGTTTATGATACCAGAAATCCTCAGGAATTAAGAAGAGTTACTGACAGAGATTTTGGAAGCCGGTTTCAACCCTATGCAGTAAGTGATAAAAAATTTCTTTATCTGAGTGATAATTCAGGTATAATAAACAGGTATTTTGCAAAATATGACAGTACTGTAGCCTATATCGACACAACTATTCATTACAATTATTTTGCGCGAAGTCTCCCTTTAACAAATTACAGAAGAAATATCTACAAACAGGATTATAATTCCACTACGGGTGATTATGTCGAAGTAATTTTCCATGATGGGCTTTATAATATGTACATGGGGAATTTTGATTCTGAAAAAATTAAGGAGCAGGATCTTATGGTTAGTAGTTTCAGAACCTACCAATCGAATCAAATGCTTGAAGAAGATAGTCTCAGTAATATTCAGAAGAAAACAATTTCGATGGAAGATATTATTGGGAATAGTATCATTGAAGGAAGCGATACCTTCCAGCTTGATTTTGACCTTATAGATATTAATAATTATGTTTTTGAAAGGGAAAAACTCGATTATTATAACAATCGATTAAAAGATAATCACTTAAGTCTTGTAATGGATACCGTTCAGGATGAGTATCTTAGATATATTGATTATGAAACCTCATTTTATCCGAATTATATGGTTAGTCAGGTCGATTTTTCTTTTTTGAATGAATCGTATCAGGCTTTTACCGGTGGTGCGGTATATTTTAATCCGGGTTTTAATATGCAATTTAAGGTGGGGACATCCGATCTTTTTGAAGATTACCGTATTATTGGTGGCGCAAGGTTTGCAACAGATTTTAACAGCAATGAATATCTTTTGAGTTTTGAGGATTTGAAAACCCGTTGGGATAAGCAGGTTATTTTTCATCGACAGGTATTTAACTCCCAGGCAGAAACGTATTATTTGAAAACATTTACTCACGAGTTAATGTATATTATGAAGTTCCCCTTAGATGAAGTGAAAGCATTCAGGTTCTCCGGGATATTCAGGAATGATCGTTCTGTATTTCTTTCTACCGATCTTTTTAGTCTTAATCAGCCGGATATTGTAAAACCATGGGCCGGACTTAAAGTTGAATACATTCATGACGATACTCGCTCACTGGGTTTAAATTTATACCAGGGCACACGTTATAAGCTTTTTGCTGAAGCTTACAATCAGATCGATAAAAAGAAGGCAGACCTTGCTGTTTTGGGAATGGATTTCAGACATTATATACGTCTTCACCGGACTCTGATATGGGCAAATCGTTTTGCAGCCTCCACTTCCTTTGGCCATACCCCACTAATTTACTATCTCGGCAGTGTGGATAACTGGACAAATTTGTCTACCAGGGTAGAGACCTTTGACCGCTCAGTTCCAATCAATTACGCTAAAAATTATGCGTTTCAAACGGTTGCCACCAATATGAGAGGTTTTAGTCAGAATATACGAAACGGCAGTAATTTTGCTTTAATCAATTCCGAATTAAGATGGCCTCTCATCAGGTATATTTTTAACAGACCACTGTCCTCAGCTTTTTTGAATAACCTGCAGTTAATCGGCTTTGTTGACGCAGGAACGGCATGGACCGGATTACATCCATGGTCGGGAGAAAATGAATACGACAGCGAAACCTATGTTAATGGGCCCGTTGAAGTAGTAATTGATTCTTTCCGGGATCCTTTGGTTGCAGGCTATGGCTTTGGTGTAAGGAGCAGGGTTTTTGGATATTTTCTGCGATTGGATTGGGCGTGGGGGATTGAAAATCAGGTGGTATTGCCCAGGATATTTTATTTGTCACTGAATTTGGATTTTTAACATTTTTGATTTGGATTTTTGGATAATTTTTTTATTTTAAACCTCGGAGGTCTATAAACCTCGGAGGTCTAACAAGTATTTATATGACACTAACTCATATTTTAATCCTTATTGCCATAGGACTCCTCGCCGGAATTGTAGGTGGAACCATGGGTGTAGGAGGCGGCATCATCATCATTCCAGCACTGGTTTATGTTTTAGGGATGAGTCAGCACTGGGCACAAGGGACGAGCCTCGCCACATTACTTGGGCCGATTGGAATATTGGCGGTTATCAATTACCATAAAGCAGGTTATGTAAACTGGAAGTATGCAGCGATTCTAATGGTTACATTTATGGTAGGTTCCTATTTCGGATCTAAATGGTCTGTGCAATTGCCTGATAAATCGCTAAAACAAATATTTGGGGTAATGATGCTCCTGGCAGGTTTTAAAATGATTTTGGGTAAGTAAACTTAGTTCAGATATTTACATATTAAGGATACTAAGATCTGCCTTTTCTCACCACCCCTGTTGGAAATTAGTAATCAAAAAACTCAGGAAAACTTATATGACATGACTATTAAGGACAAAATAAAAAATCTTTCTAAAAATCATCTCGAGGAAATTATTGAGATTAGAAGGCATTTACATGCCAATCCAGAATTGTCTTTCGAAGAATTTAAAACTTCGGAATATATTTGCAGTATTCTTGATAAATGGAACGTTTCCTACCAAAAAGGTTTCGTAAAAACAGGAATTCTTGCTATTATCGACACAAAAAGACCCGGCAAAACTATTGCCCTGCGAGCTGATATGGATGCATTGCCTATTCAGGAGAAAAATGATTTGAGCTTTAAGTCAAAGAATCATAATGTTATGCATGCTTGTGGTCACGATGTTCATTCCGCTTCTTTGTTGGGAGTGATTAAAATACTAAATGAAATTAAAGATGAACTGAATGGTAAGATATTGTTTATTTTTCAACCGGGTGAAGAAAAAATACCGGGCGGAGCAAAACAAATGATAGAAGCAGGAATTTTTAAAGACAATGAGCCCGATTTAGTTATTGCGCAGCATGTATGCCCCAATATGCCAGCCGGAGAAGTGGGTTTCAGACAAGGTCAGTATATGGCTTCAAGTGATGAAATTTATATAACTGTTAAAGGGAAAGGCGGACATGCAGCTCTGCCTGAAAGCTTAATTGACCCGGTATTAATGGCAGGACAATTGTTGGTTTCGCTTCAGCAGATCGTTAGCAGAAATAATAAACCCGGATTACCCACAGTCTTGTCTTTTGGGAATATTATCGCAAATGGTGCCGTAAATGTTATCCCGGACGAGGTGAAGCTGGAGGGTACTTTTAGGACTATGAACGAAGATTGGCGAAAAAAAGCTCATGAACTGATTAAAAAAATTTCTGAACAAACAACTGCCGCTTTTGGTGGTTCCGCAGAAATTGAAATTAGAAAGGGTTACCCCGTTCTCTTTAATGATCCCGAATTTACTGATACCGCTTCACAACTTGCAGTAGAGTATTTAGGAAATGATAAAGTAAAAGCCCTCGATATTAGAATGACTGCCGAAGATTTTGCCTATTTCTCGCAAAAATACCACTCTTTTTTATACCGGCTTGGGACTGCAGAATCTGGTGTTGCTTCTACTGCTCTTCATACATCAGGATTTAAAGTTAACGAAGATGCTTTGGAATATGGAATGGGATTGATGTCGTGGATAAGCTTTAAGCTCCAATGATTTAATTTAGAATCGTTTCAAATAAGACGTATAGGTAAAAATAAAACTTTGGAAATCAATTAATGACATTAACTTTGCCCCTGAAACAAATATTTGTTAATTAAATAATATCAAAATGGCTTACGTAATTTCAGATGAGTGTACTGCTTGTGGTACTTGCATTGATGAGTGTCCTGTAGAGGCAATTTCAGAAGGTGATATCTATAAAATTGATCCTGAACTTTGTACTGATTGTGGTGCATGCGCAGACGTATGTCCTGTAGAGGCAATTTCAGCTGAATAATCTTTTACAGAACAAAAAAATAGCCGTTCTCATTGAGTGCGGCTTTTTTTTTGATTTATTTACTCATTCTCTGATTCCAAATTTGTAAACACTTACTGAATTATATAATTCTCCCGGTATTAATAAGGTAGATGGAAAATTAACTTGGTTTGGACTATCCGGAAAATGCTGGGTTTCAAGTACGATAGCATACCGGTAATTATAATCATTGCCATTCTTGCCTTTCAGCTTGCCATTCATAAAATTCCCACTATAAAATTGTATGCCGGGTTCGGTAGTTCTTATGGTCAGCTCAATTCCCGATTCTTCAGAATAAACGATGGCTGCCAGCTTCAGGGTTTTACTATCCTCCATGGACAGAACAAAGTTATGATCATAGCCTCCTCCATAAATAATTTGCTGATGTTCATCATCAATTCTCTCGCCAATGCTGTGAAAATCTCTGAAATCAAAGGGGGTTCCTTCCACAGACATAAGTTCTCCTGTAGGTATTAAACCTTCGTTAACCGGAGTAATAAATTCAGCATTCAGCATCATTTTATGACTTAGTATATCTCCATTCGCTTCCCCGTTTAAATTCCAATAGCTATGGTTTGTAAGGTTTACGAAGGTAGAGTCTTGTGCCTCAGCCTGGTACTCTATACTGATTTCATTAGCGTCATTAAGCCTGTAGGTAACCTGAGCAAATAGCTCACCGGGATATCCCTCTTCCATATCTACTGAAGTATATGAAAAACGAACGCCATTCTCAATTTCTTCTCCATCCCAAAAACGAAGATGAAATCCATCAGGTCCTCCATGCAGTGAATTTTCTCCATTATTTATACCAAGTTGAAATGTTTTCCCATTCAATTGAAATTTACCTTTTGCAATTCTATTTCCAAATCTACCTACCACACATCCGCTGTACATCGGATTCTTAACGTAGGTATCAATATCCGCAAAACCGAGTGTTATATCGTCAAATTTTCCATTTTTGTCGGGTACAATTACCTGAACTATTGAGGCTCCAATATTTGTTAGTCGCACAACCATGCCGTTGGAATTTTCAAGTCGATATATTTGGCTTGTATTCCCATTAATATCTTTAATAAATGATTCAGCAGGAACCCTGTTTTCAGCTAGCAATCTTCCGGGAAATTTTTCCTTTTTTGAAGTAGAAGTACCGCATTGAATCATTAGCAGGCTGAGGGCTATTAAACTCAGAATTAGAATTTTACGCATAAGACATTTTTTTAATAAATAGAATTTATTGATTATGTAGATGTAAAGTTAATACGTATGCTGAAAAAAAAGAAAACAAGAAATCATTAGTCAAAGAATTTCAAAATATTTAGAATCAATTATAAGAATGTAATATCTTTGTGTAAGAATGAAATTTAAACCTTCATATTATTCCAACCTTTATCACTCCCATGGAAAAGGTCTTTTCGAATGCTGGATATACTAGCATCCCACTAAACCTCCTTTCTCCTTATTTTGCAGCAGTCACCTAGATTACTTCAACTTTAATTAAGGTGCCAATAAAGTACACAATCTTTTTTCACACAAATGAAAGCCCTAATATACGATATAAAACGTTTTGCTGTTCATGATGGACCAGGAATACGAACTACCATTTTCTTCAAAGGATGTCCCCTTGAGTGCTGGTGGTGTCATAATCCTGAAAGCCGGCGTGCAGAAATTGAACATACACAGAAAATAAACAAATTGGATGGCAAAAAATTTACTACACAAATCCAGACGGGTAAGCCCTGGAAGGTTGAAGATCTCATGAAGGAAATCCGCAAGGAAAAACCATTTATGTTCGAATCGGGTGGAGGAGTTACTCTTTCGGGAGGGGAGCCCTTATTCTATCCGGAATACCTTGAGCAGGTTCTTGATGCTTTAAGAACGGAAAACATTCATACTGCCATTGATACAAGCGGGTATGCTTCAGAGGAAATATTTACGCGCCTGGCATTAAAAGCAGATTTGTTCTTGTACGATATAAAACATATGAATAACGATTTGCATAAAAAATATACCGGTGTTGGTAATATTACAATTCTTAAAAATCTTGAGTTTCTGCATAAAAGTAGGATTCCTGTAATTATAAGATTTCCTCTTATTCCAGGTATCAACGATGGCTCCAATGTTATTGAAATGAGGAACTATTTATTAGATTACTGCCCCGAGTTCAAGGAAATACATATATTGCCCTATCATAATATTGCATCTCATAAATACCGGCAATTTGGTATAGAGAATAAAATGCCTGGACAAACGGAACCTTCACAAAGGCAAATTAATGATGTGAAGAATACTTTCATGGAATCAGGGTTTTTGGTAAAAATTGGAGGATAAATTTAAAATTATGAATAACAGAATTAAAATTTTACGTGAGCAAAGTCTGAATGCCGTTAACTCCTTATCGGTGGAAAGGGCCTTTTTAATTACAGACTTTTATAAAAATCATGCAGATCAAAATGATTCAGTTTCTGTTCAAAGAGCGAAAGCCTTTCGCTATATCCTTTTAAATAAGAAAATAAACATTGTAGGCGATGAATTAATTGTGGGAGAGAGAGGTCCGGCTCCCAAAGAAGTTCCTACCTATCCTGAGATTAGCTTGCATAGCTTAAGCGATTTGGATATTTTAAATTCCCGGGAAAAAGTATCCTACAGAGTATCAGAGGAGATGAGGCTGATTTATGAAAAAGAAATTATCCCCTTTTGGAAAGGAAACAGTCAGCGGGAGAGAATAATGATTGCCCAGGGGAAAGAATGGCATCAGGCATATAATGCGGGAATATTTACTGAGTTTCAGGAGCAAAGAACGCCGGGGCATACAGTGGCGGGAGGGAAGATTTATCAAAAGGGGATATCAGATTTGTTAAGTGAAAATCAGGACGGCACAGAAGATGGAAAGGCCATGAGAATTTCCGGAGAGGCAATCATTGAATTTGCCGGCTTATATTCCAATGAATTGAGAAAGATGGCTGCCCTGGAGTTGCGTGAATGGAGAGCAATTGAACTTCTGGAGATGGCCGAAATCTGCAAACAGGTTCCGGCAAAGGCTCCACGTAGTTTCCATGAGGCATTACAATATTATTGGTTTATGCATATCGGGGTTTTAACAGAATCAAATCCATGGGATAGCTTTAATCCGGGCAGACTCGATCAACATCTGTATCCTTTTTATAAAAGAGAAATTGAAGAAGGAAAGCTTACAAAGGAAAGAGCGGTTGAAATCCTTCAATCATTCTGGATAAAATTTAACAATCATCCCGCTCCTTCAAAAGTTGGCGTAACTGCCGAAGAAAGTAATACCTATACCGATTTTGCACTAATTAATCTGGGCGGACTTACAGCTGATGGGGACGATGCTGTTAATGAATTGACGTTTGTTATTTTGGATGTGATTGAGGAAATGAGATTGTTGCAGCCAAGTTCAATGATACAGCTAAGCAGGAAAAATCCCGATTCATTTCTGCACCGAACCATTAAAATTCTAAAAACAGGATTTGGTCAGCCTTCTGTTTTCAATACCGATATGATAATTGAAGAGCTCCTTAGACAAGGAAAAGATATTGTTGATGCTCGTAATGGTGGTGCAAGCGGATGTGTGGAATCGGGCGCTTTTGGTACCGAAGCATATATACTTACAGGTTATTTCAACCTAACAAAAGTTCTTGAAATTTGCCTGAATAACGGGGTGGATCCTGTTAGTAAAAAATTCATAGGAATTGAAACCGGTGCTCCGGAAGAATTCAAATCTTTTGACGATCTGATGTCTGCCTATAAAAAACAACTCGGGTATTTTCTTGAAATTAAAATGGAGGGAAACAGAATTATTGACCAACTTTTTGATCAGTTTATTCCGGTTCCTTTTCTTTCCATCCTGATAGACGATTGCATAAAGAATGGAAAGGATTACAACAGGGGCGGTGCGCGCTATAATACAAGTTATATTCAGGGAGTAGGACTCGGCAGTGTAACAGACTCACTTACAGCAATAAAGTTTCATGTATTTGATAAAAGAGGCATTTCGATGTCAGGCTTGATGGATGCACTGAAAACTAATTTCGAACATTATTCTGAATTCAGGAATGAATTGGTATACCATACTCCCAAATATGGAAATGATGATGATTATGCAGACGATCAAAGTCTGGAAGTTTTTGAAGCATTTTTTAGTCTGGTCGATGGCAAACAGGCTTATAAGAAAAATTCTGTATTCAGAATAAATATGCTTCCTACAACTTCGCATATTTATTTTGGGAAAGTTATGGGAGCGACTCCTGATGGCAGGAAGGCTCATCAGCCTCTTTCTGAGGGAATTTCGCCATCACAGGGAGGCGACAGGCTCGGCCCGACTGCCGTTCTTAAATCGGCTTCTAAAATTGATCATTCAAAAACAGGAGGCACGCTTTTAAATCAGAAATTTAGTCCCCGGTTTTTTGAAAATGAAGACTCCATTCAAAAATTAGCAGGTCTGGTAAGGTCGTATTTTAAACTGGGAGGACATCATATTCAATTCAATGTGGTAAATTCTGAGACATTGCTTGACGCACAAAAGCACCCCGAGAAATATCAGGATCTGATTGTAAGGGTGGCAGGGTACAGCGACTATTTTAATGACCTCGGCACTGATTTACAGAATGAGATCATCCGAAGAACAGCGCATAGTGATGAATAGAAGTTGTGCTTTTTTGAAGGTTAAACGGTTTTCTGAGATGCAATAATTATCAAAAATTATATTCAGCTCCAACCTCAGGAATCTGAATGTTTTTGAAACCTTTGTCCTCCAGATAAGTCTTGTATTTCTGTTGCGGTTCAAATTCTCCGTGGACTAAAAACACTTGTTTAAGCTGGTCTTTATCCTGACAAGAAATGAAATCGCCCATTTCTTTATAATCGCCATGTCCACTGTAAGAATCGATTCTTTTAATATCAGCGTTCACAGGATAAATATTTCCATGAATGGATACTTCTTTGTCTCCCCTGAGTATTCTCGCACCCAAAGTAGAAGGCGCACAATATCCTACAGCTAAAATGGTATTTTTTGCATCGGATATACTATTGGCAATATGGTGTTTTACTCTTCCAGCTTCCATCATTCCTGAAGCAGAAATAATAATTACAGGTTTTTTAATTTTATTAAGTTTTTTTGAATCTTCCTGACTCCGGATATAAAAAAGCCGGTTAAATCCAAAGGGGTCGGGATCTCGCTCCATGATTTCTAAAATATCTTTATTGAAGCATTCAGGGTGCAATCTGAAGATGTCTGTTGCGTTAACCGCCAGAGGACTATCGACATAAATATCGATTTTAGGCAAACGATTTTCATTATAGAAGTTGTTCAAGGCGTACACTATGTCCTGGGTTCGTCCTACACTAAATGAAGGAATAATCAATTTACCGCCTTTTTCAACACAGGTATGATAAAGAACATCCAAAAGTTCCTTCTCGGCATTGATGTCGTCATGATGCAACCTGTCGCCATACGTAGCCTCGGTTATGAGGAAGTCGGCTTGAGGGAATGGGGCAGGAGGGTGTAAAATTCTATTAACAGGCCTTCCAATATCACCTGTATAGGCGAGTCTCTGGATTCTTTCACCTTCTTTTATCTCAAGATTTACCACTCCACCTCCCAGCATATGACCGGTGTGGGTAAAGGAAACTTTTAAGTTATCGTCGATTTTAAATTTCCTGTTATAGGGAACTCCAATAAAGAGATTCATACATTCTACAGCATCTCTTTTTGTATATAATGGTTCAACAGGTCCCAAACCTTGTCTTGCCCTTTTTTTATTATAGGTGTGGGTATCATGTTCCTGTATATAGCCCGAATCTGCAAGCATAATAGTGCATAAATCGCGTGTGGCATTGGTACAGATTACCGAACCTCTGAATCCGAGTTTGTACACATAGGGTATCAATCCGGAATGATCTATATGTGCATGCGAAAGAATTATATGATCTATTTCTGAAGGGTTAAAGCCAAGTTGCCTGTTGAGGCCATCTGTTTCCTGTCCCTTTCCCTGATACATGCCACAATCAAGAATGATGCGTTTTCCCTGCTTCGTAATTACCTGATGCTTGCTTCCTGTTACTTCACGGGCTGCTCCAAGAAATTTTAGCTTCATAATATTTTTTATTGGTTGATTTAAAAGTACTAAAAACTATTCAATTTTTTCGAATAAAAGATTCCCTTATACTATTCTAGTAGAATATAATGGGGGAGGGCCTCCCACCCACCCATCCACCCTTGGATGTCAAAAAATGAAAAAAAACGCATAAGATTTGATTTTTTCTTTCAAAAACTTATTAACAATAAAAATTGACGAGATATGATTTTTTTAAAATGTTAATAAAACAAGATTTAATCGTGGGTTCAGCCGGGCAGATGATACTTATGTTTTTTCAAAAAATTCAGAGACAAATCTCTCATCCTGTTTTAAATAATAAGAAGTGTATAAAGTTCGGTTCTTACAGAGATTTCAACCATCCGAAAGCTAATTCAGGCCAGCCATCAAGATGTTTTTTGCCAATGGCAAGTGAAAAACCATGTTTACCTGTTGGATAGATATGCATTTCAACAGGGACATTATTTTTTACCAATGCCTGAAAATAAACGATGCTGTTCTCTACCGGAACTGATGTATCATCGGCTGCGTGAATCAGGATTGTTGGAGGTGTATCATTTGTAACCTGAAGTTCATTTGAATAATACTTCGCTAATTCTTCATTCTCACCTATAAGATTTTTCCTGGAACCTGAATGCATAAAATCGCCTGTAAAGGAAATTACGGGATAGAGCAGAATGGAAAAGTCGGGTCGACAACTCATTCTTTCAATGGGATCTGTGGCATTAGGGTTCCCTTTATCAAAATGAGTGCTTAGGGTTGAGGCCAGATGTCCACCGGCTGAAAAGCCCATAATACCTATCTTATCGGGATCAATATTCCATTTCTCAGCATTGTATCTTACCAGTCTCATGGCTCTTTGGGCATCTAGCAGCGGACTTTTATGAGGTTCAATCTGACTAATTGATGTGGGAAGTCTGTACTTGAGTACAATGGCTGTCACCCCTTTTGAATTCCAGTATTTAGCAGTTTCCTCTCCCTCCCAATCGTAGGCTAGATAACGGTAACCTCCTCCCGGACAAATAATTACAGCTTCACCGGTAGTGCTTTTCCTAGTTGGAAAGAATAATGCTATGTCTGGAGTCTGAACGCTGCTTATACGAACAATATCAGTGGTATCTCTTACTTCCTTTTCCTCTGTGGGTGTATAATTTGGAATTTGTCCTTTAGGGTAAAGATCCAAAACAAGGTTTTGAGAATACAAAATGTTGGAAGAGAATATCATTATGGTCAGAATTGGTATGATGCGAAATTTTTTCATTCCTTTTTGTTTTAGTTCATTTCCAATTTGTAGGCTACAACGCGGTTACCAAAAAAAGTAGGTACATAAACAATTTTATCTTTAAGATTATAACCTATATCTGCAGTGTTTATGCCTTGCTCTTTGGTGTTGAGAAGAGAGTTTTTAGTATAATCAGGATTAATAATAAATATTTCTCCACTCCAGTCAGATACCAGATAATAGCCATCAACACCCGTAAATTCAACCCCATCACCATGTCCGATTTCAGCTACTAAAACTTCCATTTCTCCGCTAAGGGGATCAACAGATATCAATTCCTGCCCAGCTGAGGTAGCCAGTAAAATTCTGTCCTTTTCAATAAATAAACCATTTGGTCTGTTAAGCCCCTCGGTTAACCATTCGCTAACCTCACCATTTTCTAATTTATAAACTTTCCCGGTGTCGGAATCGGATATAAATACTACGCCATCTGAATCGATATCGATGTCGTTAAGAAAGCTGGATCCTTCGATAGCTATCTTTTGGATTATCTCTCCTTTCTCAATATCAACAATTACAAGTTCATCTAAATCAGCCACATACAAGAGATTTTTAAATACTCCCATACCTTTTGGGGCGCTAATGCCTGTAATCCATTTTAAATTAAGGATTTCACCCTGTGGTGAAAGTTTTGAAATGAAACCATTTCCGTCCTTTACAGCCGGTCCCGAATTAATATTTGAAACATACAGTATATTTCTGGTCTCATCAAAGAGTACCGATTCACAAGTTGTTAAAAGCGTATCAGTTGCCCATACCTCCACTAAAGTGAATTCGATTTTTTCATTGTTTGTTTCAGCATTTTTATCCTGACTTACATTTTTGCAGCCACTAAAAAAGATAAAAATTAATAGCGCGATAAAAATTAAATTTTTCATAATTATGAAGCTTAAGTTTATAATTTTAAATAATTCAATGCAAAAAATGAATCATTTCTGCATTTAATTATGAAAGTGTATGTATAAATTTTATTTTACAAAGTCAGCATTCAAAAGATATTGAAGACTCATTTCTACGCTTTCGAGGTGTGGATAATCGTAATCTTCTTGTTCAACAATAAAATATTTTACACCTGAAACTTCGGTGCCTGTCCAAATTTTTTCAAAATCGATATCTCCACTGGCGCCCACTTCTTTTTCATCTTTAACATGCCATAACCAAAATCGCTTCGGATATTTTTCGAAATATTGATTTGGATCGGCTCCACCTTCGATTGCCCAATATAAGTCGATTTGAAACATAACTTTTTCAGGATCAGTATTTTTCAACATAAAGTCATAAATAACCTCACCCTCCAGCTCAGCAAATTCCTTGTCATGGTTGTGATAACCGAAACGAATACCTGCTGCATTGCATTTTTCACCTACGGCATTAAAATATTCACAGTAAGCCTTCAGTCCTGCCAAACTTCCATAACCGGCTCCACCCATCCATGGTTGAACAATATATTCAACTCCAGCCTCCTTATGTGCAGTGATACACTGATCCCACCATTCCATTGTCTTCACCCAGTTTGCAGAATCCGGAAGATCTTGTCCCGTATGAGAACCAAGAAAAATCATTCCGCTTTCATCCACAACCTTCTTAAATTCGACAGGCTCCATGCCATAAAATTTCCCATCGCCATATCCCGCTGCTTCAACAAATCCATAACCCATTTCTCCAACTTGTTTAAGAGTTTCAGTCGGCAATTCTTTCATCTCGCCCCGGAGTGAGTATAGTTGAAGTCCGATAAACTTTTCGCTTTTTGATTGACAACACGAATTTAGGAGCAGAAAACTAAATGCTATAATTGAAAGACTCAGAGCAGCTTTTTTCATAATTATGTTTTTTGTAGTTTGTAAATAATTGCATTAAATTTAATACAATTCAACAGATATTTGGCTCTAAGCTTTATAATTTTTGCTCCATATACTATCTTTGAATAAGTTTTGACAATTATTATATAAATATCTGAATTGAAATGAACAGAAGTATTGTTTTTTTAGCAATTTTATTTTCCTTGTTTTTTCAATCAAGAGCACAGCAAGCAGAAGTAAAAATTTTTAGACCTAAAACTTATTCCTCCGCATTATTAAATATTCAGGTTTTAATTGATGATAAACTTATTGGGATTTTAGGCTATGGAGAACGACTTGTCTATTATACCAATGAATTCGGCAACAAAACATTTGAATTTAAGATCGTTAATGCAAAGAATAGTGTCACATTAAACATTGAGCCGGGTGGTGTTTATTATATTGAAACCAATATGGGAATAACAAAACTGAAGGCTGATTTGCTTGAAGCAGCTGTGGGCCGAAGTTTTTTCGAGGATGACTCAAAATATAAATCAGATAGCAAACCGGTATATGTTTATGCTAATGGAAGTGACACGCATAAGGAGGCTGAATTTCAACCTGTGGTAACAAATGAAGTAACCCAGTCCAACCATACCCTAAGCACACAATCTTCGGGCAACATTTCAAATGCATCGCAAAAAAGAATTGCACTTATTATTGGAAATGGGGATTATGTACATGGTGGATACTTGAGAAATCCTCTGAATGACGCAGAGGATATGGCTGCAGTACTTAAAAATCTGGGATTTGAAGTCATCCTGATAAAAAATGCTGATCTGGTTAGCTTAAAATCAGCCATTGATGATTTCGGTCTTAAACTGAGTAATTTTGATGTAGGATTATTTTACTATGCAGGTCATGGGATTCAGTCGAAGGGATTCAATTATTTCATTCCTGTTGATGCAGAACTAAAATCAGAAGCTCAGGTAGAGTTTAATTGTGTGCGAACAGATCGATTGCTCAGTCTGATGGAGTCAGCATCCAATTCAACCAATATAATTATTTTGGATGCATGCAGAAATAATCCATTTGAAAGATCCTGGTCAAGATCGGTGAATGGCAGCGGACTGGCATTTATGGATGCTCCGTCGGGCTCACTCATTGCCTATTCCACTTCACCCGGTCGCACTGCTTCCGATGGCTATGGGAGAAACGGATTATATACTTCTGCTCTCTTACAGCATATCGTAGAACCGAATATCAGCATTGAACTTATGTTTAAAAAAGTTCGGGAAACGGTGAGTGAAAAATCAGAGAAAGCCCAAATCCCCTGGGAATCAACTTCCCTGGTGGGAAATTTTTATTTTGCCTCTCCAGTAAAATAAGCCTTCTTCCTAACTTCAAATGTTAATTCTTCCCATTGATTATAGTATTATAAACTTTTAACATGCCCTCCGGCCAACCTGAAGAATCCGAAATTTTATTCCTAAATCGTTTATTACTGATTTATCACTATAATTTTTATAAAAGAATGTGATTAAAAATTAAGCTCATTTTTCATACTTTTGTTCTTTATGAAAAAGAAATATATGAATTCAGACACACCAACAAAACATATTGGAATTCTTACCTCCGGAGGGGATTGTCCCGGACTGAATGCTGCCATCAGAGGAATTGGTAAAACAGCATCGAATGAGGGTATGCAGGTTATTGGATTTCTGGAGGGTTTTCGGGGATTGATGGAAAACAGATTTGTAAGGCTTGATAATGAAAAACTATCGGGGATTTTAACTTTGGGAGGAACTATTCTGGGAACCAGCAGGGATAAACCACACAGAATGCCTATGGGAGGAAAAGAGGTGGATATGACGGATGTTATTGTGGAAAATTATCATAAAAATCATCTCAGTGCCCTTATCTGTCTGGGAGGAGGCGGCACACAGAAAAATGCTTACCGGCTGGCTCAAAAAGGATTAAATATAATTACACTTCCAAAAACAATAGATAATGATGTTGCCGGAACAGATATTACCTTCGGATTTGATACGGCACTCGGGATATCGGTTGAAGCTATCGATCGCCTGCATAGCACAGCCCATAGTCATCACAGAATAATTATTGTGGAAATAATGGGGCATAGAGCAGGATGGCTGGCTCTGGGCGCCGGGATTGCCGGAGGAGCCGATGTGATTTTAATACCTGAAATTCCATATAACAATGAGAAACTGGCTCAAAGCATACTCGACCGGGTTTCGAGAGGCAAACGGTTTAGTATCGTGGCCGTTGCTGAAGGAGCTGTTTCTGAAAGTGCTTTTAAAGATATCACAAAAGCTAAGGAAGATTTGCAAAAGGCTGAGAATGGAAAAAAAACAGAGGCTAAGTTGAAATTAAAGGAATTGGAAGCGAGCTGCACCGGCAGGACGATGAAAATAGCGGAAGATTTGCAAAAATTAACCGGACTGGAATCGAGGGTTACTATACTGGGACACCTCCAAAGAGGCGGAACTCCATCAGCAGCAGATCGTTTATTAGCGACCCGACTGGGAACGGCTTGTATAAAATATATCAAGGAGGAGAAATTCGGTATTATGGTAGCCGCTAAAAAGCAAAAAACGAAAGCTGTCCCACTGAAAGATGTCGTGGGAAAAGTGAAGATGGTTCCAGTCGATCACCCCTGGATAGTTAGTGCCAGAAATGTGGGGACGAGTTTTGGGGATTAATTTGGGGAGGAAGAAGCAGGCATTAGGCAATAAGCAAGCCTCGGCCCCTGCATCCTTTCCTTATTCAAACTCCTTAGAAACCCCGCATATCATTTTAAAGTTTTCCGTTGTGGAAGTATTTCTATACTGATGTTTTTCGTTTGGCATAACCAGGGCAAAATCGCCTGCCTTTAGTGGCTGAACTTCTCCTTTTTCATTTACCAAAGCTCCTTCACCTTCAATAATATAATTCATGTGTTCGTATGGATGCTGATGATAGGGTGTGAAACCGCCCGGTTCCACGGTAAAAACACGGTATGAATACACCGGTGCCCCGTCGGCCGACGATAATGGCATCTGTTTCCAGGCTTTTTCAGCACCTTCCATTTTCACTTTTTGCTTTTCTACCTTTTCGAGAGATATGATTTTCATAGCTTGTATATTTTGAAATAAAATTACACTTTCATTATATAAATAAAAAATCCGGTAAAATAGTTCACCGGATTCCTTATTCATTAATAAAATTTTACTTTTTTCCTGCCCCTTGTTTTGCTCCGACAGGCCGTTCTTTTTGACCAGCTTTAGTATTTGCCGGTTTTTTTGGGGCATTTTCTTTCCCTTCCAAATACTTCTTGTATTGAGCCTCGTTGAGAACAGATTTTAAGTTTTTATCATAGTCTGCCCTTAAAGCATCCATTTTTTCTTTTGTATTGCCCGATGGATTTGTCTCTCTTTCTTTTTTTATTTCGGCTCTTTTTTTGGCATGATTTAAATTCAATTCATATACTTTCTTTTCCTGGGCGGCATCAAGAGCCAGATTTTTTTTCATCTGACCGGTCTGATTCTTAGCAACGGTTTCCGGATCTTGCTCTGGTCTGGTTTGTTGATTTTGTGAAAATCCGGTTGCTGTAATTCCTATCAATAGCATTGACAGGAAAATTGTTTTTAATGATTTTGTGAACATTTTTTCAGGTATTAAATTGTGAGTAAAGGTATGACAGGATTTTCAATTTTCAATGCATAATAGATTACTCCTGATTATAATTTTTTAAATCTTCAGCTTTGGACATTGCAATTTGTAAAAGGTTTAATTTAACCGGCTTTTAAAAAACCTGACAGCTTGTTTTTGTCGAGAATAACTATGTTTTTACCCTGTGCCATTATACTTCCTTCCTTATGTAATTCTCTGAAAGCTCTTCCAACCGAAGGACGGGCAACTCCAAACATTTCGGACAGTTCGTTCTGGGTATGGGGCAGAATGATTTTTAGGGAACCGGATTTCTTTACAATCTCCAATAAATAAAATGCAATCTTTCCCTTAATGGAATTCAATCCCAGTAAACGTATCTTTTTCCTGAGAAAACGAGCCCTGTCAGAAATGATATCCAGATAATTCCTTAAAAAGATCTTGTTTTTTGTGAATAATGCCAGTAAATCGTCTTTTTGAATGAAAAGCAATCGCGTATTTTCAACCGCAGTAATCGTAACAGGAAGTTTGGCCGACTCACCAAAAATAAATGCCGAAGCAATGGTGTTTCCAGCTTCAATTTTTTCAATTCTTAAAATATTTCCTTCAAAATCCATCATATCACCTACCACCGAACCTTCCAAAATGATGATTAAATGATCGAGTGAATCGCCTTCTACGGCCAAAATGTCGTTTTTATGCAGAGCCTTTACCTGATGATGAACATCACGAATCAACAATCCTATCTCGTTATTATTCAGACCTTTAAAAAGCGGATTTAGAGATAAAACATCAGAATAATTAATAAAACAGAAGCTGCAATTTTGATTGCAAGGCTCTGTTAGGGTGTTTTCTGTAAGATTATTTCGTGATTGTAACATATGTTACATAATTTCTGTAAACCTAATTATATTTTTGTGATATAAAAAATTAAAATTATGGAAAGAGAGATAGTTAAAATAGATGAAGAATTATGTGATGGTTGTGCAGAATGTATTCCTAACTGTCATGAAGGGGCTTTGCAGATAATCGATGGCAAAGCACGACTAATAAGCGATTTGATGTGCGATGGTTTGGGAGCCTGCCTGGGACATTGTCCTCAGGGTGCCATTAGCATTGAAAAGCGTGAAGCAGAGGCTTACAATGAGGTGAAAGTGATAAAATTAATGGTTGAAAAAGGGGAGAATACGGTTATAGCTCATATGAATCATTTACTCGATCATAATGAAACGGGTTTCTTTAATGAGGCCTTAAAATATCTTACGGAGAACGAAAAAAATCTTCCGTTTTCTTTACAAAAAGTAACTGCAGCTATAGAAAAACTGAGTCCCGAAAAGCCCCTGCCAAAGCAACAATTCCATGTTATGCCTCAGAAAGGCGGAGGTTGTCCGGGGTCACAGGCAATGAGTTTTAAACCGGCACAAGAATCGCAAAATGTTTCTCAGGGACATGATGCTCCTTCTGAATTAGGACAGTGGCCGGTTCAGATGCATCTTATAAATCCACAGGCTGCCTATTTTCAGGGTGCGGATGTGGTTCTGGCAGCCGACTGTGTTGCCTATTCCATGGGGAATTTCCATCAAAAAAACTTGAAGGGAAAAAGTCTGGCTATTCTATGTCCGAAGCTCGACACCGGTATGGACTCGTACATCGAAAAAATAAGAAGTATGATTGACGATGCCAAAATTAATACCCTGCACTTAATGATTATGCAGGTTCCCTGCTGCGGCGGACTTAGACGAATGGTGGAGATTGCCCAGCAACAGGCAAGCAGGAAAGTACCGGTAAAACAATCAATCGTAAGCATTAAAGGCGAAATATTAAGTGAAGATTGGATTTAACAATGCTTTTTATAGTTAGAAAGTACTTTGGTTTTGTGTCCAAAATTTATACTTCGCGAACTTTGCGCACCACCCTTGCGCCCCTTGCGGTTAAATATTAATAAAAATTAAAAATATGACAACATTTAACACATCAGAAGTTTATACACTTCGCGACTCAGTAGATTACTCCAATGGAGCAACAGTAAGTAAAATTGTATCCAAAAACACTGCAGGAAACATAACGCTTTTTGCATTTGATAAAGGACAATCCTTAAGTAAACATACGGCTCCTTTCGATGCCTTCATCCAAATTCTTGATGGTGAGGCTAAAATAATTATCGACGACAAAGCTCATGATCTGTCTGAAGGTGAAGGAATTATTATGCCCGCAAATATTTCTCACGCCGTGGAAGCAAGTGAGAGGTTTAAGATGTTGCTGGTGATGATTAAGGGATAGGATGGTGTGGTGGTGTTGAGACGCAAAATTTTGCGTCTGTACTAATGTGGTGGTGTTGAGACGCAAAATTTTGCGTCTGTACACTTATTTATTGATTAGTTTCGGT
This sequence comes from Bacteroidales bacterium, assembly GCA_021740585.1. Taxonomy (GTDB): domain Bacteria; phylum Bacteroidota; class Bacteroidia; order Bacteroidales; genus JAGLSB01. The sequence goes on from JAIOZM010000013.1 coordinate 27,722, forward strand.
TATTGAGCGGAGTCGAAATACCGAAATGAATTAATTGAAGCTTCTCTATTTGTTAATCTTAATGTCTTTTAAAAAATGCAATCTTCCTGGAAGAAATATTCCCTCTCTGTATATGTGTTTTTGTTTGTGATTTTCCTGCTAAGCTTCGTACAGCTAAAAGTCGAAAATCCAATGATTATTTTGGAGCGATTTGTAAAAAATGGGGGTTGGTTTGAAATTCTGGCCGTCGCATTCTACGGTTCATTTATCGTATATAAAATGCAGGATCCGGGAAAAACAGCGAAATGGCGAATGATTTCATGGACCGTTTTCACTGTGGTGTTCTTTTCGCAATTACTGTTGGGATTATTTGGATTTGAAAAGTTTCTGATGACCGGGAAATTGCATCTGCCAATACCAATGATGATTTTAAGCGGGCCGGTTTACAGGGGCGAATTATCAATTATGACCTTATTATTTCTGAGTACAGTAATACTTACCGGACCTGCCTGGTGCAGTCAGCTCTGTTATTTTGGCGCGCTCGATAATATTTCTGCATCGAAAAAGAAACCGGCAAAAGGAAAAATTAAAAACAGAACAGCCATAAAATTTACATTACTCTTTCTCATCATTTTTCTCACCATTGTACTGCGCTGGTTCAAGGTTGATCTTCTAGTTTCAACGCTTATCGCAGCTTTTTTTGGTATAGTTGGTGTTTTTATTATAATTTTTATCTCAGCAAGACAAGGAAAAATGATCCATTGCCTAAGCTGGTGTCCGATTGGGACCATCGTAAACTATACCCGATTTATAAATCCATTCCGCATGTACATTGATTCTACCAGCTGTACTCTTTGTAATCTTTGTACCTCCTCATGTAATTACGATGCACTGAACAGGGAAGATATTAAGTCGGGTAAACCAGGGATTAGTTGTACCTTATGTGGAGATTGTGTTTCCAGTTGTCATGCCAGCTCCATCAAATATAAATTCTTTAAAATGAAGCCGGAATCGGCCAGAGGATTGTACTTGTTTTTGACCATTTCCCTGCATGCTGTTTTTTTGGCATTGGGAAGGATTTAGAGCCTTTGTAGGGTGGTCTGAATTAATAACCCAGAGGTAAACTCTGGTTTGAAGTATGTCGGGATTTCATTCTGTTAAATCTCACAGGTTTATTTTTCAATTAATAAATGCTAATTTAGAAAACTGAAAAAATTAACCCAATGAAAAAACTTCATCTTCCTTTTATCAGCTTGATCCTGTCGCTTTTTTCAATTCAGACAGTGGAGCTGAATGCACAATTACAAGACTTCAACCTTTATAATGAGCCGGTTGATATTACACCGGATTTCCGGGATTTCAGAAATACCTATTATGTGGCTGAGGACTTGGTTTCCTTCGATCCAGCCAGCGGACAGGGAGTACTGCGATATAAAAGGCATGAATTTGTTACACGGATGGCTTTTAATAATATGATGGGTGGCTTGAGTGAAGTTGATGCAAATGAGTTTCCATCGAATGAGTATGCAGAATCTCCGGAACTGGCATTTTCGGTTGAATTTGTTTCTTCCAAAACGATCAGACTTAGGGCTAAATCCGGTTTTGAAGTAAAATCTGATCAGGAATCATTAATGCTTGTAAATGGTTTCGCACCTAAAGATCATTCATGGAAATACAGTAAAACAGAAAAGAGCCATGTGTATACCGGTGAATTTGGTCGGGTCGAAATAGATTTTTCACCCTGGAAGGTATCAGTGTTTGATCAGACGGGGAAACTTTTAACCAGCACCAATAGTATGCAGGATAATCGGGGCACATACACTCCTGTTGTCCCTTTTTCCTTTGTCCGTCGTGCATCAGACTATTCCCGAAGTTTTTCGGCTGCTTTCAACCTTATGCCTGAAGAAAAAATATTTGGTCTCGGTGAGTCATTTACCGGTTTAAATAAGCGGGGACAAAAAGTGGTGCTATGGGTTGACGATGCCAATGGAACCCAGAACGAAACAATGTATAAACCCATCCCGTTTTATATGAGTAGTGGCGGATACGGCGTGTTCATGCATACTTCCGCACCCATTAGCTGCGATTTTGGAAAGTATTTCAATGGGACCACATCCTTATTAATTGGAGATGAGGAATTAGACTTATTCCTTTTTCTGGGAAATCCAAAGGATATTCTGGATGAATATACCAATCTTACCGGTAAGTCACCCATTCCTCCGCTATGGTCTTTTGGATTCTGGATGAGTCGGATTACCTATTTTTCGGAAGAAGAAGGCAGAGATGTAGTTGAAAAATTGAGGAAGTATAAAATTCCTTCGGATGTTCTTCATTTCGACACAGGTTGGTTCGAGAAGGACTGGAGATGCGATTATCAGTTTGCTGGCTCACGATTTGAGGATCCTTCTAAAATGATCAAAGATTTCAAGAAGCAGGGAATTGAAACCTGTTTATGGCAGCTGCCTTATTTTGTTCCTAAAAACACACTTTTCAAAGAAATTATTGAAAAAAATCTGTATGTAAAAAATAATAAAGGAAACCTGCCGACTGAGGATGCCGTACTTGACTTTTCAAATCCAAATGCAGTTGAATGGTATCAGGGAAAAATAAAAGGATTACTTGATCAGGGAGTTGCGGTTATAAAAGTTGATTTTGGTGAAGCAGCGCCTTATTCGGGACTTTATGCCTCGGGCAGGACCGGTTTTTATGAGCATAATTTGTATCCTCTCCGCTATAATAAAGCGGTTTCGGATATAACCTATGAGGTTAAGGGAGAGCGTATTATCTGGGGAAGAAGTACCTGGGCCGGCAGTCAGCGCTATCCCCTCCATTGGGGTGGTGATGCAGCCAATACCTATTCGGCCATGTCGGCTACTCTGAGGGGTGGATTATCGCTGGGAGTATCCGGATTTTCATTCTGGAGTCATGATATCGGCGGATTCGTAAATAAAGCTCCTGAAAATATTTATCGTCACTGGGCACCTTTTGGAATGGTTACCTCCCACGTTAGAAGCCACGGAGCCCCTCCAACCGAGCCCTGGGAATACGGTGTAGATTTTACCAATGCCTTTCGCGATGCGGTTAATATGCGTTACCGGCTTATGCCATATATTTACGCTCAGGCTCACGATTGTTCCGAAAGAGGATTGCCCATGTTGAGGGCTCTGTTTATTGAGTTTCCGGATGATCCGGGTTCATGGCTTATCGACAATCAGTATATGTTTGGTTCAGAGATTCTTGCAGCTCCCCTCTTTAGCGATGATTTAGCGAGAAATGTGTACCTCCCACCTGGAGAGTGGGTCGATTATCAGACTGGAAAATCCTATAGTGCAGGATGGCACCATATAAAGTCGGGAGATATACCCATTGTTTTGCTGGTGAAGAATGGTGCGGTAATTCCACACATTGCTCTGGCCCAATCTACAAAGTTTATGGACTGGTCCAGGATTGAGCTCAGGGTTTATGGTGAAGGCGAAACAAAAATGCAGGCTTTGCTTGCCCTTCCCGATGATGGTGTATTAAGGAAGCTTGTGGTGGAAAAATCAGGTAATGAATATACGATCGCTGAGAATCCGTTTGGATCGAAAATAAAGTTTGAAATAAAATAGCTATTACAATTTCTGATAGTATAAAAAATACCTGCTTACAATTAAGCAGGTATTTTTTAATAAGGGGCTATTCATTTTCCTGGTTCAGATTGTACCAGTTAATATTTCTCGAAAAGTACATGGTGGCGGCAAGTATCAATGTCAATCCTGCACTTCCCATTAAGAGAGCATAATCGGCTAACTGTAAGGTTACAAACAGAAATCCGTAAATAGCTGTGATAATCACAAAAAGAAGTAATGAGAGTTTTTTGTCCTTAAAAACGCTTAACGAATACAATGAAATCATACATACCACGGCTATACTCGATATTAGGTAGGCAAGATTAAAGTTACTGTGTTCGGAAATAGATACAAGCAATATATAAAATAAAACCAGGCCTAATCCAACCAGGGCATATTGAAATGGATGTATTTTTCTTTTGTTCAGAATTTCTACCATAAAAAATATCAGGAATGTTAAGGCGATACTCATTACTGCATATTTTGCCGACCTCATCGATTTCTGATAATCATCGACAGGCAGGAACAGGTCAACACCAAATGATGATTCTCTGATATTTTCAATATAATCGGTTCCTGTCCATGATTGAGGGTAATTGCGATTTAATTCCAGAACCTTCCAGCTTGCTGTGAATCCATCATCGCTAACCTCACGATTTTTTGGGAGGAAATTTCCGTTGAAGCTTGGAGAGGGCCAGGTTGATGCTATAGTTACGTTTGTTTCACTACCTAAAGGAACAAAGGAAATGTTCTGACTTCCCTGAAGACTGACAGAAATACTGAATGGAACCGGTTCTTTCATGGAATTTAACAACTCGGGTATTTCAGCTGTTATTCCGGAATTTGCTATGGATGAGAGTTTTGACCCTGGTTCAACTTTCAGTTTCGATGAATTCCATTCAAGATCTATTTGGTCTTCAATACCCCTTAGATCTGAGATTCCTAAAGTTAGAAAAGCCTGATCATATAGAATTTCTATCAAATTATTCTGATCTATTTTTTTGTTTAAATCGAAGTTTCCACTTATTTCTATATTTGATTTATATACCACAATTTCATAAATCCCTCTCTTTAATTTTTCAGGCTCAATACTACCATCTATTTTTAATTCTTCGGGCAGAATGTGCATGTATTTGGTGGTTTGAACCTTTTTCTCTTCAACGATTTGCTCGTAAATTAATGGGATGGTAATAATGGGTCCGATAATTTCCTGTGCATTGGCCCATTTCGCGCTGACTTCAAGAATTGCCTCTTTGCTAAGTAGTTCACGTTCAGCGATAATTGACTTAATCATTGTGGAAGGAATTAATAGCAGGAGCATTAGAATGGTTATGGTTAAAAGTTTAAGCATAACGGAGTTTCTGATTCTATCTCCCATTTTGTCGAATGTTGATTTTTCCATGTTCTTTTTATTTAGCCAAAGAAATTTTAGTTAGTTTATTCTTGATTTTCTGATTCCGTGAAACTTTCAGAAGCTCCATGCTTTTTTCTCTCTTAACAGCCACAAATGCTGAATAATCCTTTACCTCAATGAGTCCGAGGTCGTCTTTTGACATAAAAGCAAATTGCAGAAAAAAACCGACAAGATCCATCTTGTTAATTTTGTCTTTTTTGCCTTTCCCAATATAAAATGTCACCCATTCGGGAATAATGATTTGCTGATTCTTTTTTATCTCGTAGCTTTTGGGTTCATAGGGCAAGTAGGAAGGAAGGGAATCGATGTTGGTTCTTATAAGGATGCTTGTTCCTGTTTCCTTCATACGTGCAGTACGTCCATTTCTATGTTGAAAGGAATTTTCCTGAGGAGGAATCTGATAATGAATTACATAATCCAGCTTTGGAATGTCAATCCCTCTGGCGGCGATATCGGTTGCGATGAGAATCAGCGTACTGCCATTTCTGAATTTGGCAAGCTCCAGTTCTCGTTGCTCCTGCTTTAATCCACCGTGAAACATGGAATATTCCATTCTGTGAAAATCTAATTGTTCGCTAATTCTTTGGGCGGCTTCCCTGTGATTTACAAAAACGATAGCGTTTTCATTTAATTGCATTCCTCCCAAAATAAACATAAGTCCCTCAGGTTTTTCATCTTTAGGTACCACAATTTGATACAAGTTTAAAGTCCCGGCTTTTTCTTTTGAAAAGTTAATGGTTTGAGGATCATGAAGCATTAGGTACTTTGGTATATCGATGTTTTGTGTGGCTGATACAAGAATTTTTGACTTTAGTTTTTTCAGCCGATTTACAATAAATTCCATCTGTGAGGTAAATCCAAACTCAAGTGATTTATCAAATTCATCGAAAACGATTTGTGAAATGCTTGAAGGATCGAAGGTTTCTTTTTGTAAATGGTCTTGTATTCTTCCGGGAGTTCCAACAAGAATGACCGGCGGACTCAAAAAGTTTTTTCTTTCAGTGCTAAATGGATGTCCTCCATAACAAGCATTGACTTTTAGCGGAATTTTCATTAGTTTCAGAACGCTTTCAATCTGCAGGACTAACTCGCGGGTTGGGGCGAGAATCAATGCCTGCACACCTGAACCGGGCTTAATTTTATGAAGAATACTCAATAGATAAGCGAGAGTTTTTCCGCTTCCGGTAGGAGCGAGGAGGAGAAGATTATCATTCTTTTTTGAAGCAGCAATGGTTTCTTCCTGCATCTTATTTAGGGCTTCAAAACCAAGATTGTTTAGAATTTCGGCCTGATTTATTTCTGAGAATGTCATAAGGCAAAAGTAATTATTAACAACCACAGATTCACAGATTTCAGATATATTAAATAGCTTTGGGGTGATTTTTACTATTCCACTTATTAAAGCTTGAATCTGTGGCCGTATTTTTCAACCGGATTCTAAATGGAGTAGCATAAGCACAAAATAAACAGAATAATAAAAAATTGCTTAATGACGGAGCAAGCAAATAACCCACTGCATGGTAAGACCTTAGAGGCTATTCTCAATGAATTGGTCGAAACCTATGGCTGGGAGCATATGGGATATAAAGTGAGAATTGACTGTTTTAATAATAACCCGGGCATTAAATCGAGCTTAAAATTCCTGCGTAAAATGCCCTGGGCCCGGAAAAAGGTGGAAGATATGTACATCGATATGCTTCAGAGGACACGTCCTGATAAAACAAATGATTCCTAACCATTTCGTTTGGAAGAAAAGGACTTACGGTATTTATTTCGATTGTCGCTTCCCGATCCTGATCTGTTTGAGGAATTGGGTCTTCGGAATTGTGGTTGAGGTTTTCGCTGATTGGAAGGCTGAATGGTTTTGGTTGGTGTAGGATCGGGTTCAAAACTTACAAAGGGATGCTCTTCCACCACTGGAATACTCTGACCAATAAGCTTCTGAATATCTTTTAAATAGGGTCTTTCCTCCACATCACAAAAAGATAATGCAATTCCACTGGCGCTTGCGCGGCCTGTGCGGCCAATCCTGTGAACGTAAGTTTCGGGGATATTTGGGAGATCGAAGTTTATTACCAAAGACAGCTCTTCCACATCAATTCCTCTTGCGGCAATGTCGGTGGCAACCAGCACTTTTATTTCGCCATTCTTGAAGTCACCCAAAGCGCGTTGTCGGGCATTTTGTGCTTTGTTTCCATGAATGGCGCTCGATTTGATTTCTGCTTTTGAAAGGATTCTGACAATTTTATCGGCTCCATGTTTGGTCCGGGAAAAGATAAGCACCGATTCGAAAGGAATGGTTTTAAGCAGGTGAACCAGCAATTTCGGTTTTCCCTTTTTACTTACAAAGTAAAGTGATTGTTCTACTTTTTCAGCCGTGGTTTGTTCAGGTTTCACCATTACTTTTTCCGGATTGCTTCCCAGTATTTTATTTGAAAGCTCAACAATATCGGGGGCTAGTGTAGCTGAGAAAAATAAGGATTGCCTTTTGGAAGGTAGTTTGGTAATAATTTTTTTTATATCGTGGATGAATCCCATGTCGAGCATCCGATCGGCCTCATCGAGAACAAAATATTCTATATCGTTTAATCTGATAAAACCCTGATCCATTAAGTCGAGCAAACGACCCGGGGTGGCAACCAAAACATCTATACCATTTCGTAATGCATTTGTTTGTGCCCCTTGTTTAACGCCGCCGAAAATTACAGTATTCTTTATCCCGGTATATTTGCCATAAACGGTAAAACTATCAGCTATCTGAATGGCCAGTTCCCGGGTTGGGGTAATAATTAAGGCTTTAATTTTGCGACGTTCTTTGTTATGGAGTCTGTCGTTATAGAGATGTTGCAATATTGGAATGGCAAAGGCTGCTGTTTTACCTGTACCGGTTTGTGCAGCTCCGAGCAGGTCTTTGCGATTTAGTAAGATGGGTATCGATTGTTCTTGTATGGGTGTTGGGGTAGTATAACCTTCGCCCTCCAGAGCTCTTTGGATGGGCTCAATAATTTCTAATTCTTTGAATGTCATGTATTTTACTTAAGGGCGGCAAAGGTAGGTAAATAGTTCGGATAATCAGGTTTTTAGTCTGAAATCATATTTTTTAAATGAAAAAGGATGAATCGGTGCCAAAATCTAAACCGATAACATATTTCACATCCATTTTTTTATCCATACATTCTATTCATTCTGACCATAATAGGCATCTTTTCCGTGTTTACGTTCAAAATGCTTTTTAGCCAGATCTTTGTTTATGCCTGCTTTAGGGTTTATTGTAAATGTGAAAAAGGCCATTTTAGCCAACTCCTCAAGAACCACACTATTAAGAACGGCAGTTTCAACGTCTTTTCCCCAGGTGAATGGACCGTGATTTTTAACTATCACCCCGGGAATATGTTCATAATTGTTATTTTTGAAAGTTTCAATAATGCTATTTCCGGTTTCTTTTTCATAATCACCTTCAATTTGTTGCGATAACAAATCTTCACTACAAGGAATATCACCTGAAAAATTATCGGCGTGAGTAGTCCCGATAAGAGGAATAGATTTTCCAGCTTGTGCCCAGGCTGTAGCATACGTTGAATGAGTATGCACTATTCCTCCAATTTCGGTAAAAGATTTATAAAGTACCAAATGGGTAGCAGTATCTGAAGATGGTTTTAATTTTCCTTCAACAACCTTTCCATCCAAATCTACCACAACCATATCCTCGGGGGTCATTTTATCATAAGCAAGTCCGCTGGGTTTTATAACAACCAGTCCTTTTTTTCTGTCTATACCACTTGCATTTCCCCAACTAAGCAGCACTAATCCCTGCTTTTTCAGATCTTGATTTGCCTTGTAAACTTGTTGTTTAAGATGTTTCAGCATAAATATGTAATATTAAAACTTCAAAAAAACCTTATTGTTTTACCAAAAATAAGCATATAGTGCAACTATAATAACCACTATCCCCATAGCTCCAAATAAAAATGTTGTGTCTGTTTTAAATAGTTCAGGTTCAAATTCATAAGCTTTTGGATCTCTGCTCTCGGAGTTTGCATTTGTGTACATTATAATTGATACAAATCCTAGTAAGAAAGTCATCATGAAAATCGAATTAAAGCCCAGATGTACCATACTCAGGCCAAATAGATTGGTTCCCCAAATTAATCCGGCAATCAAAGTAATTCCGGCAAAAATTGCAGCCCACTTTCCAGCATTTTGAAGATTTTTTTTGTTAGCATCTGTAATAGGAGAAGCAGGAACCTGATGTTTATCTGTAAGGCTGATTACCAAAGCAAAAGAGATTAATATCATGCAAACATATCCCATTCGAATGATGAATGGCAAATCGGGTAGGGCTATTTTCATAAAAATGCCTATTGGAAGAGTGAGAATCGTTGTCCACAATCCTGCTCTGTTTGTAGCTCGTTTCCATAATAGTCCCATTCCAAAAACAACCACAACACCCGGATAAATAAAACCTGTGTATTCCTGGATGTATTGAAAAGCCTGATCAAGTCCGCCTAAGAGCGGTTTAGCAGCCACCATTGCAATAACAAGGGCAGTAAGAGCTGTTAAACGGCCTGTTTTTACCAATTGAGTTTCGGTTGCATTTGGTTTAATCAGGGGTTTGTATATATCAAGAGTGAAAATTGTAGAAGTTGAATTTAACATGGAAGCTAAAGAAGAAACAACGGCCGCTACTAAAGCCGCAAATGCTAATCCTCGGATACCAACCGGGGCAAAATTTCGCAACAACCATGGGTAGGCTTCATCAGCAATTCCAATAGATCCTTGCAAACCTTGCATATTATTTTGTAAATCGGGATGATTAAATAACACATAGGCAGTTATTCCGGGAATGATAACAATGATTGGTATAAGAATTTTCAGATATGCGGCAAATATTAAGCCTTTTTTGGCTTCTTTAAGATTCTTTGCTGCCAGTCCTTTTTGAATAATGTATTGATTGAAACCCCAATAGCCAATATTGGTTAGCCACATGGCACCGAAAATTACTGCCAATCCGGGAAGATCTTTAAAAAGAGTGGCATTTACCTTTCCGTCGATAATCATATTAAAGTGCATATCTTCCGGAATCTCTCTTACTTTAGTGAGAATGGTCACAAAACCATCAATGGCACTGCCATGATCAGAGACAGCAGCGAGGGCGAAAAAGGCCGTAATTAATCCACCGCCTACAAGAAAGATTACTTGCAAAACATCGGTCCAGGCAACAGCTTTTAATCCACCATAAATGGAATAAATGCCCGCAAATATTAATAATCCTGGCACACCATAAGCTCTGGGTATACCTAAAATTTGCTCCATTGCAATGGATCCTAACCAGGCAACCGACGTCAGATTCACGAAAACATAAACCAGCAACCAGAAAAATGAAAAGAAGAAACTTACGCCCTGACCATAGCGTTCTTTTGCTAACTGAGGAATGGTGTAAATTTTCTTATCTATCATTAAGGGGAGAAAATATTTAGCAACAAAGATTAATGTTATGGCAGCGATCCATTCGTAGGCTGCTATTCCCAGACCCACTCTGAAACCGGATCCAGACATGCCAATAAAATGCTCCGCCGAGATATTTGCAGCAATTAATGAAGCTCCGATGGCCCACCAGGAAAGGGTTCCTCCTGCAAGGAAATAATCTTTTGTATCTTCCTTATGACCTTTTTTTGTTCTTGACAGCCAAAGGCCGAGCCCCATAATTAATAATGCGTAGCTAATAAAAATTACATAGTCGATGGTTGTGAATCCTGCATTCATAATTTTTAGTTGTTAAGAGAAGTATCTTTTAATAGAGTTTTTTTTAATTATTAGTTCAATGTTTTATTTCCTGTAATTGTAATACAGGTCATTAAAACGAAGTTCCTTTTTTAGTTCTCTGATTTTTGTATCCTTATCAATTATTATTAATTCCAGTCCGGTCATTTCAGTAAAATCTTCCATATATTCTGTATTCAGAGCCATACTAAAACTTGTGTGATGCGCCCCTCCGGCTAATATCCATGCATGGGCTCCGGTTTCAAGATTGGGTTCTGGAATCCATAAAGCACAAGCAACAGGTAGTTTGGGAAGAGGTTTTGGTTTTATAACGTCCACCGGATTAATAATCATTCGCATCCTTCCACCCATGTCCACAAGCGATGCATTTATACCCCTGCCCTCAGGAACATTAAACACAAATCGTGCAGGAGCATCCTTCCCTCCAATTCCAAGCGGATGAACTTCAATTTTAGGTTTCTCTGAGGCAATAGAAGGACAAATTTCGAGCATGTGCGCACTTAAAACCGAAGATTGTTTTGGGTCTAAATGATAGGTGTAATCTTCCATAAAGGAGCATCCACCCTTTAATCCCTGCCCCATAACTTTCATAATACGCACCAGCGCCGATTGTTTCCAGTCGCCTTCTGCACCAAAACCATATCCCTGTTCCATTAATCGTTGAGAGGCTAAACCAGGGAGTTGCTTTAATCCATGCAGATCTTCAAAATTTGTGGTGAAAGCTTTGTAATTGTGATTGTCGAGGAAAGCTTTAATCCCAAGTTCAATTCTGGCCTGATACTTTATACTATTGAAATCCAGGGTATTTATTGAATATTCTTTTTTATATAAATTGAATACATCTTCAACATCTGATTCTGAAATGGAATCGATACTTGCAACGAGTTCACCCACACCATGATAATTTATTTGCCAGCCTAAGACTTTTTGAGCTTCAACCTTATCACCTTCTGTTACAGCAACTTCTCTCATATTGTCGCCAAAACGACAAATTTTCAATCCCTTAGATTCATGTAACCCAAGGGCTGCACGAGCCCAAATGCCGACTTTTTTTCTGACATTTTCATCTTTCCAATGACCCACAACAACTTTACGATTAATTCCTAATCTTGTACAGATAAATCCAAATTCTCTGCCACCATGAGCCGATTGATTCAGATTCATAAAATCCATATCTATATCATTCCATGGAATGTCCCGGTTAAACTGAGTATGCAAATGTAGCAGAGGTTTGTTGAGGATACTTAATCCGCCAATCCACATTTTAGCAGGAGAAAAGGTATGCATCCAGCAAATTAATCCGATGCAGTTTTTAGATAAATTGGCCTCCTCGCAGATTTTATAAATCTCGTCAGAAGTAGTTACAACTGGTTTAAATACTACTTTTACCGGAATCTTATCTGAAGCATTTAGCCCTTTAGCAATGGTTTCAGAGTCAAGATCAACCTGTTTGAGTGTTTCTTTCCCATAAAGGTGTTGGCTACCGGTTACAAACCAAACTTCATAATTTTCAATATGATTTGTTTTCATATTTTTATATTTATTACAAATATTTACTTGCAATGTAATATTTATATTTTAATTGTACAAAGTACTTTTAATAATATTCAAAATTTTACAATCCTATCATAATCAGTATGATAAGCATTTTCTTTAAACTGATAATAGTAAGCCCCTTTCTTTGAAGTATCTTTTTCTTTTATTTCAAGTCGGTTTAGAACATTAAGTTTAGATATTTTTTTTCTGAAATTTCCCTGATCGAAAGTATGCTGAAAAATAGCATTGTAAAGATTATTTAACTGAGTGAGGGTAAACATTTCAGGAAGAAATTCTTTCCCAATTAATTCGTAGCTTGCCTTGTGCTGAAGTTTTTTCAATGCATAATCAACCATTTCTGAATGGTCGAAAATAAGCTCAGGAAGCTTAGAGAAGGAATGCCATTTTCCAATATTGCCTGAACCTAAATTAAGATCATCTTCATTCAGCTTAATCAATGCATAATAGGCCACACTAATTACTCTGGCTCCCGGATCACGATGTAATGAAGAGAATGCATGAACCTGCTCGAGATATATATCTCTAAGTCCAACTGTTTGCTGAAGGACCCGTTGCGCAGCCATTTCCAGAGTTTCATTTTCATAAACAAATCCGCCCAGTAATGACCAGTTGAGATAGGATGGTTCAATCTGACGTTGAAAAAGTAAGAGTTTTAATTCTTCCTTTGCATAGCCAAATATTACACAATCTACCGCAACATGGAGTTTTGGATCAACATGATATGATTTCGCATTTCCCATTTAAAAGAGACTATTAAAATCAAAAATAGTACTTTTTACAATTAATTCTCAATTTTTATTTTTCATTAACTTCCACCTTTGCAGCATCGTCAAAAATTACATCTCTTATTTGAATTGGGGAAAGCTCAACTTTTCCGTTTATAAGTTCGGGGCGATTATAATTGGCCAATAACCGGCTGTATATATCCGGATCCTTCTGAGGAATTACAAAAGGAGTATGAGAAATTCCATTTTCATCAAAATACGAAATATATGGTCGTGTATAAACATCATCAATACGTTTGCTGCTAAATATCAACCACCTTCCATTCGAGGACCATGTGGAATAACTCTCGGTGCTCTGGCTGTTTAATTCAAGTTTTTTATATTCTTTGGTTCTGAGGTCAACTGAGTATAAATCACTGTCTTTGTGGTAAATGGTAAAATAACCAAAATCAGACATTGAACATACAATATATTTTCCATCGGGAGAAACCGATGGCATGGAGATGCTTTTTCCCGTAAGATCCGAACTCAAAACCATTTCTACTTCACCCCAAATATTTAGCTGTGTATCGTAGGATATTCGCATCAAATCGTATTTCGAGTGAAGCAGACTCTCATCGTCTCCTTTTTTAGCTTCCGGGGCACTTATAAAATAAAGATATTTCCCGTCAGCAGACCATACCGGCATATTTTCGCGTCGGTTTGTAGATATTTTAGGAGACGTGATAATAGTATTGTTTTCCAGATTATAAACGATCAGGTCAGATGCTTTATCAGCCACATCAACTATTTTATCTGATCGTGTGGTAAGGTGAGGACTGATTTGTCCTACTGCAAAAGAAATATGCTTCCCGTTGGGGTGCCAGGCAGGATAAATACCTGAGGACATAGTTTTTGAGGTACGAGTATCAATTTTTGAAAGTTCCCCTTCATTCCAAATTAGTGTGCCAGGATGAAGTATTCGAAAATGGATGAGCATTTTTGACGGATCATTTTTTGAAAATGAGTGACAATTCATGCAGCCATTCTCTGTGGAATAGTTTTCAATTAAGGGTTCTTCATCGAAGTTTGTGAGATTACGCTGATAGATTCCCATATCGCGCCATTTGAGATAAACGGCATTTACAATTCTGTAGGCGAGATATGAATCAATCGGGTCGGGTGATATCCAATGATGGATGGTTTTGTATTTGTTCCATTGATTATTGCGGAAGACCCGGATATAAAAATTAAGGGTATCGCCGGCATTTTCGGTGAGCATTTCACGCCATGCTTTTATAGGAATTTTTATTTTATTCGATTTCTGTTGGATGGAAATGCTTTTGCTATTTTGAGCTGATATTTCAAGTCTGAATTTGGTACCGGGTTCCTTAATAATAAAATTCAAAGGGGCAATATTCGATGGGAGAGTCAGATCGTAATATTCAGGAAATATATCGGCATCTGAGTCGATTTCTATGGCATTTTCTGGTTGCTTCGAACAATTGTACAGAAGAATTGAAGCAACAATTATCAGAAGCAGATAGTACCTTCGATATTCGTTTCCGGTAGGGTTTACTATTTTATGAGAATGATTACCAATCATCTTTTTTTATAATTTCCGGTTTTAAAATTCTTGGGTAAAGGAATTGAAGGTAGTACATATAGCTTTGGCCATACTCTTTGTATAAAAAATTTCTTGCCCCTCTCTGATCTCCTTTAAACTGATTAATTTTTTGGATAAAATCGTCGAATCGTGCCCTGGTCTCCGGTCTGATATCGTATTCTGTAATGGATACCTGAAATACCGCTCCATACATTAACAGGGCTTCTTCATAAATCGCTACTGGCTTGCTAAAATAATCCCCAACCTTTTCATATAATTCCAGAAAGTTCGCCAATTGCGCATCTAAAAGATAGTAGAGCATTAAATACTCATAGGCAGTTTTGTTTTTTGGATTAACTCCGAGCAATTCTTTAAAGCGCTCTTCAATGAATGGATTTAATTCATGTTCGGCAGGGGAAGAACTTCTTTTTTCAAGTATTTCCCTATTACTGCTTATTAAAGAAGTATCTTTAACATAAGGCAGGTATTTTTTCACAAAATCCCTGTCTAAAACTCCTTGCTTCAATATATTTAAATATTCTTCTGCTGCTTTATATTCTCCGGTAATGAGATGAATTTTCACCAGGATTTGCAATGTCCTGATACTGAAAGGATAAAATACCAAAGATTCGTAGGCCCAGTGTCTGGCTTCGCTGATATATCCCAAATCGTAATAGAAATCTGCAGAAATAAAAGATACTTCAGAGAAGAATTGGTTGTCGGGATGTACGGCATCGGTACCTGAAATTTGAAAGAATTTAAAAAAGTCTTCGGTTAGCTTTCCTGCCCTGTTTATAGCTATATTGTAATTCATATTCGCCATAAAATTATAATTCTTCATATTTCTGGCTGCCTGAGTTGTTTTCTCTACATTATTCGTGTAACAGTAATAATCGCTGGCAACCATTTTTTTGGCGTCGCTTTGGTAGCTATAATTATGACTATAAAACGATGCGGAAAATAGCAGTAAAAAAGCTAAAATTGACAATTGCTTTTCGGATACATCATTCAGCTTGAATTTATTTTGAAACGTGCAAGCCAGACGTCCCCAAATTACCAAAATAATTATTGACAATAGAAAAACATAAAATATGGCAGATTCCGTATAGGCCATAAAATCAAGCTTTGGGGCAAAAAGATAAAAATATTTCTGGTTTGGAGGAATCGGAAAGATGAAATTCCAGGCAAATTGGGGAGTCAGATATGAAAACGTAATTATAAAAGCAGCGGTAATTAAACTCTTTCTGAAATGGAATTTAGTTGTTAGAACAAGGGCGCTTGCAGAAAAGATAAACATATATCCGCTTCCCGAAAAATAATATAGAAACGAGGCTGACAGACTGTAGATTAATACAAAATATATTGGTTTCATTCCAAATTTTACCAGGAATAACAAAACCAGTAAAACTGCTTCTGCAGAAATAATTATCGAAAAAGGAAACTTGTAATTGCTTGTCAGAATTAATGCAAAGCTCATAATTGCCAGCGCCCAGATAATGTTAAATCTGGATTTATAAATGACATTTAAAAGTGCCCGGGCTGAAATCATAATTAAAATTGCCACACTCATTAGAATAATTGAGCCGGAAATTTTTAAATAAAAGAATTGCATTATAAAATTTGCAATCAGTTCAGAAAGCCCTCCCGGATATTTTAAATAATTGCTGAAAAAGTCTTTACTTAACAAAAATGGTGGTTGGGTGTGGTGAAAATAGAGAGAAGGTTGGATAATAATTATTACATACACAAGAGCTATAACAATATATACAGCGGGTAATATCTTAAATAACTGGTTTGATGAGTTCTTGTCCATAGAAAGATGCTGCTATTGTAAATCAGGATTAATCAAAAATAGCAAAAGATTTCCTAGGGAGAATATTTTTTTGAATGTTAATTTTTGTCCCATTTGGTTTTCATGAAGTTCAGCCAAAAATAAAAGCATTTCAATTTTAAAGACCTTCTGTTCAAAATTATGTTGCTCAACGCATAGAAGTCAAAAAATGAAGATTGGATAAATTATTTGAGGTCAAATGTGTATTATTGCAGGATTATAATTTTTAATAAGAGATGAATATATCCGTTTTATTTGTTGAGCCCGAAATTAAAGGCGGTTTTCTTCAGGAACTAAACTATTGCATTGCTCAGATAAAATCCAAAAACCTTGCGGGTCGGATAATTTCTACTACCGCATTTTTAAATATTGCTGATAATGAAAGCTTTATAAAACATAAAAATATTATATGCGATTCTATCCGAAGAGAGATAAACAATATTTCAAGCATAAATTATATCTGTCAACCTCCTGCAAAAGGTGATCAGATTGCTTTTGAGATACATTTGATTGATGACAGAAATATCAGTCTTAAGCATGCTGAATACAAAGGTTTTAGCTATGTGCGCGCCGTTTCAGATAATTTAGCCAGAGCCATTTTTGTTTCAGGGATACAATATGATTATAGTGAAGGAGTTTTAAATGCTTCTGAGAAAGTCTTTTCAGCCATGGAGGAGATTCTTCAGAATGAAGGTCTGTCTTTCAATAATATTGTAAGGCAATGGAACTATATTGAAAATATTCTTAATGAAATTAAACAGAATAATAGCATCAAACAGCACTACCAGATTTTCAATGATATAAGATCGAAATACTATGGGAAGGTTGATTTTATAAATGGTTATCCTGCTGCCACCGGAATCGGTACTTTAGCCGGTGGTGTAACGGTAAGCTTTTATGCTCACCATGAAAATGATGATATACAGGAATTCCAGATTGATAATCCACTTCAGCAACCTGCTTTTAAATATCCTTCTGAAGTTTTAGTGGGTGAATCGTCTGTGGAATTTTGTGAAAAAACGACACCTAAGTTTGTGAGAGCCAAGCATATAAGAAGTGGCGACACGGAAATGACTTTTGTTTCCGGAACGGCTTCAATAAGACATGAAAAGACGGTAGCCCTTAATGACATGCAAGAGCAAACGAAGGTAACCATTGAGAATATTCAACGTCTTATTTCACAGGAAAATTTAGAGCAATCGGGCATCCCGGGTGCCAAAATTGAGAAAATAAGCTACTACAGAGCCTATGTTAAAAATGCCGCTAATTTAAATGAGATTATACAAAAGTGCGAAGAATTGTTGCCCGGTATTCCATACTTGTTCTTGATTTCAGATATATGTCGTAGCGATTTGCTTATTGAAATAGAAGCTTTTTCGTCTTAAAATTAATTTTCAGTCTTAAAGTAATTTGACCGGCAAAAATTTTAAGATTTTTGAGGGAGTCAGCCAAAACTATTTGTCTTGTTCGTAAAAGCCTTCAGGATGCTCCTTAGTTTGTTTCGTAGGCCCTGTGGAGATGGAAACGCTGTTGTTCAGATCAAAATCAACATTCTGGGCTTCCGATTTAACTATTTTAAGAAGTTTCCTCGGATTTAATTCAACTTTAGTTATGGCAAATTCCGGCCGGTTAAAATTCAACAGATAATCATCGTAAAATCTGGGATCCTTTTGAGGAGCCAGAAAAGCTTTGCTGGTTGATCCATCTTCATTTAAATGACTAAAATAAATTTTAGACAGAACCCCATCTTCTCTTTTACTCACGAACATAAGCCACTTACCATTTTGCGACCAGCTTGGATAACTTTCAACCTCATTAGAATTTCCTTTAATCTCATTCAATTTTTTTGAATCGAGAGTGTAGGTATAAATATCTGATTCTTTGTTGTAAATGGAAAAGTATCCGTAATCGAGCAGGCACATGCTAAGAGTATTATTATCGGCTGCCATACGTGGAAAGGAGATGCTTTTATTTATTTTTCCGGCTTCCAGAATAGTATCTGTTTTCCCAAATGATTTAGTTTCAGGATCAAATTCAATGCTATATAAACTATATTTTAATTCGGAATAAATGCTGCTGTCGTTTAATTCAGGAGCCGATATATAATAGAGTTTTCTTCCATCGGGCGACCAGGAAGGCATATTCTCCAGTGCGCCGGTTGCAAGTTCTCTTGGGCGGGTAATGGTGTTATTTTCAATATCATACAGTACAATGTCGGAAAATTTATCATAAACGAGTGCTGTCATTTCTATATGTGAATGAAAGTCCTGAGCAATACGGTTTACAGAAAAAGCGATGAATTTACCTGAAGGATGCCATGAAGGGTAGGCACCGGCACTTCCAATATGTTCACTATTTGTATTAATTAGTTTTGTTGTATTATCGTAACTGATGAGGGTTCCGCCGTTTTTTGCCCGCATATGGAACATCATCCGATTCGGATCATTGGAGCTGAAGCTGTGACAATTTATGCAATTCTTATCAGTAATGGTATTTGTTAATATTGGTTTTGTTGTTAAAGTAAGAAGTGACTGTTGGTAAATACCCATTTCACTCCACAGGATGTTAGCCGGTGGGAGTTTTCGATATACGATATATTCATCAATATTGTCATGGGATACAGCATTTCTAATTTGAGGATATTTATACCAGATCTTATGTTTATCTTTTCTGAACAAGTCAATAATCAAAGTATCGTCGCGGCTATCGTTAACCAGATTTCGCCATTTATTTTGTGGAATAATAATTTTGTTTTCCCTTGCATCCACCCAGACAGAATTAGTTTTGGTATAAATATGTGCCTTAAAATCAATTCCTTCCTCCTGAATCTGGAAATTCATGGGGCCCATATTACGGGGTATGGTGATGTTTGTATAATCTGGATAAATAGTTGCTAAATCATCCGTCAATTCATACTCATTTACTTCAGATGTGCATGAGCTGGTGGCAATAACGACCAGAAAAATAAATATATAGTTTAATACTCTGATCATAGGAGCTAGGAGTTTAATTTTTTCTGATATTTACTGTCAAACATAAGGTAATACCAATAGGTATGAGAGAAGCTTTTCACGGCCTGTTTACCTTTCTCTTTACTTCCGGCACTTTGAATTATCAACGAAAAGTTTTTAAAATCCTGTTGGGTTTTTTCGTCAATTTTAAAGCTCCGTAAATCCAATTTATCGACATTTTTCTGCACCGAATAAACCAGCAAAGCCTCTTCAACCAGTCGGGGTAATTTTTTATAACCAAGTCTTTCGAATTCAGGTATCTCAGACGCTAACTTCCCAATATTATGTATAAGCAAATAATTTGCGATCAGGTATTCGAATGCCATTTGGTTTTCAGGATTTCTGGCGTAGAATTTTTCTAATTTCAATTGAGGGGTCCCAATTCCTGTGAAAAAGTCGTCCTCGGGGAAGTTATTTTGCAGTCTCGCAATATCCTCATTGATTTCTCCATTCAAAATCCCCTCATTTATTTGCGACCATTTTTTATATACAACAGACCGATTCAGTAGATTCCAGTAGCGTTTGGCAATTGAATATTGTTGTGATGCTGCATAATTAATAATGAGGCATTTTAAAGTATGAGGTTTATTCCCCCGGGAAGTTAATGATTCGTTTGCCCAATGTCTCGAATCGTTGCCGTAGCCCATATCGAAATACAAATCGGCTTTTGCCTGTGCAAGCGTGCCATTGGAAGCATAATCGAGAAAAAGTGCGTCGATTCCGAAAAGCTGTGGATACATAAAAAGATTGTCGAGGAAATGTCCCTCATCATAAATAGCCCGGTTAATATGAAACTGCACCAGTGGGGATTCAGCGGCAGAAAGTTGTTTGGCCAAATTGAGCACTTCTGTCCATTTTCTTTCCTGGGCTAAGCTTTCAATTTTGTATGTTATTTTATGGTTGGAGTTAAATGAAAAACAGAAAACAGCAATAGCTAAAATAATTATTGATATAAATTGAAGCATGCTGAATAATCTTTGCTTTTTAGGCTTTGCGGCAGATAAATTAGCTTTATGTTCGGTCGATTGAAGAAAAATGAGCAGCAGGGGAGTAAGGATATAAATAATAATAGCTGAGGGTTTTACCGATTCGTAAATGGTTGAAACAAAGCATCCAATATATGCCTGTTGAATACTGAAATTAATATTTGCCGCCATACTGAGAGCCGGCAGGGCAATGAGAGCAAGAAGATAAATTAATTTGAATTTAAATGAAGTAGATTTATGAGCGATCAGAACCACTGAACTGAAATAAAATCCGGGAAGTCCAAATAAATAATAGTTTACAAATAAACTCAGAAGGAACAAAGGAATTTTAAATTTCCCGGTTTTTTCAGCAATAAAATAAGCTATAGTTAATACGTAGGTGCTGAAGATAATACTTCCTGTAATTTTCAGGGAATAGGTATAATTAAAGAGAGGCAATAAAAGAGCAATGGCGATAAGGAAGATTGAAAATTGAAAAAATGGATGTCTGGCATAAGTTTTAAACAGAAGCTGAAGAGAGAGGAAAAACAATCCGGGCATAATTAAAATGAAAGCATAGCCAATTGCTTTGAAATGAAACAGGGAGATTATATGAAGCACAATAATTTCGTTGAAACCACCTGTGCTTTTCAAACCAGCACTTAATTTATCAGGGATTACCTCATGTAAGTAGCAAATGAGGCTTAAGTCGAGGCTGTAAAACAAAAGAAATGAAAATACCAGAATAGCACCGATAGAGAATAACTGCAGGCTTTTTTGTTTAGCTAATAAATTCATTTGGATGATGAAATTAGAATCTAAAATTAGAAATTTTTGGATTAATTGGTGCTTATTTTTGGGAGAATTCGTACTGATTTTCTTTTGTTGTTTTCCGGGATGATTCGGAAGTGTGATAATGTGTTTTTGACAAGTAATTTTAGCAGGAGGTAGTTGTATCAGGATTATTTTATGATCGCTGATGGTTGATTAGACAAAATATAAACCCTTTCATCACCTCCTTGATCGGTGCTGGATGGTTTTTCTATTTAAAAACTTACGAAAGGAGTACCTTTCAACGTTTTTAAATAGAAAAACCCTCTCGCTTGCACGAAAGGGTTTTCTTTTGTCGGGGTGGCAGGATTATTTTATGATCGCTGATGGTTGATTAGACAAAATATAAACCCTTTCATCACCTCCTTCGTCGGTGCTGGATAGTTTTTCTATTTAAAAACTTATGAAAGGAGTACCTTTCAACGTTTTTAAATAGAAAAACCCTCTCGCTTGCACGAAAGGGTTTTCTTTTGTCGGGGTGGCAGGATTCGAACCTGCGACCCCCTGCTCCCAAAGCAGGTACGCTAACCGGACTGCGCTACACCCCGAAAAATCTTTTATTTAGGACTAATTTCTTGCAAAACAAGTACGCTAATCCCGAATACTCGGGACGCTACACCCCGAAATCGGACGGCAAAGATAATTGTTTTTTTCTTATTTGAAAATTTATGAGATTTATTTTTAGACCTCGGAGGTTTATAAACCTCCGAGGTCTAAAATAAGAAAAAATATAAATTATCCAAATTTAATTTTCGTGAAGTATTTCGAATATATTTCCTGGCAAGCAATCTTCTTTTAAAACTCTAAATCGCTATATTTCTGAGGATTATACAGGCTGTCAAAATGCAACTCCTTATACTCGAGGTGATTTTTAAAAAGAACCTTTGCCTCTGGTCCGAATTGTAACTCAGGATTTTTTGTCAAATATTCATCATAGCTGCTCCAGGGGTATTCGATGGGGTGTTTGCAAAAATTATGCTTTACCGGATTATTATGAATATAAACAATAATATCCCTAAGATACTCTTGGTCAAATATTTCCTTCCTTTTAAACCTGTTTTCAAATAAACTCCCAGTTCTGTTATACCTTATATTAAAGGCCTTTGCATATGCATTAAACATATTTGAAAATTGCATATGTAATCGTTTTTCAGCATCCAGAGTTTTTAATTCTCTTATTTTTTGGAAGCGTAATATTTGATTTTCTTCATGAATTTTCACTAATAGGTGAAAATGATTTTTCATGAATACCCAGGAAAAACAGTTCGCGACCGGAAGTAAGTATTTAATAATAAGATGTTTGAAGTGATGGTAGTTATCATCTTCGTAAAAAATATCGCAGGAATTTATTCCTCTGTTATAAATGTGGTAATATTTCCCAAATTCTAATGGATTAGGTTCAATAGCCATAATTCAGTCCTCCAATTCATTTTCAACCTCGGAGGTCTATAAACCTCAGAGGTCTAAGATTAATAATCAATTCAAATTTGTGGGGCTAAAGGTTACCAATCATCAGGTTTTTCTATACAAATACCTCCTTTCTATTTTAAATATTCCAAATATTTCTGAACATACCTTATATCTCTGTAACTATAATTTTCTCCTAAAAATTCCTTTGCAGGTTGCACCAAGCGATTGTCAGCCTTCTTGAAGTAATCCATAATCGCTTTCAATTCTTTTTCTCCAACTAACTTGTTAATTTTCAACTCCCCACTTGCTACCTTTAACGCTAAGTGCGACTCAATGGTGGTAACAGCAAAGTTTCTTTCTTTAGCTATTTCTTCTTCAGACATGCCTTTTAAAAACATTTTCAAACTGATACCTGTACTGTCTTCTTTGGTTTTTCGCTTCTTCTTTTCCGTGCTAACTTCCTTTACTTCAAATTTTAATGAATCATCCTTGAAATTTGAAATTATTTTCAGTAGCTGACTCCCATACAATCCTACCTTTTTCTGACCTATGCCTTTTATCATCCCCAGCTCTTTTAGGGTCGACGGCTGATGATTCGAAAGGTTTATCAATGCTTTAAGGTGGATTACCATATAATGCGAAAGCCCTTCCTCTGCGGCAATTTTATTCCTGAATTTAATCAGTTCAGCATACAATTGTGGATTTTTTATCTCCTCTGACAGGTCGGCCACAGTTGTTTTTTTCGATGTTCTTTTTGGTAGCTCCTCTAGCTCAGCTTTTGCTCTGGCGGATAAATAGTCCTTAATTTTAAATCCGTCTTTGCAACTGTCCAGACTTTGATTCTTTTTGTAAAAATTGAGGTATAATTTATCTGAGGATTCCTTAGCAACTTTTTTTACTTCCTTATTATCACTTTCAATTTTAATTTCATCCAGGAAATTGATGAAATCTGTTATTTTTTCTGAATAATACCGGGCAGCTTTTTTTATGCGAGCTTGTAATTCTTCATTATCCTCTATATTCGAATTGCTTTGTGATAAATGTCCGATTTGGGCCAGAAATTTATCCTGAACCGAAATAATTTCCTGCTGAAAAAGAGTTTTGAGCTTTCTTAATTTCTCATCGGTTTTACCAATAAGGCTGGCTGAATGTGACTCAGATACCTGTAAAAAATGATTGATGCTGTATTTAATGGAATTAAACGAAAATAGCTCCAACATCAGCTCTTTTTCATATTCAAATATTGAGCTTCTTAAGGTTTCGGATGTAGGCTGATTCTCTTCTGCGCTTTTTGTGAAGCCATAAACCTGACTGTTATTTATAAAGCAATCCGATCGTAAAGGTGAGTTGAGGACCATTCCCTCCAGACTTTTACAACGACTCAAAGCTACGTATACCTGTCCGTGTGTGAAGGCCGCACTGGCGTCTATTATGGCTTTTTCAAAGGTCAGACCCTGACTTTTATGGATGGTAATGGCCCAGGCAAGCTTTAAGGGATGTTGAACAAATCGTCCGATTATATTCTCCGATATCTCCCTGGTCTCATTATCAATGGAATATTTTATATTTTCCCATTCCAGCGGTAGTACTTCTATAAGGTTGTCATCATCCTCGCATTTTACCCAGATTACATCATCTTCAATCTCTTCAATAACACCTATTTTACCGTTGTAAAATTGCTTATCAGGATTTGGATCATTCTTGACAAACATCACCTGAGCACCTACTTTTAATTCCAACTCAATATCAGTGGGATAGGAGTACTCGGGGAAATCTCCTTCAATTAGGCCGGTCATTACAACCGGCTTCCCTGCCAACTTCTTTAAACGTTCCTGATTGATACTTTTTGCCTGATTGTTATGCGTGGTCAGAATAATGTATCCCTCTTCTTCTTTATTAATAAAACCGGGGATGTATCTTTTGTTTAACTCTTGCAGACTTTGCTGGTCGATGGTGTTATTGCGCACCAGATTTAAAATATCCAGAAACTTCTGATCGCTTTGCCGATATACTTTTTCTAGTAAAATGGTGATGTAATTTGCTTGCTTTAAAGCCCTGCTGCTAAAGAAAAATGCAGTGTCGTAATAGTTTTTCAGCAGATCCCATTCATCATTCTTTACAACCGGTGCCAATTGTTGCAAATCGCCAATGAGTAAAAGTTGCACCCCGCCAAATGGCTTGCTTCGATCTCTGTATTTTCGCAGAACCCCATCAATACCATCAAGCAAATCGGCTCGAACCATGCTTATCTCATCAATCACAAGAAGATCGAGGCTTTTGATAATATTAATTTTTTGTTTGCTGAATCTGTGCTGAAATCGTTCTGCCCTGCTTTTTTCATTCCTTTTTTGAATATCCGTATCGGGAATGATAGGTCCGAAAGGCATCTGAAAAAAAGAGTGAATGGTCACCCCGCCAGCGTTAATAGCCGCAACTCCGGTTGGAGCCACAATAATAATGCGTTTTGAAGAGATGGACTTCAAGTGATGAAGAAAAGTCGTTTTTCCGGTTCCCGCTTTACCTGTAAGGAATATATTTTTCCCGGTAAAAAGGGTGAACTTTTCAGCTAAGTCTAGTTGCGCGTTTTCCCCCGCCATAATAGTAGGTTTTATGTTATCAATAAAATATGCGGGGTTGTTTTTTATAAAAATACAAAAAAAATTAATTCTGAAGAAATCAAAAAGCAATTTTTAGCATTAAATAAAATTGTCAGAATAGAAATGCTTCTTTCATCTTGTAATAAATTTACTCCCGGGCGGTCCCAGATAAGAAGGTTTAATATCTTTTTCCGAAATGATTATTTTCTGCAAAACAATACCGCACTTATAAGCTTTTACTGTAAGTTCATGCTTTCCTGGTTTTGTAATTTTATGCTGACTCACATTTTTCCTGATATTATCACCAACAACCTTATTCCACCAGTCGGGATATTTCCAGTCGGGAATGCTGTCATTCCTGTTAATATAAACCAGTTTACTATCCCCGTCTATTGAAATCTCATAAACACCTCCTTCATCGTTATACAGGTTTTGTCCGGGTGAAACGTAGCTTGTAATATTTACCATACCTGTGTCTTTAATGAAAACACAATAAGATAGTTCTGCGGCGCTTTCTTCATCCGGAACCTCATCAAGCATGGCCATTGCAGAGGCTGTTCTTCCTGAATTTGGAACGTGGATCCATTTCGAAACAGGGGAGGGAGTGTTTCTTTGAAAATCGCAAGCTTCTATTGAAATTATTCCGTTGTCGGGGAAAAAGACAGAGTCCACAATATAGTTTCTGTTATCGAGTTTCACATGGATGGTCACCTCGCTTCCATCGGATGAACTGACGAGGATTTCAGAATTCTGCATACCTTCGGGAATACTTTTCCAGTCTGCTTTTATGAATATCCGGTCTTCCATATCAATTTTGCCGGTTCTTTTATTAATTAACAGCCAATTTTTAGCGGCAGTGATTTTATAATCGAAAGATTTACTTCCCCGGTTAAAAATATCAATATAGTATTCCTGATCGTTTATTTTGTCGAATGCAGGCAATTCAGGAATCAATTCTGCTCCTGGCCATGACTCACTCATTCCTTCAATAGCAATTCCCATTTCCGGTGATTCTCCTGGTTCAAAACTTCTAAGATCAGGAATAGTATTGTGTTCGGGCTGATTCCAGTATGTGTATCCAATATGGGTTTGATCCATGAAATGATTCCATTTTCCTTCCGAAAGATTTTTATGAAAATATTCTGTCAACAGGCTGTCTTTTTTAAAATTTTCTTTAACCTTCATAGACATAAGTTCAGCAGATCGGCGCCCTTGATCGGCATACAAATGGTTTTTTCCTGTATTGAAATACAGTTCATTCAAATTAGCACTGGCAGCTACAGGGTGGTATACGAGTTGATAAAAAGCATCTTTGTAGGCATTGTTGATACTATTTAAAATATTTTTGGCTTTTTTCTCCAACTCATGGTATTCATTTACAATTGTTTCTGCTTCATTAAAATTTATAAGACTATAGGTTTCGGGTGAAAGCATTTCCGGTTTCCTTCGGGCGTTGAATTTGGTATATTTTGCAATTATTTCTGCAATTTCTTCTGAAAATTCTTCTCCAAACTGTTGCCCTGCCCAAATTTTATAATACTCAGATAAGCGTTCTGCAGGCCATTGATCCGGTGCCCAGGCAAAATCGAGGAAAAAGCTTATCGGGAATTCCATGGGTTTTAAATCGCCGACATTTACTATCCATATACGATCTGCTCCGTGATTATATGCCAGGCTCATTTGCTCCCAGACGCGTTCAATCTGAGTGGTATTAATCCATTTATAACTCCTTGGCCCCCCAACAAAATCGAAATGATAATAAATTCCGTATCCTCCCTTTCTGGATGGCGACCCCGGCTTGGGCAACCTTCTCAGATTCCCCCAGTTGTCGTCGCACAGCAACAGACTTATATCCTCAGGTACCTCCATCCCAAAATCATAGTAGTCTTGCACTTCTTTGTATAAAGCCCATACTTGTGGAACTTCCTGAATATTTTTCTTAGTTACATCTGAAATGATACTTCGTTGATCGGCCACGATCTTTTCCAGTAATTCTATTGCTGTTCCCTCGGTCATGGGTTCGTCGCCATCACCCCGCATTCCAACTGTGATAAGACTTTCAAACTTACCCATCCTCTCAATTCCGGTGGTCCAAAATTCCTTTAGCTTTTCTTCATTGCTGGTATAGTTCCATGGACCCTCTCCATACCTTCTCCATTCATCGTGAGCCCTCATCAATGGTTCGTGATGTGATGTGCCAATAACTACTCCATATTCATCGGCTAACTCAGGATTCAATGGATCGTCGTCATAAAAGGCATTTCCCCACATTGCAGGCCAAAGATAGTTAGCCTTCAACCTGATTATAAGTTCAAACACATGTTCATAAAATTGGTGATTTAATCCGCCAAATTTCTCCTCAGCCCACCCCTGTATAGCCGGAGCCTCATCATTTAAAAATATTCCTCTGTATTTTACAGCGGGTTCACCCAGACTATGAACGTTTGGTAAAACGTATAAAGATTTTTTCATTTTTACAGGCACATCTGCCCACCAGTGCCAGGGCGAAACCCCTATTTGTTCTGCTAAGTCGTAAATGCCGTACATGGTTCCACGCTTGTCGCTTCCGGAAATCACCAGAGCCATCTTCACACCTTTAAATGGATTTTTGACTACTTGTGTCTGAAAACTTTCCCATTGTCCACTAATCGCACCAGCCTCAATTTTCCCGGTTTTAATGAGTTCATCAATCAGGGGATTCTTCCCAATAGTCCCCATAATTATGATGAATTTATCCATCTCCTGATTTTTAATAAATGCTGAACCGGGAACGACTCCGCATACTTTTTGAAAATCGGATTGAAAATTGCGAATTACCTGTTGCACACCGGGAAATTCTTCAATACCTACATAAATGACAGGTGCCGCATTTTTATGAAACAGGGGAAAGAAAGCAGTATTGTATTCTTCTGTAACATATTCATTTATTACAATAGCATTCAGATTCCCAAAATTCGAAATGAATAGAATGGCAAGTAAAAAATACCTTAAAACTTCAATCTTTATGCTATATATATTTCTCATAATCAGTCATATAAATGTCTAACTGAATTTTAATAATTTGAATATATTTAATCCTGAACGATGCTGTTAACCTCATAAAATGCTTTTTTTGGATTGTTTTCCCTGTCAAAAAGCAATGGATAATCGGTTCTTCCCCTAACAGGAAAATTATTTTTCCACGATACTTTGTCATTAACTCCCCAAAAAGTAACCCTGGTAATTTTATCGCTGTGCTTTACAAATAGCCTGAAAAGATCTTCATATCTTTCTGCCAGTGTATTCTGAACAGAATCAGGCAATCCCTGGGTATAGGGATTAAGCTTTTCTTTCATTTCGATGCTAACACTTACTTCAGCACTTCTGAAATTCTCCGGAACGGGAAGGGCCGAAACATCCAGCTCAGTGATCATAACTTTCACCCCCAATTCAGAAAATGCCAGTATGCTTTTTTCAACTTCTTCAATAGCAGGTTCCTCCAGATCATAATGGCCCTGCATACCAACAGCGGAAATTTTTACCCCCTTGTCTTGCAGATTTTTTATCAAAGCAACAACATCATTTCTCTTTTGAGCTTTATCAAGGGAATAGTCGTTGTAATATAATTCAGCATCAGGGTCAGCTTCATAAGCAAACTCAAAAGCTTTTTGAATATAGTCTTCACCAATAATAGTATACCACTTTGTTTTTCTAAGTCCGCCTTCGTCTGAAACTGCTTCGTTCACAACATCCCATCCTTTTACTTTTCCCTTATACCGGCCCACATAAGTGCTAATGTGAGATTCCATTCTTTTCAACAGGATATCTCTTGTCACTTCATTTCCTTCTTCATCCTCGAAAAACCAATCGGGGGTCTGACTATGCCATATCAGAGTATGTCCGACAATGAACATTGAATTTTTCTCCCCAAATTCAACCAGTTTATCTGCCATCTCAAAATGAAATTCACCTTCTTTTGGTTGAATGAACATTGGTTTCATTGCATTTTCTGCGGTAATCTGATTAAATTGTTTTGAAACCAGATTAAGGGATGAGCTATCGGTTCCATTAATTACATCGCTGTTTATCGCAACTCCAAGCATAAAGTTGTTTTTGAAGGTGTCTTTAAGAACCGGCTCCGATAGACTTGAGTTGTTGCAAGAAATAAGAGATGTCAGTAAGGAGGGGATAATTATGAGCCTGAAATGTCTGCTAAAAATGGTATTATTCATGGTAATTTGCTTTGAATTAGTACAGTAAATATTTTGCAATATAAGGAAGAAAATAATTATTGTCTTGCATAATCTTATGAAATGAGATTTATATCTTTGGTTTAAAAATAAGGAGTCATTATTTCACACTCACCCAGTCGGTTTTAAAGCTTGTTTTTATTATCAAAGGCCTGTAATGTTTCATGCAAGTACTAATCATTAATTTAAATTAAATGAAAACAAAAAATTTATTATTCGTTTTATTGATTTTTGTGGGAGCATCATTTCTTTCATGCAGTAAAGATGATTCAGGCGATGGAGGTACCACTATTAATTATGTTGTTAAAGCTACCTATGATAACCCACAAGATCATGACGGGCGAATAGATGCTGAAGTTACAAACCTTGCTTTAACAACACCATCGGGTGGTAATAGTGTTTCACTGAATTCTTTAACTCCGCTTTCCATTGGCAAAGACTGGGGACCTTATCCTGCCGGCATGACAGTTAGAGTTACCGCAGAATCGGTTCTGACACATGTAACAGTTACTGTTGAAATCTGGAAAAATGGAGTTTTATGGAAAGAACAAACGGCCATGGGGACAGATGCCTATGTGGTGGCTACAGCTACCGGGGTAATATAAATGGCAATGCCATAAAAAAATCATAAATTGTAGAGCGAATTAAAATAAGTTCGCACAACATTCTGTAAAAAGAGGTAAAATATTTGGAAGGTCATGTTCTGTGATATATAGGATCAAAGCATGGTTTCTGAATTCTTATATATACCTTGATACATAAAAAATAAAATAATTAGTAATTTAAACCATGGCCTATTTAGATGATATTTTTCAATTAAAAGGCGCCACCACACGGGGGAGGTGTTTTAGCCGGAGCAATGGGTACCGGGCTTTTAAAAGCCGGTGTGTGGGTAATTCTGGCAGATATCCGTGAGGAAAATGCCAGAGCAAACGCTAAAGCTATTAGCGATTCAGTTGGTAATGCAAGTGTAATTCCCATGAATGTATCAGACCCTGCTTCCATAGAAAAGGCTTGCAATGAAATATTGAAAACACATTCTAAAATAGATATTTTAATCAATGCTGCAGGAGGGAATATGCCGGGAGCCACAATCAATCCTGATCAGGAGTTTTTCGATCTGAAAATAGAGGAAATGGATAAAGTTACCGATCTGAATTTTAAAGGAACAGTACTTCCATCTATGGTTGTTGGAAAAATTATGGCGAAACAAAAAAGCGGCTCCATTATAAATATTTCTTCTATGGCTGCCATGCCATCGATAACCAGAGTAGTGGGTTATTCTGCAGCCAAAGCGGCTGTTTCAAACTTTACCCAATGGATGGCTATGGAAATGGGCAGAAAATACGGGAACAAAATCAGGGTGAACGCTTTAGCAACCGGATTTTTTATAGGTGATCAAAACAGAGCATTGCTTACGAATGAAGATGGATCCTATACAGAAAGGGGAAATCTGGTTATACAAAATACCCCCATGGGCAGATTTGGGGAAGCAGAGGAATTAATTGGAGCGGTTTTGTTTCTGTCCTCAAAATCGGCTTCTTTTGTAACGGGCGTGATTTTGCCCGTCGATGGTGGATTTAGTTTTTTTAGAGGCGTATAATTTAATTATTATGTTTATACATTCCTGGAGATGGTTCGGCCCCAAAGAGAGGATACATTTAGATTAGATTAAACAAACTGGTGCAGAAGCCATTGTGAGTGCTTTGCATCAGATTCCAGTGGGAGAAAAGTGGCCTTTGTAAGAAATAAGGAAGCGTAAAGCTTTAAATTTCTTATATTTATATTGAAAAGTTACTTGCACCATCAAAAAAAGTATAAGATTACATTATGGCAAATTTTAAATCCATAAATCCATTCACCGGAAAGGTCCTTGGTGAATTGGCGGAATTAAGTCAGGAAGAAATACAATTCAAACTCAACAAATCATCAGAAGTATTTCAGGAGTACCGAAAAAGTGATTATTCATTCCGATCGGAAAGACTATTTAAAGCAGCTGACTTATTAAAATCCGAAACTCAGGAGTTTGCAGAAATAATCACAAATGAAATGGGGAAGCCCATCACCGAATCTGTTTCTGAGGTGTTGAAATGTGCCTGGGTGTGTGAATATTATGCTGAGAAAGCCGAAGGATTTCTAAAGAATAGAGAAGTTCCCACCGACGCGGGTTTAAGCTATGTAAAATACGAACCACTTGGGACTATTTTGGCTGTTATGCCATGGAATTTCCCATTCTGGCAGGTGTTTAGATTTGCGGCACCGGCACTGATGGCAGGAAATACGGTTCTTCTAAAACATGCTTCAAATGTTCAATATTCAGCTCAGAAAATCGAAGAAATTTTTTTGAAAGCCGGATTTGAAAATGGGGTGTTTCAGAATCTTGCTGTGAAGTCAGAAGCAGTTGCAGCAATTATTAAAAGTCCGGTGGTAAAAGCCATTACCCTCACCGGAAGCGAATTTGCAGGGGCTTCGGTGGCTGAAGTGGCAGGGAGAAATATTAAAAAATGCGTATTGGAACTGGGTGGTAACAATGCTTTTGTGGTTTTGAAAGATGCCGATTTATCTAAGGCTGTTGATGTGGCTCTGGTAGCACGATTATTAAACGCCGGTCAGAGTTGCATTGCAGCGAAGCGGTTTATTCTTGAAGAAGAAATACATGAAGAATTTATCAGCTTGTTAAAAGAAAAGATCCAGGATTATAAAGTGGGTGATCCCATGCAAAAAGACACTAAAATCGGTACTCTTTCTTCTGCTCAGTCTTCCGAATCTTTAAATATTCAGGTGCAAAAGTCTATAGAATCTGGTGCAATATTAGTCTGTGGAGGACAACGGGAAGGTGCAAAGTTTGAACCAACCATTTTATTGAATGTAAAACCGGGAATGCCTGCATTCGATGAGGAATTATTCGGACCGGTGTTTGCGGTAAGCAAGGTGAAATCGATGGAGGAGGCACTTCAACTTTCTAATAAATCAGAATTTGGACTGGGTTTAAATCTTTTCACCAGCTCAAAAGAAAAAGCACAGTATTTTATCGATAATGCCGAGGAAGGGGCTGTCTTTGTGAATTCTATGGTTAAATCTGATCCGAGATTACCTTTTGGAGGACTGAAGAAATCGGGTTATGGAAGAGAGCTATCTGAAGAGGGGATAAGGGAGTTTGTGAATGTGAAGACGGTTTATATTGGGGGCTAGGTGAATGTGGATTACTTTGTCATCAGCTCCATCAATTTCAAAGCGGTAACTTCGCCTTTCTTATTGACGAATTCACGGGGAGTATTATCACCAACCTCATAAGTAAGCGCCTCAGCTCCATATTCATAAAAGATGAAGGAGGTAGATGTTATCATCGTACCAGTTTCTGTACTTGGTCTTACATTGGGTGTGTAATTTGGGAATTCATTTCCTACAGCATCTATTAATTTTATTACCAGTCCGGGCATATTAACATTCTGCTCTGAAGAATTTGTGTAAAAAATATCTTCCGAAGTGGAGTGAAAATCAATACCAAAATAAAACACCCCACCTGTTTGAGTCACTTTTTGTTTCATAAAATCCCGTATAGCTGAAGTTTCCGGTTGATTAAAACTCTCCCAATCTCTATTTAAATCAACTCCACCAGAATTATGCCGCCAATGACCCTTACTCACTCCATCCGGATTGATCATTGGAACCACATAAACATTGTACTCAGCTCTAAATTTCTTTGCTATTTCAATATCAGTACAAATGGTTTCTATAAAAGACTCCATGGCTAGAAATCCAGTTACCTCAGGAGGGTGTTGCCTGGAAAGTACTATGATCATTTTTTGGTCATCACTTTCACCAATTTTAAGCAGATTTATGGGCCTTCCGTCTCTACTCCTTCCTATTATTGATTTGGAAACGAATGAATTAGACAATAATTCATCCATCCAACCATTAACTTCCGATACTGTGATCAGTTCCTGAGCAGAAATCCACGTTGTATCCGTGCTCACAGAAATCTGCATTGTCAGATTCGCTGGAACTGCATCTCCATCTCTATTCTCCATAACTACTTGATATTTTGACGAATCTATTGCTTCCCAGTTTGATCCGTCTTTACTGATTTTTGGATAATATCGGTTATAAGCATTTTCAGCATAGGTCAATTTTACTGCGATATTCTTTTCAAGCTCTGACCAAATTTTAAATCCATACCAGGGACTCATATTGATTGGAGAATTCTCTGGAGTTATCAATACAGAAATAAGAGTATCATTAATGCGGGCAACACCATTTAAGCGTGCTCCATCGTAGTCATTTGATATAAATACACCATCCCCAAGATCAAATACTCCTTTATATTGTAACTGGATTGGAACTGTTTCTGTGCTGACTTTTTTGATTGGACCTTGTCCTTTCCACTGCGTATCCTGCTTGCAGGTCCATACAAATGGTATGATTAGGAGAAGGATTAATAATCCGGATTTATTTTTAAAGAAATACATTGCAGATAGCTTTCAGATTTATGTTTTGTTCTAAAATATAATTTCAGATTTAATATAATCTTCAATTACATTTTTAAAGACCATATAGGTTTTTAAAACCTAAAGATAATTGTAATCTTTAATTTCTATAAATACTTATTGCGTTTTTGTTGTAAAGGTTTTTCCGGAGTATTTTATTATGCCATATTAAGTCAAAAAATTTAGGTAAAGGATTCTACATCAAAATATGGATATTCTAAATGGTCTAAAAGAGAAATAATTTCATCATCTACATATTCAGTTTATTAAGTTAAAACATTTAGAGAATGATAGAGTGAATAGAGGCTCTTTTAAAACCAGGCATAAAAAAGGATGCAATCCATAAAGAACTGTATCCTAAATTTTGCTTATGCTTATTAAAAACTGTAAGGGAGTCTTAAGCCCTGCGCTCCCGGTGGTCGCTATGGTCTTTTTCTTTATACGGATTTTTAAAAAAGGAATTTTTGTTTATTTTTTTGAGCAGATTAAAATTTCAATTCAATCATTCTTCTAAGTTCAGAAACCATATACAAGGGTAAAGATAATAGTGTCCAGGAAAGTTCTGCAGTTTTACGCGGTGAGTTGATCTTTGTATCATAACTTCCAATATTAGGGAGATCCATATTAAACCTGATACCATTTTTGAGCCTCTTTTCGAATAAATATACCTGAATTGATTTTAAAGTTCCTGTTTTTCCTGCTTTAACTTCAATAGGGTAAATATTGTTTTTATGCTGGAAAATAAAATCTATTTCTGCATTTGAACTCTTCTCCTCCCTGGACCAATAAAACAATTCAGGGCTTAAATATGCCTTTTGAATTGTTAATAATTCCTGGGCAATAAATTGTTCTGCAAGTATTCCCTCATTGGCTGTAACCAAATTTTCGAGGGCGATTAGATCTATTTGATTAAATT
>JAIOZM010000109.1 GCA_021740585.1 Bacteroidales bacterium
ACAATATATAGGAATGGATAGTATTGATGAATCACGAAGTTGTAACAATGGATTTGCCTCGGTCAACTTAGGGGTATAATTAAATGCTGACGTCCAAAAGTTATGGATTTAAGGGCGACAATCATTTTAACATTATTAGGAAAAGTTAATATTTTTTAACCGCGGAGCGGTTCAATTGGATTAACCCCAGTCCCACCCGGGGTAATACAATAACCCCAATACCATCAGCCCCGGAGGGCTTGAGTTTTAAGATTAGGAATCAGTGCGAGGTGCATAAATTAAAAAATAAAAGAGCTTGCCTCACTTTTAAGACAAGCTCTTTTACGATATATTTTCAATATCTTACTCCTCCAGCTTACTATACTTGCGATCCTGCTTCCATGCAAAAACCATAATTGCAATGACAGATAAAATAAATATCCAGGCCCAAAGCGGAAAGATTACCGCATCACCTGAGGCATAGCTGTGCAATCCTTTTGTGAAGTAATAATTCACCCCGATGAAGGTCATCAGAACACTCCCGAAACCAATTATGGCACCGGCATTAATGATAAAGGATTTTTTCCATCCGGGTATGAACCGGGTATGCAAAATAATAGTGTAGGTCATAATTATTATCAGTGACCATGTTTCTTTGGCATCCCAACCCCAGTAACGGCCCCATGATTCGTTGGCCCAAATACCTCCCAGGAATGTTCCGGCTGTGGCCAAAATGAGTCCAATTATCATATTTAACTCATTGATTGAACTTAACTCTTCAATTATCAGCCTTACACGTTTTGTGTTTTTGGGTGTTTGGAATAAATTGAGTAACATATTGATGCCTCCCAGCATGAATGCCAGTCCAAGGAAACCGTAGCTAATGGTTATGGTAGCCACATGAAAAATTAACCAGTACGACTTTAAAACAGGTTGTAAATTAGTTAATTGCGGATCATAACTGCTGTGACTGGCTGTCATGAGTGCAAAGAAAGCAAACAGGGCCGTAGCTGCCAGCGACAGTTTGGAGGATCTTATAAATGCAAATCCTGCTAACAATCCCGACCACGCTACCAGTAAAAGAGCCTCGTAACCATTACTCCATGGAGCATGTTCGGTAAGGTACCACCTGAGGCCCATCCCAAATGTATGATATAGAAATCCCAAAGCCAGGATGGCAATTAGTGCGTACATTGGATAAGTGACAAATTTGGATCGCTTATTTGATAAATTATCTATAAATGCGAGGATTATAAGCACAAAACTCAATATACCGTAGATGTTTTTTAATTTGATAAATATGTTTGCCTCATTATAAAAAATTTCGACATTAACTTTTGTTTCGGAAGGGAGTACGTTCTTGGGCGACAGTTGTCTTTGAACCGTTCCAATATAATTCAGAACCTGATCTGTTCTAAGATAATCGCCTGAAAGTTTTGATTTCTTAAGCTCCGTCAAATATTTCTGATACAGAGAGAAATAGCTTAATCTGGGTAATTGCAGATCTTCGTTGATGGCTAAAACAGGACCGCTTAGAGGATAAACAGAAAGCGTATCTGTCCAGCTAAGCCATTTATTGCCGGCAGAAATCTGGTCGGGAAAAATCTTCAGCATACTGCCCTGAAATACCATGAAGCAAATATTAATTCTTTCATCTACTTTAATTA
The DNA here is from genome assembly GCA_021740585.1 of Bacteroidales bacterium. Lineage (GTDB taxonomy): Bacteria > Bacteroidota > Bacteroidia > Bacteroidales > JAGLSB01. The sequence goes on from JAIOZM010000109.1 coordinate 1,647, forward strand.
TTTCCTTATCGAATTTCGTCTGAGTAGAGGGTTGCTTTCTGAATGCATTGTCAACAAATTCCTGAAGTTTATATTTCGATTGTTCATTGAAGAAATCAGAAAAAGCAGCATGTTTTCCTTCAATGCCAAGGACTTCACGCACAGATTTTTCACGAACATAAATAATTTTCTGATGTTGCCAATAGTCGATATCTATCTGCATATCAAGGAATACCTGTCTGGCATTCATTGGTGCTTTTCCGGGAGTTTCAAATTCATCCTTTCGCGAAATTTTATGCATTACATCATTTGCCAGAGAATGAACCGGTATAAAGCGTCCATCGTATGACAAGCTTACAAGCTCTCCGAATTTTGCTGCATGTTCTGCCTGAATGGTGTTACTTTCAGTTTGTTGTGAAAAAGCCAGATTGCCACCACCTAAAAGCAGCAGTGCAACCAACAATGACTTTCTTTCCATTCTGATATCACTTATATGTCTCAGCACGGCTTGAATTCTGGACTTCCTGCTAAAGGGAGTCAGAATGAATCCCAGCGCAAGTAAAAGGTAACCGAAATAGGTAACTGAAGTTCCCCAGAAATCGTGATTTACCGATAAAATAGTTCCTTTTTCGTCCTTATCGTATGAAGACTGGAAGAATCTGTAGCCCTCATAATCAAGAACATTATTCATGAATATTTTATGTTTAAGCTGAATATCATTTTTAGGATCTATAACCACTACATCACTTTCAAAGGAGGATGGACTCATAGAGCCGGGGTATCTTTCAAGATTGAAATCCTCCAAAAATAAGGAAAACCCAAGTTCAATGATTTTATTACCATAAGCCATTGACATTTGAGTTCCGTCAAAGTTAAAATCCTGATATTTCAACATATAACCCTGACCGCCAAATACTTTAGCTTCGTAAGTTTTTTTATTGATGTTTACGTCAAGTATCATCAAGTCGGGAGAACCATCAGGAGTATTGCTGCTAACAATTTCTTTTTTAGCATTTTTAAATAATGTGTTAAAAGAAAATGCAAGCTGGTCTGTCATATAGATTAAGTCTTTTTCAAGTTCAACACTTTCATTTAAAGGAAGCTCCCCGGCCATTCCACTTCCCATATCTGTTTTGATTATTCTATGTTTCGGGAAAATGCTTACAACATCACCATTCACTGAAAGACTGAAATCATCCTGAGCGGTAATTTCTCCAAAAACGATAGTTTTATCAGCTATCTGCTTGCGTTCACCCTCATTGATATAAAAACTCTCACGTTGTCTGCCATTGATTACAGATAATTCTATTATGTGCTTCCCACCAGCTACATTTTCTTCAATTCTTTCCACCGCGTTTCTAACATATTTGCGCAGCTTTATTTGAATGTTACCCTCATTTTGAGTTTTAACATTCATTTTTAATCTGTTTTTTGTTCTTAAGCTATGCCTGTATGCTTTGCTATGTATTTGTTCTCCGCCATCGGCATACGTTTTTACCAAAAGATTCGACTCTGAATCAAATATGGCGTTACTGGATTGGCCTTCCCGTATGTGCATATTCCCCTCGTACCCAATATAGCGGGTAATTCCTGCTCCAACAATTAATAGTATAAAAGCAATATGGAAGATCAGAGACCCGGCTTTTTGCCAACGGAAAAGATTATGCCGTTGAATATTCCCTATAAAATTCAATGCAAGCATTAGCATGGTAATTTCAAACCATTTAGCATTGTACACCATCACTTTAGCAGTGTCAATATTGAACTTTTCCTCTATGAAGGTGGCAACACCCATTCCTACTGCAAAGATGAGAAGAAAAACAAGAGTAGCTTTAGGTGAGAATATTGTATTCAGTATTTTTTTCATAAGTTGATAATGGATTTTTTAGCTGAAATTTGTTCAAAAAAAACAGCTGTTTTTTTGAAATTAAAGTTCACATTTTTGAAGGGCTGAAGGTATAAATTTATTTTCAATTTGCCTGCCTCTGGGGAGCTACTTTTGAGCATTTTTCCTTAATAAAATGTTAAATAGTAATCAATAATTTCCTCATTAAAACCTTACAAAACAATTCATCTGGCTTTGCATTTATTTTACAAAAATCATTAACTTTATCGCTTTAATATTTAATACTGATTCTTATAATCTCAGTTAAAAAATATATTTTTTTAATTCACTTAAAAACATAATCTAATGAGGCAAATTGCAATAGTTATTTTTATTCTTCTGTTAAGTATGTCGTGCAAAAATTCGTCCACCGAAATAAACAGTGAAACGGATGGAGTTTATAAAATTGTTGTTGAGGAAGTTTTACAAACAAGTCAGTATACCTATATTCGCACAACTCTGGACAAGAAAGAGCAATGGTTGGCAACTTCAAGCAGGGTTATTGAAACAGGATCGACATATTATTATAAAGATGGATTGTTAATGACAAATTTTAAAAGTCAGGAATTGGATCGCACTTTTGATGAAATTTTATTCCTTAATGATATTTTTACCACACCGCCGGTAGCTAAAGAAGAACCTACAATGGGGCAAATTGGACATGCAGGTACCGTTTCAACTGAAAAGCATGAGGTTTCTGTTCCTGTAGCTGAAGGAGGAATCAGCATCGCAGAATTGTACGAGAATAAGGATAGTTACACCGGAAAGAAAGTAAAGGTGAGTGGTGAAGTTGTTAAATTCAATCCTGAAATAATGGGTGTGAATTGGATTCATCTACAAGACGGAACTGATTTTCAGGGTCAGTTTGATTTAACCGTCACATCCGATCAGGTTGTTGCTATTGGCGACATTGTAACTTTTGAAGGAGTAATTGCTGTAGATAAAGATTTTGGTTATGGATATTTTTATAATTTGTTGATGGAAGAGGGAGCGATTGTTAAGTAATTATTGATAGAATAAATACTTTTCGAGGATTATTTTGTGAAAATATTAAAAAGAAAGGCCGTCTCAAATCATTGATTTGAGACGGCCTTTCAGGCCGCACTTTCGCAGGATGAAGAAAACTAAGAGCCTGCCCGGCTTTGCTCCGCTGAAGCTTTGCGAAAGCGATGCTTGAGGGCATTAAGATATTCGCAGTATATTGCAAGATAGAGAAATTCTTTCCCTGCATAAGCTTCGCGAAAGCAAGGCACGAATCGCCTACGTGTAAACGCTTCGGCAGAGCTAGGAAGGGCATAAATAAAAAAAGCAGTCTTTTTTGAGACCGCTTTTTTTTTAGAAGCAAAATCCTAATACCGATATTGATGACAATCGGCACAGGCATATTCTTTCCACGATTCATCATAATCGGGATGAATAAATTCCAGCGATTCATTTATACCCGTCGACATATAATCATCGGGAGTTCCCTGAGCCAATATCGTATGACACAAATTGCAATCTCTTGATATCACCCTATCATCCTGACTCACATGATTTCCGTTGTGACATCTGAAACATCCATTATGTTCTATATGTCCGATATGGTTTGGATAAGCATCCCATCTGGCGCCCATTTCAGGAAAAATGTTTTTCGAATAACCTTCCATAAAACCTTCGATGGCCTTGTTAACCAAATCACCCTTTTCGTCCATGATTTGCGGATAATTTGTAGTGTAAAAATCCAAAACTCTTTCGGTAATTAGCATGCGGGCTGTGTCACGATCAGGATAGCTTGTGTTCAGGACCTCCATGGCAATCATTTTTACTTCAGGAAGCTCAACAGGAATTTGTCCGTTGGAAATCAACAGGTCGGTAAATTGCTGAGGATGAAGGTAATTATGAGCGGGTCTGTTATGACAATCGATGCAATCCATTTCCCTCATTTCAAGAGAATCCATGGCAGAAGGATCGAGCGCTTCATACATATCTTCATAAATTACAGTATCGCCTGTTGCAAGGTTAATGTACCTTACCCAAGGCAGGAATTCTCTTTCGCGGGTGGAAGCAATGTAATCTATTTTGACATCCTTATTTATATGCCAGTGAATACCATCGGCTAAACCCAGACTTGCATGCTCAGGACCGGTCTTCATTTTTAGCTGAATATTCCATTCCGTATTGGCTGAGTCAGACAAATAGTGTTTTTCATTGTGAATTCTATAGGAATAAAACTTTTCAGGCCAATGGCATTTTTCACATGTTTCACGTGCCGGTCTCAAACTTTCAATGGGAGTAGGAATGGGTTGAGGATACTTCTTAAAAATAACTGAATAAACCTGGTACATACCTGAAAGTTTACTTTTTACATACCAGTCGGCTCCTTCACCAACGTGACATTCCACACATTTTACTCTGGCGTGCGAAGATCCCTGGTAGGCAGTATATTCAGGTTCCATTACCTTATGACAAAGTAAGCCGCAAAATTCATTTGATTCCGTTAAATGAAAAGCCTCATAGCTACCTACAGCTGTCAATAACAGAAATACGAATGAGCCTAATACAAATACCAGTGCTGCGGTCCTTTGCTTTCTATCTGATAAATCAATTTTTAGTCCTTTCTTCTCCGCTTTCTTTCCTCCACTTTTAAGTACCCTTGATCTGCGTATCATTCCAATTGGAATCATTACCAATCCGGTTACTAAAAATATGGGCAGGATCATATAAATATATATGCCAATATAGGAACCACCTACATTAAAAAATAGCATGGCTATCAGGAAAAACAGAATGATTACAATATTTACTGCAGCGATCAGGCTGCCAATAAGGGAAATGGGATTGTAATAGGATGGTGGAAGTTTCATGACGAGAATGTATAGGTTATGCCACACAATTTAAGTAAATTATTTTAGCTGTGAATTTTTTAACGATACTTTAGACACAGTCTAATTAAGCTTTACTAACTGTAATAGAGATGCTTGCATGTATAAAGGAGACTTTTTTAACAAAAGAATAACAAAGTGAATTTAAAGCTTTGGAAGAAGAAGGCTTTTTTTATCCTTTACACCCGAATGTGTTTTGTATTTTAGAGACTACGAAGGAGGTAATGCAGTATTGGTATCATTTCTTAGGTTTGGGAATACATCACAAAACCTGAGGGAAGTATCTGTAATCAAAAAAAAACCTTTGCTATTCTGAATAGCAAAGGTTTTTCAATCGGGTTATATTTTTATGCTTATTTCGCAGCCAATGGGTTTGGATGAGCGATCTTTGCAGAATATTTTGCATAATCAAAGCCTTTAAAGTCAGGGCTCTCTTCATTATGGCAAGTTCTGCATAACTTCTCATCAGGGATAATCAGACCATTAGCAATACTTTGGGCTTGATTTTTCATAATAGGAATTGCTTTGTAACGACTTCCTGGTCCGTGACATGTCTCACAAGAAACACCTTCAGCAACAGTAAGTGTTGCAATGGCTTTAGCATCAACATGACCGGCGGTGGAATGACATTTTAGGCATTTAGGATCTTGAGCCTCAGCTCCTTTTAAAGATTTCATGGCATTTGCATGAGGTCCGGCACTCCATTTATTGAATTGCTCACCTTTTTCTGGTTTGTTATGACACATTTTACATTTTTCAGCACCAATATATTTAAATTCCTGTGCTGATAAAGTGGTAAACATAAAAACGGTCAACAATAAAGAGATTAATTTTAATTTTTTCATGATTTCTATTTTTTAAGCTAAGTTTCATTTTTCACTGGTAAAAACCGTTAAAAAAATAACACCAGCAGGTTTTCCGATTTAAAAGTACATATATTTTTTAGTTTTGCAAATAGTGTACCAATTGTTTATAATCTATCTAAAATATTTTTTCTCGGCATGGCACCCGGTTTTGCAGCTCCCGCCCTTGGTTTCAATTTTATACTGCATGGGCATCTCCCAATTACCAAACATAACTTTTTCTGTTATCAGATGTTCGTAAGCCGATCCATGTATATTATGGCATATATTGCAATTTCTTCCCTTGTCTCCATTTATATGTAAAAAATGCATGTTCTTTTCCCCATTTCTGAAGTTTGTGGCACTAGTTGTTATTTCTTCGGTCATTAACTGTGAGTCGTGGCACTTAAAGCATAATTCGAATTTGTTTACCTGTGCTTTCGAGTAGGGTCCAAAGGGGAAGGTTTCATTCAGAAGATCCTGATTTTCTGAAGCATGGGGATTGTGACACACTGAGCAACCCTCTAATTCAATAATAGGATGAATATAATTTCCACTTTTTAAAAACTGGCCAATATTACTTGTGGTTCTTTCCCCATCTGTTATAGATTTATTATGACAGCTTAAGCATAAGTCTTTATCCGGCATAAGTAATAATTTATTCTGATCGGAAGTATGGGGTGAATGGCAGTTGGAACAGCCATTCTTGTAGTTTAGTGCTTTATGGATTATGCTTGAATTTTCGAGTGTAGTTTCCAGATCATGACAATTAAAACAGAGATCAGGCATTTTCTGAATGAGCAATCCTTCCTCATCTGAACTATGTGAATCGTGACAATTCCCACAATCGTCCTCGTAGGGAGGGTGGATATTCGGGAATTCCTTTAGTTTTTGTATCGGGCTATGGCAACTTATACAAAGTTGTTTTTTCTCCTTAATTAATAAATATGCGAATTCAGATTGATGCGGATTGTGACAATTAGCGCAATTACCTTCATCAACCGGCAGGTGTTTTACCCGGTTTTCGGTCATACTCATGTCGTGGCATTCAGTGCATATTGCTGATTCGGGTGATTGTATCAATAAAGAATTGTATGCCGATCCGTGGGGAGAATGACACATAAGACACTCAGTTGAAACTTCATGCAAATTTGTTTTCGTGTGTTCTTCATGGCACATAAAACATAAACCTGGCATGGGCTCGGTTAGTGTAAATCCTTGCACCGTATTCTGAGGATGCGATTCACCGGTCGCCATGTGACATAAATCACAGCCGGCATCCATTGCCTCATGTTTTACAGAATAATTCATTACTGAATTATGACAATCGATGCAATTTGGTTCGCTGGACCGGATCGATTCGGGTACCGGTTGCGCCAGGGTAATTCTTAGAACAAGAAAGAAGACCAGAAAATATTCCATAATTTTTTTATTAAAATTTTCGTGCAATTTGAATATATCCGCCATTCAGTCTGTGACTGCTATTTACATACATACGATTGTAGACTTCTAAACCTGCCTTCATCGACAATTGACGGAAATTTGAGATGAACTCAAGTCTGCCGGTAAGAGCTTCCAGATCAATATTCCGTCCCGATTGGTTCAGGTAACCTACATCAAGATTTACCTTCATTTTTCGATTAATATTATAGGCCAGTCTGCCTGAAAGATTCGCATATAATCTGTCTGTTTCATTATCGATAATTATATAATCGCGTATATTTCCATTTAAGGACAGAAGAAATTTCTTTCCAATCTTAGCGTTTAAATTCATATAATACCGCATCATCTGGTAGGGGATAATACTACTTTCATAATCATCGAGTTCAATTCCAAATCGCACAAATCCTATGTCAACACGTCCGCCAACCATATTCTGAGTGTAATAATTCAAGGTTAGAAGATCGTTTTGTGAAATATTCGAATAATCTTGTGCCGACCTTCGATAATACAATTCTATTATATGCTTAAATAAAAGCAGACTTGCCGAAAATGAATTGTTATGAGCATTATAATCATATGTCCCCGGAGGTGTTGCAATATAATCGACATAAATAATCTGATTATCTACAATCAATCCGCCGAGCACTCGCTGTATTTCAATAAAATTGTTTCGTTCAACTAAAATGTAATCCAAATCCTGCCGGTATTGAATGGTTCCCGTTTCATCTTTAACTTCAATTGAAGCAGGGTCAATAAAAGCTTTGTCTAATAATACAATCTCATCATCAGATAATTTGTGTTCTTCACTGCGAATCTGGATTAAGGGTGATTCGCTAACGGCTGACTGATGTTGCCTGAAATAGCTGTATGCCAGGTTCAGCTGTCCCAGTGGAATTTTCTTTGTGTACTTAAAATCGATACCGGATTTGGTTGTGGATTCCTGTGATTCGAAAGTCGATTTGCGATTTAAATTAGAATAATCAATAAATAAATTGCTTTTTAAACTTAAAAATAGTTTGTGATGCAGTTCGCCGCGTACTCTGTTTTGTGCCGTAGTTTGAAAAAGTTCATCACGATTATAATAATCATAATTGCCCGTGAATCTGAAATTATTTGGCAGATTGAACAGTATCCTTTGTATAGATTCAATTCTGTTATATTCATGATTACCTTTCTGGTTGATATAGCTTATAAGCGAATTGTAACTATAATTCTTTTTCTCATCGAAATAGAAATTATTGGACAATCGCATTCTGTCTGTTTTATTTATTACATCGTCCAGATCGGAATAACGGTAGTTGTATTCATCGTGGGAATAAACCAATTCATTTTTATCATTCTGTCCGAATGTTTTATAAATTCTTCCCTCAATATTACTCTGGTCCATGCTGAAATTCCGCCCGCTTTGTAACTCAGTTTGATCCCATTTAGTCTTTCTGAAAGACAGTGAAAGAGGAAGGTATTTGTTATTGGAAGTCAAAATTCCACCCAATAAACGGTTGTCAGATTTTACATCAGTAAGAAGTTCTCTGTTAAAATAACTCTGATTAAAATTCAGGTATGTATTAAGGGTTAAGGGTTTATTGTTAAAAGCGGTTGCTTTAATTCCGAGTTTATTCAGAGTTCTTACTTCAGATCGGTCTGGTATGGTGAGGTATGTTTCATCGCGACTTTCAGGATTAAGTTCACCTTCTACATCGAGCAGGAGGATGTCAGGATCCCAAAGATATGAACTTGAATGCAAACGCAGTCCTCCAATATAATAGAAGCTTTGCTGCTCATTCGGCACTTCATTAAAAAGACTTTCCTGATTACGGTAAAGGGTTTTGAGTTTAAGCTCGCCGGAAAAGGATCTTTGATGAAAAACTTCATCAGACCTTGTTCCGTTTTGTGCGCGGCAATTATAGAAAACAAGCAGCAACAACAGAACCAATACTATATTTTTTCTCCATGAAATCATCCTGTATTAACTAATTATAGTATTTATTACCTCCACCATGAGGATTATGACATTTAGAACATTCTCTTTTTTCAATATCTTCAACCTTTCCAAAATTGCAAATATGACCTGGAACGTGGCAGTGGAGGCAAAGACTTTGCCCTGTTCGTAAAAGCAGGTGTTCCGATTTATTTGAATGAGCCCCGTGGCAAGCTGAACAATTTCCTCCACCTACAGGTCCGTGAATGAATTCATATTTTTTATTAAAGTCTTCGTGGCATTTGTAACATACATCGGCTTGTGCTTCATGCAAAAAACCATAGTTTTCGCCTGCATGCGGACTATGACATTCAGTGCAATTAAATTCTTCCACTCCCTTATGTATTTTATTCGTATAAATATCGTCCGACAGGTGACAGATGAAACAAAGTTCTTGTCCTTCTTTTACAAGTAAAAAACTCAATTTAGACAAGTGTGGATTGTGGCAGGAAGTGCAATATCCACCTGCCACAGGTCCGTGTAAATAGCTATATTTATTCGTGAAATCTTCATGGCATGTAAAACACAAATCTGGCTGATAATCTATTTTTTCCTTCATGGAGGATTTGTCATGGCATATATCGCAATCTTTGGTCTGGTATGGCTTATGATAATTGAATGAATTTTCTGAGATGAACCTCACTTTATTATTTGCTGAACTATCTGCAGGAATAATAGAATCGCCGGGAATATTAATATTTGTATCCGGAGAGGGAACGCCATCGAAGAAAAATGCAAGTACTGACCGGTTAGCTTTTGGCGTACAGCTTACCATACTGCCTATGGTAAAAGCAGTTAGGACGATAATATATATAAATCTTTTCGATGGCATGCAGGTTATTTTACCTGGGTTTTATGTATCCATAAACATTCACTTTGCGTGGTCCGTACTGGTTGGTGACAAAGATTAAATAGATCAACTCAAATTTTTCATAAACCATTGGCCTGAAGTGATCAAGCATTTCTTCTGTTATGGCAATCCCGGCCGGCAGGTCCATGCTACCCGGGCTGCTTCCGGCTCCTCCAAAAAACATGAGAAGTTTACCATCGTCATTGAATATTTGAGTATTGTCGAAACCGGCATCGACCACATATAGGTTTGAATCTCTGTCTACAGCAATTCCTTTGGGCCGTACAAACTGACCCAAACCCCTTCCGAATCCCCCAACAGATCCCAGAAATTTACCTTCCAGATTATATTTTTTAACTTCGAAATCACCAAAATCTGAAACATACAATTGGTCGTGAGCTAAAAATATATTGACCGGCTGATAGAGGAAGCCCTTAGTTTTTTCCTCTGTATCAGGTATGGAAAAAAGAAAATTAAAGCTTTTCTTGTCATAAACTAATACTTTTTGGCCTTCAAGGTTTGCAACCCAAATTTTTTCATCGTATACAAAAATATCCGTAGGCTTATAATTTTCATCTTCACCAAAGGCATTGAGAAATTTTCCTTCCTCATCAAATACCACAACCTGACTCCTGTTCACATCTGCAACATAAAGTTTCCCTTCTTCATCGACAAAGCAGTTTATTGGTAGTTTTAATTGACCCAAACCTGTAGGGACAAAAATTTCAAATGTTCCGTTTACCGGATCAATTATTTCTATTCCTCTGGTTCCGCTATCCGCAATATAAATTTTACCATTTCGGATAAAGATTCCGTATGGTTTGAAAATAGACTTCGGCTGATCCTCTCCAAAGATCAATTTATTAAACACAGATTGAGGGGCTAAAATATCTGATGAAGAGCTGATGGAAGTAAGGTATTGAATTCTCGGTTTATCGGGAGGTGAAGGATAAATTACGATATTATCGGCAGTAGGTGTTATAAAAATTTGCTTAGAACACGATGCCAGAAGGGAAATTCCGGTTATTGTGAGAAACAAAAAGTAGCATATTTTTTTCATCCGGCGATTAAGAATTCTTATTTAGCTTGAAATTTAACTAAGGGCGGATTGACCGCCCTTAATACCAATAGACAATTTTTCTTACTTATTTATCGTGACAGGTCAAACAAAGTTCGCTGTTAATATTTGCCATCCTGAGTAAGTTTGGGACGCCCAAACTATTATGTACATCATGACAGGAAGCACATTCCATTTTGTTTGCAAAAAGCATATCATTGGTAATGGTTGAGCCAAGACCTGAATTGGTAATAGTTGGATCATGCAGTCCTCCATCAATAATTGCAAGAGCCTGAGTGTATTCGAAAGAGATGGGGTGCTCCTTGGTCATATCACCTCCTGAACCAATAATGCCCGAGGCAGGCATCATACTGGAGCCCGTGGTAGTGCCGCCGAAATTCTCAATTGCGACTGTGCCATCATGGCAACTCAAACACAATTTCGAACTGGAACTTGGATCGGTTATGGTTGTTCCGCCGTGACTGTCGAAGGTAGGGGAAGAATAGGTGGAATATCCTGCCACACTTGTAAGTTCGTGATTCCAAAGAGGAGCATCGGATACACCGGCCATGGCATGGTGAGGGGTGTGGCAAACAAAACACATCTTGTTTGTCGAAGCCCAGGTCTCACCTGAAAAGTCATGAGAGGTACCACTTATCTGGCCAAAAGAAAATTGGCAGATAGCCAGAACAATCACAAATGAAAAGAATCGTTTTAATGTCTTCATGCCTGAAAATTTTAATTAGTATTTAGTTTATAGTTTAGGTTCAATTTAAAACGAGTTAAAAATCTGTATGTCCGATAAAAATATACCATTGCGAGCCAAGCAAAGCAATTTTTTCAAGATAGATGAATTTTACCGGACTCCAATGATTAAAAATATAAAAAAATATTAAAAAAAATCGTAAAATACAGATTAAAATGCTTGTAATAAGGCATATATATAGATGTTTACATATAAATTATCTTAACCTAATAACTCCATCCCGGGTGATTTTGTCCATGGCATCTCAGGTAACCACGCCCGGAAAAAGTACCTGTATCTTCATACCGCAATTGTCCTGCATAGGGGCCTCCGGTTACAGGGAATACTATTGT
>JAIOZM010000110.1 GCA_021740585.1 Bacteroidales bacterium
CCTTCGGGCTTAAGGAAACAATGTGGTAAACATAAGTATCACCACTACTACAAGTTATTTTAATGCGTTGACCCTGGCCATTTGCCTCAGAAGCAAAGTATATATGATAACTATTTTTAGGTTGAAATTAAAAATTCTTTGAGCCCAACATTGAATACGAAGAATACAAACAGTTTTCGTCGTAAGTCTCAATCATCATAATTATAATAAATAAAATAGCACCCGAAAGTTGAATTTCTGAATTTCAGACCAAACAAATGTATTATCTTTACCAAAAAACAACTCTATGTCTTTTGGTATTTGTCTGCAAAATTATAGTCCCTTACGTGCTGAACCTTCCGAAAAATCTGAAATGTTAAGTCAGATTTTATACGGTGAACTGATTAAAATAATTGAATCAAATAAAAGCACTGGTTTTTCAAAAGTAATTCTGCTTTATGATGATTATGAAGGCTGGGTTGACACAAAAACAATCGTTTCAATAGATGAGGATACCTACAACAGGATGTCTCAGCTTGAGGAATATGTGCTCCCGGATATAAACAATCGTATTACCCTAAATAATAATTCACATCTGAACATTGGGGCCGGTAGCAGTCTGAGACTCAAAAAAAATATAATTATTTATCCCGAAAATGTCCTTTCTCTTGAGAACGGAATTAATAAAAATAAAGGGAATAATAGAGATCAGGTAGTTCAATCTGCACTAAAATGGATAAATATACCTTATTTATGGGGAGGAAGAAGTAGTTGTGGGGCAGATAGCCCGGGATTTGTTCAAAATATTTTCAAGCAAGTGGGTATAAAATTACCGAGAGATTCCACTCAACAGGCTATAACTGGAAAAAGCATAGATTTTCATGCAAGCCTGCGGCCTGGAGATCTTGCTTTTTTTGATAATTCTGACGGAATAATAGTGCATGTTGGTATTATGCTCGATCCATTTCGTATAATTCATTCATCAGGAATTATTAAAGTGGATAGAATGGATCATCAGGGAATCTTTTCGGAAGCTAAAGTAAAGTACACCCATAATTTAAGGTTGTTGAAAGATGTGATTGGTGACTGATCATAAAATAAACAAAAATTTTTTAAGCAATTCCCAGCTTTATAAACAGCCATTTTTACTTGCGGTTTATAGCTTAAACAACTCTGACACCTCCGTCTCATTAGTCATTTTTAGAAACTTATCTCATTAAGTTTTATTATATTTGTGCCCGATTTACTTTTTTAAAGAAAAGCTAATAAACAGAAATGGATAAATACTCATTAACACATCTCAAAGAACTGGAATCTGAGTCAATTTACGTAATCAGAGAAGTAGCTGCACAATTCCAAAACCCTACCCTGCTTTTTAGTGGAGGAAAGGATAGTATAGTTATGTATTATCTGGCAAGAAAAGCCTTTTGGCCATCACCTGTACCCTTCACCTGCATGCATATTGATACAGGACACAATTTTCCGGAAACTATTGAATTCAGAGACAAATTAATGGAAAAAACCGGCGGAAAACTTATTGCCGCCATGGTTCAGGATTCTATAGATTCCGGTAAGGCTGTTGAAGAAACAGGTGTAAATGCAAGTCGCAACGTAATTCAAACCATAACTCTCTTAGATGCAATAGAAAAAAATAAATTTGATGCGGCGCTTGGCGGAGGCAGAAGAGATGAGGAAAAGGCAAGAGCTAAAGAAAGATTTTTTTCTCATCGGGACGATTTTGGTCAGTGGGATCCCAAGAATCAACGTCCTGAATTATGGAATATATTCAATGGCAAAAAAAATGTAGGAGAACACTTTAGAATATTTCCGCTTAGCAACTGGACGGAAATGGACGTGTGGCAGTATATTTACCTTGAAAATATTGATATTCCTAATCTTTATTTCACACATAAAAGAGAAGTATTCTTCAGAGATGGTGCATGGTTATCTACTGCTCCGTTTATGGAATTAAAGCCTGGTGAAGTCCCCGAAATCAAAGATGTAAGATGCAGAACCATTGGTGATATTACCAATACAGGCTTAACCTTGTCCAAAGCGAATACTCTTGAAGATATTATTGATGAAGTGGCTGCTACCCGAGTAACTGAACGTGGAAGCCGGTCTGATGACAAGCGTTCTGAGTCTGCTATGGAAGACAGAAAGAAAGAGGGGTATTTTTAGGGTTGAAGAAGTTGGGAGTACTTGGAGTACTTAGAGTTGGGAGTTGGGAGTTGGGAGTTGGGAGTTGGGCATTTGGAGGTAAAATATCCTAACCACGGAGTGGTTCAATTTGATTAACCCCGGTCCCACCCGGGGTAATAAGATACCACCATCACCCACAGCCCCGGAGGTGGTGAATTAAAAGTTTGGGGTACTTGGAGTTTGGAGTTGGACGTTGGGCGTTGGGCGTTAAAAATCCTAACCACGGAGTGGTTCAATTAAATTAGCCCCGGTCCCACTCGGGGTTACAAAACAAGCCAATATTAGCAGCCCCGGAGGGGGTGAACTGAAAGAACAACCAAGACATAGATACAGAAATAATTATTATAATATATACAGTATATTTAAAAAAGATTATGACAAAGGAAACTGAAAATTCCACTTCCGGATACCTTGATATGCAATTATTACGATTCACTACTGCAGGGAGTGTTGATGATGGCAAATCGACATTAATAGGGCGTCTTTTATACGATAGTAAGTCTATTTTCGAAGATCAGATGGATGCTGTCAGAGAAGCGAGTGAACGAAGAGGTGATGAACATGTTAATCTGGCATTACTTACCGACGGTTTAAGAGCAGAGAGAGAACAAGGTATTACCATAGATGTAGCCTACAGGTATTTTGCTACTCCAAAACGCAAATTTATCATTGCCGACACTCCCGGTCATATCCAATATACCAGAAATATGGTTACAGGGGCATCCTCGGCTAATCTTGCTATTATTTTAATTGATGCGCGGCACGGTGTACTTGAGCAAACCATCAGACACTCATATATCGCTTCTTTATTGAGAATTCCACATATCCTTATTTGTGTTAATAAAATGGATCTGGTTGAGTTTAAAGAGGAACGATTTGAAGAAATTAAGAAACAATTCAATGAATTCTCCTCCAAACTGGATGTTCAGGATGTTCGCTTCCTTCCAATTAGTGCCTTAAAGGGTGATAATGTAGTAGACAGAAGTGAAAATATGCTCTGGTATAAGGGACCGACCTTACTTTATTTATTGGAGACTATTCATATTGCAAGCGACCGGAACTTTGTCGATGGCCGCTTTCCAGTACAATATGTAATCAGACCCCAATCTGAAAAATATCCCGATTTCAGAGGCTATGCGGGAAGGATAGCATCCGGAATTTTTAAGAAAAATGACAAGGTTAAGATTCTCCCTTCAGGATTAACCTCAAGGATTAAATCGATTGAGACCATGTCTGGAGAATTGAATGAAGCATTTACTCCAATGTCGGTTACCCTCGTTCTTGAAGATAATATAGATATTAGTCGTGGCGACATGATTGTTCTCGATAATAAAGAGCCTGAAGTAAATAAAGAAATCGACTTAATGGTATGTTGGCTGAGTGAAAAAGCCTTGATTCCGAATGGTAAATACATTCTGAGACATACAACTAACGACGCTCTTTGTATTATTAAAGAAATCTCCTATAAAGTTAACATCAATAATCTTGAAAAGAATTACGATGATTTAAATGTAGGTCTGAATGAGATCGCACGAATTAAAATTAAATCTTCAAAACCAGTGTTTTTCGATTCCTACAGAAGGAACCGAATTACGGGTAGTCTGATAATTGTTGAAGAAGGAACCAATAATACAGTTGGTGCAGGTATGATAGTATAATTTTGGAAATACGTATTTAAAGAAATCCTCTTTTCTTCAAAGAGGATTTTTTTTATCTTAAAGATATGTTTGTTCGGGACAAAAATCTTTTAAGATTCTTACTTCTCTCCATAGACAAAAGCAAATAATTTCTTTAGTCCCGCTTCATTATTCCTTCTGATTTTGTTTTTCTTAATAAATGAACCTATATCATCAGGCATACCTTCCACACTTTGTAAGCTTTTAAAATTATTCAAGGAAATAAGTGTATTACCTGCATTATTGAAAAAATATTCAGGACCTGATTTTCTGAATAGAGCTGGTTGGGCATCATTATATGGACCTGCTTCTTTAGCATTGGAAAATATTACTATGTTTTTTTTAAGTAAATAATTACTCTTTTCATCTGAATCAATAACTTCCATAGAGTAGATATTAACCTTATCATTTTCAATAATACTAACCGGAATAAACTTTGTTCCATTAATCACAACACTATCAAAAGCAAAGTTCGGCATTTCAAATACATCTTCTTTATAGATAAATTCAAAATGATTGGTAAAGGCGTTTATATTTAGATCGAGATGAAAAGCAGCTTTTTCCTTTTTTGAATAGACAATCCCTGGCTGAAATTTATCAAAAACATAAGGAGATCCTGCTATGCTATTGTCCTTATCCAAAATCTCATGCACATGATAATTATAATTTAACATTAAATCAGCCACATTATATGTCATAAAAACAGGGTCGTACGGTACAAAAATACCGGTTTGAGCTTTTATCACCCCAGCCAGAGTAAGAAGGCAAAATACTAGAAATGACTTTTTCATATTGTTTGATTTAAATTAGCTGAATATGAAAGAGATGTGCGCAAATACCATTCCAATTAAAGAATCTGAAAAATGTTATAAAAAATAATTAAACAAACCGATAATGACAGATTTTAATCAAAAGAAGTTGAATAAATCACTTAGCATACAAATGAACTTTATTTGCTCCCGGGGTATAAAAAATAGAAAAGTTTCTGTAAATCTGAGATACTTCTATTTCGAATCCTGTTCTCTTTCAAAAAAACAGATAAATCTTTCGAATACTTTTCGATCTGAGTTAGACTTTTTACCCTTCTAAGGGGGTATAAGTTCCTGTCTTCAGATTCAAAAATAAAGTAATTATTAGGATAAGACTGATATTTAGCCGGAGATGCCATATGGTAAGCTTTTGCCGATGTAGCTTCAAGTAAATGGATTATATGTTGTTGTACAAGGAAATTACCCTTACCATCACGTGCAAGTACTTCCATGGTATAAAAAGTCACCATTTCATTTTTAAACACACTAACAGGAATGAATGTACTGCCTGCTACATTAACGCTATCAAAAGCATAATTAGGCATTTCATAAACCCTGTCCTCGAACTTTAGCTCAAACAAATTGGTATAGGCATTAACATTCAAATTAACATGAAAAGCCCTGTCATCATTTTTTGGATAAACAATTCCGGAAATGAAATCTTCAAATACATATGGATTACCTTCAATTGATAAATCTTTCTTATCGATAGAATTTCTGATTTGGCCACTGTAATCATTAACCAGGTCAGATGCTGAAAGTACTGTATATTGCGCGGAAAGGCTTAGACTAATAAATAGAAAGGTGAAAAAAACAATAATTGATTTCATAATGATATTTTAATAAAAAAGAAAGGTGCTCCATTTGAGCACCTTTCAATATTTAGAAATTGATGTCTATCTTCTTTGAAGTTTTGGTACAAAATCACCAACAGGTACAGCTGTAAAGCCAGCTTTTTTACCAGGAGTTCCTTTATGATAAATAAACTCAAATTCACCACCCCACCAGTAACCGGCAGCATTGGTGTTGTCATCAATAGTAGGAGTACAAGCGAATTTAAAACCAGCATTACAAGAATGAGCAGATCCTGAAGTGAAATCTTCAAAATTGAAATCACAATCAGCACCTAAGCCCCAGCTTGTAAGACTACCAGACCAAACATTCATTTGGTTAGCTCCACCAGTAATTTCATAGGTGTTAACAGATACTTCAACAACTGGTTGAACAACAGTAAGATTAACGGTAACCGGACCCATTTCGTCCCAAATACCATCGGTGATAGTAATTTGATAAGCACCATCATTTCCTACAGTACCAGTTGGAGTTGGATCATAAGACCAGATTGTTTCATAATAATAAGCGCCTTCAAAGATGCTTATATCAAAAACACAACTTTCATCTTTTGTTAAAGTAAGCTCAGCCATATAAGCAGCATTATCATAAACTTCAACACCACTAGTGGTAGCAGGGTCTAATGATATCCATACTTTAATAGCACCGCCAACATCAACAAAATTTTCGTCAATAGTACACATTACAGAACCTGAGAGTTCACCTGCAGCAATTGTAGCTGTATTACTTGAAAAAGTAACAGGAGCTGCCGTTGAAGCGGAGTCAACTTTAAATCCAATAGTTACATCAGAAGTTTTAGCAGGACCAATTAATCTGAATCCAATAGGAAAAGCAGCAGGAGCTTTATCTAGCAGAAGATTATCATTTCCATCAACAATAACCTGATGTGAAATAGATGAAGAGGCCAATACTGCATAAGTAGCACCTTCTCCACTGTAATCGCTGAACCAGTCTTTCGAATCATCGCAAGCGACTACGGTAACTAGGAGAACCGCAAAAAGTGAAAATAATTTAAAGATATTTTTCATAATTCATCATTTTTTTGAATTTGACTTAATTTGCATCCCACCATACATTTGTTGTCAGGAATACAGAAACCTGCCACAAATCTTCGATGTTATGATTGTACGTAATTTCATCCTGTGAATAAGGATACCTTCTTGGCAGAGGAACTACAGCTCCAGTTGGAGGAAGAAGCCCTGCAGGGAAATTGGTTCTCCTGTAGTCATTGTATGGTTGAATCTGACCAAAGTTTGCAACATACTTTTGCATAATAATATCCTCTAAGGTAATTGTAGCATCAGTTACACCACCAAAATTAGAATCAAACCATGCAGTTGTTCCAGTTGTATCTCCGAGAACAGCAGAAACAGAAGCAATAATACCAGCTCTGTATGCATCTGCAGCTCCTGTAGAGGAAAGCTTAGCTTCAGCTTCGATGAATTTACATTCAGCATAAGTCATGAAATTAGCTGTGACTGGCGCATTCTTATTAGAGATAAAATCACCTGGGAAAGATCTTCCGGCTGAAGTTCCATCAGCAGGATAGCCTCCGGTATAAGTACCATCATCTGCAAGATCAGCATATTCAGGAATACGCGGATCTCCCGTAGAATTCAAATAATCCATAAAGAATTGTCCCATTACGATATCATTTCTTTGATCAACAAATTGAGTAATTGGAGAAAGTTCTGTTGCTCCAACACCAAATGTGAAATCTAAATTGTCAGCGTTTGATGTATAAGCATTTCCAAGAGCAGCAAGAGCGGCTGTATAAGCAGCAGCACCATTTCTTTCAGAAAGGTTGATTGCATTTCTTGCTTTAAGAGCATAAGCAGTTTTCCTCCATGCTGAAGCAGAACCACCGTGCATCATATCACCTTTAATACCAACCAAATCTTCTTCTCCAAGATTTGTTATTGCAGTAGTTAAAAGCTCATCAATAGAAGCATATACAGATTGCTGAGCATCAGCTGCAGGAGTTAAATTTCCGGTTCCGAGGAAAGCCTCGCTATAAGGAATATCTCCAAATAAGTCGGTAGTAATAGCCATCAAATAAGCCATTAAAATTTGTCCAACTGCAGCACTGTGAGGTGCATCAGATTCTACAGCTTTGTCTATCAAAACCTTTAAATCCATACCGGAAACAGAATAGATACCATCCCATAGATTATTAACATCGGCTGGTGAATAAATGTATCTGGCATAGATCTGAGCTTGTCTGGCATAACCGTTAAGTTGTTGCATCCAGATATTCACAGGCATTACAGCATCATTACCACAAAGGTCATATGCCATATTTGCCTGCACTGAGGGAAGAAGCATTGCTAAAGGTACATCAGATGGAGAGTCTGGATCGATGTTCATATCTGTATCAATCCATTTCTCACAAGATGTAAAGAATACTGCCATTGCTAGCAGTAAAGCTATTGTTATTTTTTGGATTTTCATTTTCATAAAATTTACTTGTTAAAGGATTATAACCCGATTCTTACACCGAATGTAACAGATTTAGTACCAGGCATGTTGAAATAATCCATACCCTGTGAATTGTTAGCACCCTGTAGGTTAGTTTCAGGATCAATACCAACATAAGGAGTCTTCAGCCAAAGGTTCCTGCCAGACACATAAATTTGTGCACTTTCTATGAAAGTTTTGCCAAGAACACTCTTAGGTAAGGTATAAGAAACAGAAATTTCACGTAGACGTACCCAACTGGCATCATCAATAGCGCCATCAGTAGCACCACCACCAAAGTTTCCACCTTCACCAGTAAACCATCTGGCATCGTTTACAACAGGCATTGTGTTAACAGTACCACTTGATACTATGGAACCATCAGAAGCAATATGACCAAGAACACCGTCATAAACAACAAGGTTCTCAGCAGGGGTATTTGCTAAATCGATACTACCGTCAGCATTGTATGTTACTTCACGATTTACAGTCTCTAAAGAAGTTCCAAAAGTATTCATGGTAAATCTTGTACCGTTATACATTAAACCACCTTGTTTAATATCAAGAAGAGCAGTAAGTCCAATTCCTTTAAAGTTAAAGGAGTTTGTAATATTTAATAACCAATCAGGATTAACTGTTCCTAAAGGAACCATTTTCTCGTTGTTAGTCATTGGGAATCCATCAGGATAACCATCGCCTGGATCATCATTAATTATATATGCACCATTATCATCTCTGTAATAATCGAAACCATAAATAGTACGATATTCTTCACCGGCAACTGCACGGATTTGAGGATCGGTAAATCCACCTAGGAATACATCTTCCACACCAGGAGCAAGCTCGGTTACAGTGTTAGACATTTTAGTGAAGTTAGCGAAAATATCCCAGCTAAATGCAGAGGTTTTAACAGGAGTGGCATTAAACATAATTTCAATACCCTTTGATTCCATAGAACCTGCGTTCATATACATCTGAGCATAACCTGTAGATGTAGCAATTGGAACATAAAGTAAAAGGTCTTCGTTTAAATTTTTGAATAATCCAACATCAATTCCTAGTCTGTTTTGTAAGAATTTCAATTCAACACCAATTTCCTGAGTAATCATATTCTCGTGTTGAAGAACCTCGTTTCCAAGAGTTCCACTGAGGGTAAATCCAGCATTACCAAGTAATGGGAAAACCAATCCGTCAGTCCAACCGTCACCGGCACCTGCTTGTACAAAATTAGTTTTTGTACTATAAGCAGCTGCGATATTTGCAGTAACTGCATAGGATGCACGGATTTTACCAAATGACAATACTGAATTATCTTTCAATGCGCCAAGCTCAGTAAAGATGAAACCCATGTTTGCTGAAGGGTAAAAAGTAGAAAGGTTATCTTCTGGCATAGTAGTTGCCCAATCGTTACGACCTGTAAATCCAAAATATAACATTCTGTAAAGGTCAAACTGTAAGTCAGCAAAAACAGCCATAGTTCTGTATTCATAGATACCAGTACTTGCATTCTGAGTAGATGTATTCGAAACTTGAATAAATCCAGGAATTTCTAATCCGTTTGCCGAGGCAAATACATTCTTTGAATAGGTAGAATACATATTGTGACCTAAAGTAAGTCTTGCAGAAATATCTTCGTTTATGTCTTTCTTGAAGTTAAACAAAAGGTCAGAGTTAAGTACCTGAGAATAATTTTCGTACTCACCTAAATAACCAGCTGTTTTAGCTCTTGAATAAACAGGGAAGTAATCCTGATAACGACGCATGTAAAGGTCAGTACCCAGATTATATGTTACGTTGAACCAATCGGTAGCATCCCATTGTGCAGTTACGTTACCCATAAAACGGTCAACATCCTGAAGGAAAGTGATTTCATTAGAAACCCAGTATGGGTTATCATATCCAGCACCATTTCTATATGTTCTTTGTGTACCGTTAGGCAATTTCCAACCAGCGCTATTGTCCCATGATGGAGGAGTTCTTAAAAGTCCCAACATTACACCAGAAACGTTTGATCCCTGTTGAATAAAGTTACCTGAACTATGTATGTAACTGGTATTAGCACCAATTTCCAAATTCTTAGCTACTTTAGAAGAAGCGTTCATCCTTAAGTTTAACTTATCGAATGTATTACTAGGAACAACACCTTCTTGATTATAAGAACCAACAGAGGCATAGAATTTATTCTTTTCATTTCCGCTTCTAACAGAAAGGTTGTTATTATAGGTAATCCCTGTTTGGAAATAGTCATAAGCATCAAATGACTGTGCAGGTCCTTCCAGCTCATAGCCATTAGGATTAGATGTAGGAACCAATGCTCCCTGGAGATCCATTAAAGGATGTGTCCATACGGCAGGATCAAATGTATAAGATGATTCGGAAATTTTAGGCCCCCATGCTTGTGCGTAGCCTGCTATCCAGTTACCATCCCAACCCTGGCCATAAACATCTTGTCTTGGAGGAAGTTGAGAAACATTCTCAATAGTAACAGAAGAAGAAAAATCAAACTGAGCTTTTGCATTGTCGGTACCTTTTTTGGTTGTAACAATGATAGCGCCGTTTGCAGCCTGAATTCCATAAAGAGCAGTTGCAGCACCACCTTTAAGAACTGTCATACTTTCAATTTCTTCAGGGTTCAATTCAACGGTACGACCTGAAGTGGCAACACCGCCAACATCACCACCACCTCCACCGGAAACGATTGGTAATCCGTCAACAACAAACAAAGGCTGGTTATCACCAAGGATAGAAGCAGCACCGCGAATTGTAATATAGGATGAAGCACCTGCAGTACCACCTGAACTGGTAACCTGAACGCCTGCTAATTTTGAAGAAAGAGCATTAACAACGTCAGCATTGGAGGTTCTGGTGATATCTTCATTGGAAACAGACTGAACGCTATATCCAAGTGCCTTAGCATCCCTTTTAATACCAAGTGAAGTAACAACTACCTCTTCCAAATCAAGGGAGGATTGATTCAAAGCAATGTCGATCGTTGTTCTTCCTGAAATAGCTAATTCAGTAGGTTCCATACCCACAAAGCTGAAAACGAGTGTTGTTGCGCTAGCAGGAACAGACAGGTTATAGTTACCATTAAAATCAGTAACTGTACCAATAGTAGTTCCTTTCACTACAACAGACACCCCAGGTAATGCCGATCCGTCGTCAGCACCAGTAACATTACCTGTGATCTGTACATTCTGTGCCTGCAGAGCAAAGCCTACAAGTGCAAAGAATGCCAGTAAAACTGTAAATCTTTTCATAGATAAAAATTTTAGGTTTATAAATAGTTAATAATAGAATATTTCTATG
Organism: Bacteroidales bacterium; assembly: GCA_021740585.1. Classification (GTDB taxonomy): domain Bacteria; phylum Bacteroidota; class Bacteroidia; order Bacteroidales; genus JAGLSB01. The sequence continues at coordinate 11,285 of JAIOZM010000110.1, forward strand.
AGGCCAAATCTATAAAAAAAAATCAAAACCAAAAAGAAATTGCTGAATATTTAGGGTATAGAGCTGGTTTTTTATAGCAATTGCCATTCGTTTAACTTATAAATATATTGTATAACATCAGAATATTAATCTTAATCAACATTAAATTAATCATTTAAGTTATAAATTATAAAAAGATTGACTCCTTTTATAAATGAAGGTTTTTTTCAGTCTAAAACGGAGATTTTGAATATGTTATAGAAATAACAACTCTTTTTAAGATTCCAATCCATCTTAAAGAGGTTTAATAACATGTCGGTTTCGAGAAAAAAAGTAAAAAGTGGACTTTTTTTGTTATAAACCCACAGAAATTATCCAATTTTATCATCCACAATCTTCAATATAAGGGATTCCTTCCGGTCTGATTCCAAAAGAATATGACGGGCTTCTTCATATATTTTATTAACAAAAATTTTATCCTCAAGCACGGCTGAATTTATTTTTACATTCAGCCAGGCTCCACGTATGGCAGAACGTATGGCGAGTGCGCCTACTCCGACATCGGAAACAGAATTCGGATTTCCTGTTTTTGCCATGGCTTCAATTAATTCAAATGCGCTAAAACTAATTTTCATTACATTAAAGGGGACAAGAATTGCATTTTTTGTTGCTTCCTGAATGGCTGCCTTTTTATTCATCTTCTCCTTTTCAGTGGTACCTGATAACTGAAATGCTTCCATAATTCTATTAAAAGCCCGGGTATCTTCATCAACCATTTTCATAAGGCTCTCCTGAATGGATTTCCCTTTATCTGCCCAGTTGCTATACTCTTCCCATTTGTCGTCCCATCCGCGTTTATGAGACGACAAATTGGCCACCATCGTTGCCAGCGATGTTCCTAAAGAACCCATCAAAGCACTAACCGAACCTCCCCCGGGTGCAGGAGATTCTGAGGCTGTTTCATTCATAAATTCATACACACTAAGATCTGCAAGATTTTTCTGTTTCCTGTCTTTATCCATTGCGTATTCAATAATTTTTTCATTGGGATTGAAAGGATATAAATCATCAAGGCCCATTGACTTTATAGCAATTTTTATAAGTTCCTTATCTGAAATCCCTATGCTGCGTTTTTGCTTCATTAAAAAGTATCTTCCGGCATCTAAAACAGACTTCAGAGGCACCAAACCAACCAATTCGGATCCGGAAACCCTTACACCTCTCTCTTCGGCCTTTTTCCATACTTCATCGTAGGCTTCATGCAAGCTGCAAATGCTTAAATTAGTAAGATTCATTGATATCTGGGCTACCCCATATTCTTCAATAAACCAACCTATTGCCTTTACAGATTTTAGGCTACCGGGAACTGTGACCGGATTGCCGTTTTCATCCTTTACGATTTCACCGGTTATCGGATCACCTTTTCGTAAAATTCTACCTTTCTCCCTCACATCAAAAGCAATTGCATTTGCTCTTCGGGTTGAAGTTGTATTTAAATTTACATTATAGGCAACAAGAAAATCACGTGCTCCAACCGCTGTAGCACCTGCTTTTGAATTAAAAACAGCAGGACCAAAATCGGGTTTCCATTCAGGTCTTTCCAACTTTTCTTTAAGCCCCTCGTATTCGCCCGATCTGACATAGGCGAGATTTTTCCTTTCTTTTGAAAAAGCAGCACTTTCGTAACAATAAACCGGAATCTTCAACTCCTCTCCTATCCTTTTTCCCAATTCTCTCGCATACACGACTGTTTCTTCCATGGTAATACCCGAAATTGGAATGAGAGGACAAACATCCGTTGCCCCAAAACGCGGATGCTCACCTCTGTGCTTTGTCATGTCAATTAATTCCGAAGCTGTTTTCACTGCCCTGAATGCAGCCTCAACCACGGGCTCCGGCTCACCAACAAAAGTGACAACCGTACGGTTCGTAGCTTTACCCGGATCAACATCCAAAAGTTTTACCCCTTCAACAGATTCTATTTCATTGGTAATCAGCTTTATTATATTCATATCAATACCCTCTGAGTAATTGGGTACACATTCAATAATTTTCTGCATAATGTTTATGGTTTTGAAAATGTAAAAATCGGCAAAAGATTTTTAGCTCGTGCAGAAATTGATATGTTTTTGAAAAGATTGAGGTTTAAGGTTTAAAGTTTAAAGTTTAAAGTTTAAAGTTTAAAGTTTAAAGTTTAAAGTTTGACCTTTCATGAATATGGTTGACACGAAGTTTAGTTTTTTAAACTTTCTGTTAATAATAAAATTTACCTATTCAAATAACTCTTTTTATATTTCTCTTGTAAAGAGAAACGGAGATGGGCTCTGCTGGGGAGCAA
>JAIOZM010000111.1 GCA_021740585.1 Bacteroidales bacterium
GTAAGGCTTTTGATCCTAAAAGATCGGGACTTATCAGTTCAACAACAGATCCTTTTGGGATATCGAAATTGTGATTTACAGTAAAGGATACATTGATATTATTCAGGCTTTCCTTTTGAAAATCAATGCCTGAAATTAATCCGACTTTATAGCCATTTAACAACACGCCGGATGACAGGTCTAAGCCCTGAACATTATTGAATACAGCATAATATACATCAGTCTTTTTAAGCAGGTTCCTGCCTTTAAGGTAATTAATTCCCCAGTAAACAACCAGGAAAGTTGTTAATACAATTATTCCAATTCTAACTTCAGTTTTTATTTTCATTTAGTGATATTTAAACAGATAAACTATTCATGGCATTTTATGGATGGCCAGAACCTGATTTATCATAAGATGGGACAAAGTTAAGGGTTTATTTCTTCAAGTGCATCCTTTAGCTTAATAATTTCATTATTCTTTACTGCAATAACAAAAGCATCAGGATATGTTTCTTTTACAAGACTACAGTATTTAATTATCTCTGAATAAGATGTGGTTTTTCCAACAGCATATTTATACCAGCTTCCTGATTTGAATTCCTCCGGATATTTAAAATCCTTGAAATAGGGATTATCTTTATCAACAGAGTTTTTTGACACCAGAATCTGCACTTTGAAATATAGTTCCGGGCTAGCCTGATCATCAGCTAAGTCTTTCCCGATCTGAACTGAAATTTCTTTATTTTGCTCAATTTCTTTATGTAAATTACTAAAGTTACTTTTACTTTCAATACTTTCCTTATATTGTCTGAATGCTCTATAGATTGCGGATGCAAGTATATCCTGACCGTTTTCCGATCCCAGAAACTTCTCTTCATTTCCATCGGTAAGGAATCCGGTTTCAATAAGCACACTTGGCATGGTTGTGCTCCATAATACCCAAAACCCATCTTGTTTCACTCCGCGGCTAAACCGTTTTGCGCGTGCAGAGAATTCATTTTCAATCATTTGAGCAAAAGCAATGCTGTGTCCCTGATAGGTTTTTTGCATTACCGAGAAAATAATATATGAATCGATACTGTTCGGATCAAAGCCTTCGTATTTCGTTTCATAATCTTCTTCCAGATTTATTACTGAATTTTCCTTTTTTGCCACTTCAAAATTCCCGGCATCTTTGCTGATACCCATCACAAAGGTTTCTGTTCCGTAGGCTTTTGATTTTGGTAAGGAATTGGCATGTATGCTAATAAATAAGTCTGCCTTATTCTTATTGGCTATGTTTGCCCGCTCATTTAAGGGAATAAATTCGTCTGTATCACGGGTATAAATTACTTTAACATCCTCAAAATTACTTTTGATGAGTTCTCCCACTTTAAGGGCAATGGCGAGTACTACGTCTTTCTCTTTTATCTTTGTCCCTAGAGCTCCCGGGTCTTTTCCTCCGTGACCCGGATCGATAACTACAATACTTACTTTATCTGAAACAGGAGGATTAGAAAGCCCCTTAGTATATGGATAAAATAAAAAATATAGCCCAAATACAAGAATGTATGTTTTCATTCGTTCTTATGTTGACAAATCCTGATACGCAATCGCATCATTCTTGCTTATTTTAATTAGTTTTGCGACATATCAATGGATAACTTTTATTCTGTAAAAATAGTATTTTAACTTGCACAAATTTTTATATATATCACTCATATTATTAACATTCTGTTTTGTTTTTAGCTTTAGCTCCTATGGTCAGGAGGTGGCAGATACATTATTGACTGATAGTATCTATACAACTTCTGTATTGCAAGACAGTTTGTTTTTTGGTAATGAAGGCTCCACCGACACACTAAAATCAAAGAAAAATAATTCGATCGAACTTGATGTAATCTATTCTGCTGTTGATTCAGTGAATTTTGGGAAAACAAATAAAAAAGTTTTTCTCTATAAAGATGCAAAGGTTACCTACGGAACCATGGAGCTGGAAGCTGCATACATCGAATTCGACATGAGTACTAATATTGTGTATGCCTCAGGTATGCCTGATTCCACCGGGAAAATTGTTGGCAACCCGGTTTATAAGGACGATGTTCAGAATCTTGAAGCAAAACAGCTGCGATATAATTTCAAAACAAAACGTGGTCGTATATTAGAAGTCATAACCGAGCAGGATGGGGGATATCTTCACGCACAGACAACCAAGAAAGATGAATACGGTCATATTCATATTAAGGATGGGAAATATACCACATGCGATGCTGAACATCCTCACTTTTATGTTGCTCTTACAAAAGCTGTATCCATACCCGGCGAAAAAATAATCTCCGGACCCGCCTATCTGGTATTTGCAGATATCCCACTTCCCATAGGATTGCCTTTTGGGTTCTTTCCTAATACAACGACCAATACATCCGGTTTATTAATACCGCAATATGGTGAGGAATCGACCAGAGGTTTTTACCTTAGAAATGGGGGCTATTATTTTGCTATTAATGAGTATGTTGATTTAACCCTTACCGGCGACATTTATACAAATGGTACCTGGGGTATGCGTGTTGGAACAAATTACAGAAAGCGATATAAATTTAATGGTAGTTTTAACGGCAGGATTTATAAGAATATCACAAGCGAGAAGGGACTCGACGATTATTCCAAATCGTCCGATTATTCTATTATGTGGAATCATGCCCAGGATAGTAAGGCAAATCCAAGTCAACGTTTTAGCGCCAGTGTAAATATGTCGACCAGCCGCTTCGATCAAAATCACAGCAGGGTATTAACCAATGCTTTAACCAATACAAAATCGTCGAGTATTTCTTTTCAGAAGAGTTGGCCGGGATCGCCATTCAACTTTTCTGCCAGTGCAAATCATACGCAAAATTCGAATACGGGAGGGGTTAATCTGAATTTACCAAAGATGTCATTCAATATGTCGCGGATTTACCCATTCAGATTTAAAAATGCTACGGGTAAAGGTGGTTTCTGGGAAGACATTCAATTAAGCTATAGCAGTAGCCTTGATAATAGAATATCCACTATTGATACTCTCTTATTCACAAGTTCAGTTTTTTCCGACATGAAAAATGGATACAAACATAGTATACCAATTACCTGGAATTACAAACCTAAAAGATTAAAGAATTTCACCTTTTCCCCAAATTTAAGTTACAATGGTGTGGCCTATACCGAACATTATCTTAAATCATACCAAATGGTTTATCATGAATCAGTTGATTCAAGCTATTATTCCGAAGTTACCGACACCATCAAAGGACTTACTTATGCACATTCCTATTATCCCTCTGTCTCAGCATCGCTGTCGCCAAAAATTTACGGAATGTATCAGTTTAAGGAAAACAGTAAGTTGCAGGCAATAAGGCATGTAATGTCGCCTACAGTAAGTTTTAGCTATATACCCGATGTTTCATCTATTGTACCGGAGTATTACAGGGATCTTTATGATGAAAATGGGGAATGGGTTAAAAGGTATTCTATTTATGAAGGCTCAATTTATGGCACTCCCACACTGGGGAGTAGTTCGAAAACCATGAGCTTTGCCTTGAGAAACACCATTGAGGCGAAGGTTAAATCTAAATCTGATACCGCAACAGAGTTAAAGAAAATTAATTTGCTCGATAACCTGAACTTTTCCACCAATATGAATTTTGATGATTCCATTAAATTCAGACCTATTTCATTTAATGGAAGTACACGTATATTTAATAATAAAGTCAATATAAGTTTCAGGGGAAATATGGATCCTTATGCTTTGGATAGTTTGTATAAAAGGATTAATGTTTCAGAATATAGTAAAAGCGGAAAGTTGGTAAGGCTAACAAGTGCTGGCTTAACTATGGGGCTCAACCTGAAAGGAGGCTCCGGAAAGTCAAAAGACGATGCAGAAGGAGGGGTGACCGATGAAACTATTTCTCCCGGGGCCCCGGGTTCAATGAGGGAGGAGTACGACGCATTCGATGAGGACTATTATTATGGTGAATATGTCGATTTCAGCATTCCCTGGAGTCTGAGGGTTGACTATTCCCTAAATTATACGAAAACATCTGCCAATCCCAATGTAGTTCAAACAGTTAGCCTAACGGGCGATTTTAGTCTTACACCTAAATGGAAAATAGGTTTTAACACAGGTTATGATTTAAAACTTTCAAAAGTTACAACCACCAATATGAGTATTTACAGAGATTTGCATTGCTGGGAAATGAAATTAACGGCAGTTCCTTTTGGGATTTATAAAAGCTTTAATTTTCAGATTAATGCCAAGTCTTCCTTATTGCAGGATTTGAAATATAATAAGCGGATTCCATGGCAGGATAATTTTTAATACATTACATTATGAAGAAAATAATTTCAACAAACAATGCTCCGGCGGCCGTTGGACCTTACTCGCAGGCAGTAGAAATTAACGGCACTCTATACATTTCAGGTCAAATTCCCTTGATTCCGGGTACTTCCCAAATTATTGAAGGGGGCATTACGGAACAAACGGAACAGGTTATGAAGAATATTGAAGCTATTTTAGATGCTGCAGGCTATTCATTTTCAGATGTGGTAAAGTCGACATGTCTGCTTAGTGACATGGCAAATTTTAAAGCTATGAATGAGGTTTACTCAAAATATTATACTAAAGAAATGCCTGCCCGGGCTGCATTTGCCGTAAAGGGATTACCATTGGGTGCAATGATTGAGATTGAAACGATTGCGGTAAAATAGATATTAATTACCATTAAAAAAACAGCCGTTTCAAATTAATGAAACGGCTGCTTATTATTCGATTAGCTTAAAAGCTACAGTAAAGTTTTACTCAGCAACAATCTCGAAAGGTATGTCTACATAAACTTCTTTATGAAGCTTTACTTTTGCAGTGTAAGAACCAATTTCCTTAATAAGTTCTTCTTTGATCGAGATATTTTTCCTGTCAATTTCAAAACCTTTAGCACTAAGTGCTTCAGAAATTTGAATGGTATTAACAGAACCGAAAATTTTACCTTTTGTGCTTGTTTTTGCACCAATAGTTAAACTTATGCCTTCTAATTTTTTGGCTGATTTTTGAGCTTCAGCAACAAGTTTAGCTTCTTTATGTGCTCTCTGACGCAGAGTTTCCTCATGCATTTTCTTTGCAGAAGAAGTTGCATTAATGGCTAAGCCCTTAGGGATAAGGTAGTTTCTTGCGTAACCATTTTTCACGTTTACAATATCGTCTTTATGTCCTAATGAAAGGATATCTTCTTTTAATATAATTTCCATGTTTTCTTTCCTCCAATTAGTTATTTCATTAAATCGGTTACGTAAGGAAGCATAGCAATGTGGCGAGATCTTTTAACCGCATTGGAAACTTTCCTTTGAAATTTCAGCGATGTTCCGGTTACCCGGCGAGGAAGAATTTTGCCTTGTTCATTCAGAAATTTCTTCAGGAACTCAGGATCTTTATAATCAACATATTTTATTCTGCTTTTTCTAAAGCGACAGTATTTTTTCTTTTTAATCTCAACGGATAATGGCGTGAGATATCTGATTTCTGATGCTGTTTGTGCCATGATTTAAGCCTCCTTTTTCTTATCTGATTCAACTTTAGCTCTTTTCTTTTCAGCATACGCAACTGAATACTTCTCCATTTTTGTTGTCAAAAAACGAATGATACGTTCATCTCTGCGAAACTGTAATTCAAGTTTTTCGATTCCATCTCCTTCAGATCTGAATTCGATCATGTAATAGAATCCGGTCGACTTCTTCTGGATGGGGTAGGCAAGCTTTTTAAGCCCCCAATTTTCTTCATGGACTATCTCACCACCATTCTCGATGATAATGCCCTTGAATTTTTCAACCGCTTCCTTCATCTGTGCCTCAGACAAAACGGGAGTTGCAATGAAAACGGTTTCATACTGGTTAAACATAATTTTAATATTTTAATGATTAATTCTAAAAATGTTCGCAAAAATATATTTTATTCCAATGAATTCCAAGGAATGAGGTATTTTTATGTTAATTTAGTGTTCAAAATTCGACTATTGATCCGGAAGAAATGAAGTTGGGTGTGCCTGAAGTTTGAAATAATTAGAGTAGGTTGATGAGTAGGGAATATTCGACAATTATGCTTCTCCAAGCTTTTTGGCACTCCTAATACCAATTTTTGTGCTACAATAAAATCATGCAATTATTTAATTATTTTTAATGTATTTTTGTTACAGAGTCTGTTTTATTACTATTTTATATATAAATTCGATCAAAATATGTATTTGAATGGGTTAAAAATTATTTAATGAAGGATAAGGAAATAACTATTTTAAAAGATGAGCTTAAAGCCTGCAAAGGAGAGATTGCGTCTCTAAAAGCTGAACTTGATAAATATAAAAAAGCCGGTTGGAAGGAATATTTTGATTCCTTTTTTGATAATTCACCTCTTGGAATTGCCATTATAGATACGAATGGCAGGATAGAAAGCTGGAATAAGAATATGCAGCTATTGACTGGAATTGATGAGAAAGAAGCTGTTGGCAGCAACCGGATCGAAATTCTGCACTTAATAAACCGGTATAATATTGGGAGCCCTGAAAAATCAAAAAATATTATTGAAGAATTTGCAGCCCATATAAATCCTGAAGATCCACTTACCAAATCGACGAAATATAAGTTGAGTTTGCACTTGCCCGAAAGGGGGAGGGTGGATCTGCAGAATTTACTTTTCAGTTTTAATACTTCAGGTGGATTAAAGACCGGTTTGATAGTTTATGAGATAACAGAACAAAGGGTTTTTGAAGAAAGCATTGTATTGTACAAAATGATTTTTGAAAATAATCTTGATGGAATTGCAATTCTTGATTTGGATAATAAATACATAACTTCCAATGATGCCCATGCAAAAATTATTGGATATTCCACCGATGAAATACTGGCAAATAACCCATCCTTATTTCTCGGAGATAAGCTCTTTAGTGAAATCTATAAAGTATTTGATTATCAGAAGGTATTTGAGGGAGAAATTTTGGCCAAATCAAAATCAGATTCTGAAATAATATTGGATTATGTTCTTTTTCCGGTGTATTCAGATAATATTCAGCTTGGGACAGTAGAGATCATCAGAGACATTTCCTTTAGAAAGAATGCTGAAAAACAAATAATCTCAGCCATGCGAAAGGCAGAAATGGCAGATCAATTGAAAACCGCTTTTCTTTCGAATATGTCTCATGAAATCCGCACTCCAATGAATTCGATTATTGGATTTTCAAGCCTCTTGGAAAATCCTTCGATTAGCCTTGAAAAGCGGTTGAAATACACAAGCTTTATAAATAAAAATGGAAAATCTTTGCTGCATATTATCGACGATATTCTGGATATTGCAAAGATAGAATCCAATCAACTCAGAATTAAGAAGTCGAATGGCAGCCTGAGGGAATTGATGAACACCGTTTTTATTACCTTAACCAAGATGAAGGAAAAAGATGATGATAAGAATGTTGAATTAAAAAATACATTTTGCGAATGCGAGGATGTTAAGTTATATACCGATTTTCACCGACTGGAGCAGATATTATTAAATCTGGCATACAATGGACTGAAATTTACTGAACAAGGATTTGTTGAATTGGGTTATAGAATTAATGATGCGGAAAAGGAAATTTTATTTTATTGTAAAGATACAGGAATTGGCATCCCTGAAGAGAAACAAGAATATATCTTTGAAAGGTTTAAAAAAATTGAAGAATCGAAATCTAAAATTTATACAGGTGCCGGTTTAGGATTGGCAATTTCAAGTCAATTGGTTTCTCTTCTTGGTGGAAAAATTTGGGTGGAATCCAAAGAAAATGTTGGCACAACTTTTTATTTCACAATCCCATTTATTCAGATTGAAGATAGTAAGGAAAAAACAAGCGAAACCATTTCGGAGAGCGGAAAATATAATTGGAAGAATAAAAAGATTCTGATTGCTGAAGATAATTTGTTTTGTTATGAATTACTGAAGGAAATTTTAAGCGAGACAAATGCAGAAATATTTCAGGCAGAAGATGGAAAACAAGCCGTTAATATAATTGCGGAAACAAATAATATAGATTTGGTATTAATGGATATTCAACTGCCCGGACTCAACGGCCTTGAAACCACAAAGCTAATATTGGAAATAAATCCGAAAATCCCAATCATAATTCAATCTGCTTATGCAACCCTGGAGGACAGAAATACGGCTTTAAGTGCAGGTTGTAAAGAATTTTTAGCTAAACCACTTAGCCGGGATCTGCTCTTCAAATCCTTAAAGAAATACCTCGGTTGATTTTCCACTCTATATTTTTCATTCAACCTTAAAATATTGTGTAAAACCCTTATATTTATGTTATTTATTGTCTCATATTTATAGTATTATGTCAAAATGAAAATATCTAAAGAATTATTTGGAAAAGATAAGAATGGAATCAATGTAGATTTGTATAGTTTGGAGAACGATAATGGAATGTTGATTAAAATCACTAATTATGGTGGAATAATAACTAATATTTTTCATACTGATAAAAAAGGTAATGTAGATGATTTGGTTTTAGGCTTTGATGATCTCTCCGGTTATTTAGGTGAACATCCCTATTTTGGCGGTATTATAGGCAGATTTGCCAATCGTATTGCACATGCCGGTTTTACTCTTAATGGCAAGGAATATGTATTAGCCGCTAATAATGGAGGAAATCACCTTCATGGTGGATTAGTTGGTTTTGACAAGAAAATCTGGCAGGCTGAAACAGTCTCTGAAAAAGATGTGGTTTATCTTCATCTGACCTATCTATCAGAAGATATGGAAGAAGGCTATCCGGGTAATTTAACAACAAAGGTTATTTATTCTCTTAATAACGACAACGAGCTTAAGATTGAGTATTATGCTGAAACAGATAAGGATACAATAATTAATTTAACCAATCACAGTTATTTTAATCTGAATGGCGGGAAGAAGAATATATTAAATCACTTTTTAAAAATGAATTGTGAATTCTATACAGTGGTTGACGAAGAATCAATTCCAACAGGCGAAATTCGTAAGGTTGAAAAAAGTCCATTCGACTTTAGAGAAGACAAAAAAATAGGAGACGATTGGGATAAACTGGAAAATGGCTATGATCATAATTATGTTGTTCAAATGAAAGCCAGGCAATTAAAGTGGTTCGCCTTTCTTGAAGATCCTGATAGTGGCAGAAGCATGGAAGTGGCTACCAGTTTGCCGGGAGTTCAGCTCTACACTTCAAATTATATAAACAATTTACCGGGAAAGAAGGGTATGATTTATAATAAGCAACAAGCTGTTTGTTTTGAAACCCAGTATTTTCCAGATTCTGTGAATAAACCCGGTTTCCCATCTTCGGTTTTGAAAAGAGGTGATGTTTTCCACAGTACAACTATATACAGATTTAATTCTTAATAATATTGAAGAAAGTACTGATAGTCATAGTATTTATTCTTTTTAGTACAGGAGAATTTACATCGTTATATTCTCAGTGCTCTCATGTTGGGAAGAAATTATATGGGGAATCTGTTTCACCCTCATTTTCTTCACTTCAATATAAATATGACGTTACATACTACCATATTAATATTGAAACAGGGAATACAAATACTTATATAAATGCTTATACAGAAATTGTGTTTACAGCTCTCGAATCGATGGATACCATCGTTTTTGAGTTATCCGATGATCTGGATTTGGTTTCTGTTACCCTGAATTCATCAGAACATAATAACTATCAACATTTCAATAATTTAATCTTTGTTATCCCCGATAAAGCTATACAGAAAGGTGAAGTTTCAAGACTGGGAATAAATTATGCTGGTACAAGTCAAAGCTCCAGCTTCTTTTCCGGTATTTCAAATAAATCAGATAACCTATACGGACAAAGGGTAACTTATACCTTGTCGGAACCTTATCAGTCCTTAAGCTGGTTTCCGGTTAAGCAGGACTTAATGGATAAAGCCGACTCTGTTAGGGTTTACATTACTGTAAATGACGGACTAATGGCCGGATCGAATGGTGTGCTTGAAGAAATTGACCATACAATAGCAGGCAAAAAAACCTTTAAGTGGTTTTCAAAATATCCAATTGCGTACTATCTGATTTCATTTTCCGTCTCTAATTATCTTGATTATAGTTTTAATGTAAAAATACCGGGAGTAGAAGATTCATTGCTGGTACAAAATTATATTTATAACACAGATGATATTTTAATGAAGGAAAAAGAAAATATCGATAAAACAGGTCCTCTCTTAGAACTGTATTCAGGTTTATTTGGAATCTATCCCTTTATTAATGAAAAGTATGGACATTGTATGGCTCCTTTGGGAGGCGGAATGGAGCATCAAACGATGACGACCCTGCAGAATTTTAATTTTCTGCTGGTGGCTCATGAACTCGCTCATCAATGGTTCGGCGATTATGTTACCTGTTCCAGTTGGCAGGATATATGGATAAACGAAGGTTTTGCTTCCTACTGCGAGTATCTGGCTTTAGAATTTTTGGAAGGTCAGCCGAAAGCCATCGAATGGATGGACGACGCGCACAGTATTGCATTAAATGCGAAAACAGGAAGTGTATATCTTCCCATCGAAGAAACCGGAGATCCTGGCAGAATATTCGATTACCGCCTTTCCTATAAAAAGGGTGCGTCCATCCTTAATATGCTTCGATATGAATTAGATAATGATGAATTCTTCTTTAAAATTCTGAGAGAATTTCTTCAGCGGTTTAAGAATTCTGTTGCCAGTGGGCAAGACTTCCTTGAAATTTGCAATGAAATTAGCGGGGGAAATTACAACTGGTTTTTTAATCAGTGGTATTACGGTGAAGGGTATCCGGTTTTTCAAGTGAGTTACCGCTCTGTTGAAGATACTTTATATATAGAATCACGACAAACCGGAAGTGGGGAAACTGATTTCTTCAAAACCCATTTCGATGTAAAAATTTATTTTGAAAATGGACAGGATACCATTGTAAGGTTGGAGCAGGATGAAGCTCTGAATACTTTTAATTTACCTGTAAAAATGAAGGTTTCTTCCATTCAAATGGATCCGTATTCCCGCCTGTTAATGAAATCATTTGTTTTCGAATATTTCCCTGAAACAGGAATTATTGAAGTAGGCCCCAATCCATTTTATGATAATCTTCATGTCCTCTTCAGCAATGCTAATTCAGAAAAAGAAATTTGGATCACGGACCTTACCGGACAAGTTTTCTACCATAAAGTTATCAATCCTTCTTCTTCCATAGTCTTAGAACTTGATTATTTACCAGACGGCATTTATATCCTTACCTCAATAGAAGATTCACAAAGGGTTGTGAAAAAGATTTTGAAGTTATAATGTTAAATTGGCAAGGTCTGAGAAATACTTTATTCAAATACCCAATTACCATTCACCACCAATCATCTCCACCATTAAGGAATCAACAATTTCCGGATTGCCATTAATTTTCAAAGCATCAACCCAATTCCCGTACATGGCGTTGGGGAGGACAATAAATCTGTTTCCAAATTCTTTTTGCAAATCTGTCACTTGTGCTGAGCGGTCAGATGGGCTGGCAGCATCTTCGAAGAAATCACCCAGATTATCACCCAATAACATCACAATTTCATAATCCTTTTCGATTTGAGATCTTCGGGAAGTTTTACTTCTTTCGGTGGTTCTGAGCAGAAAATGCTCATCTGTAACCTGAGGCAGGCCATTTTCCTTCATATTTTTTACTGTGCCTTCTTTTACAAATTTTTCTTTGCGGTTTGATATGTAAAATATGTGAAATCCTAGTGAATCGGCTAAATTCAGAAAGTTTTGGGCTCCGGGAATAGTCGTAGCAAGGGCTGCATTGCACCAATCATTCCAGCAACTGTCATAAAATATATTTTCATGTATTAGTTTTGCCTGGTAAGGACTGTTATTTAAAATGGTTTCGTCAATATCCAATACTATGGCAAAATTAGTTTCAGCCGGTCTTTCTTTCTTAATATTAATTAGTCTTTCTTCTGCTATATTATAAGCCTGAAATGTCAAAGCTTCATATTCGGCTGAATAATAATTATATAATGTAGCTAATATAAGATTATCGTTACTATTTTCGGGTGGGGTCTTGTTACATGAAATTATAAGTACCACTAGCATTAACAACAGGAAGTTTCTTGACTTATTCATAGTAAATTTAAATATTATGTTTCCCTGCGAAGGTAAATAATTTAATCTGAACAAGTAAGGGGATAATTATTAATAAAATTCACAAGAGAGATTTATTCGTATATTTTAGTGACTGATTAATAATTGGAATGGATTCTTTTCAACACCTGATTTTTATAAGTACTTATTTAGGCATTAAAAAATATCCGGAATCAGTAACTTTTCTCTCTAAGATATAATTAGTACTTAAATTGAATGAATTAACCAATCTGAAATTTTTTTAGCACTTCATTTAACGAGGTGAGAGAAAGAGGCTTAAAAAGATAGTCATCACACCCTGCTTCAATTGCTATATTTTCATCATAAGCAAAGGCATAAGCTGTTTGGGCAACAACGATTTTTTCAGGAAATTTTGACTTTATAATTTTTGTTGCTTCGAGACCATCCATAACAGGCATTTTTATGTACATTAACACCAGCTTTATTTCAGGATTTTCATCGCATAAATCTACAGCTTCACGTCCATTGGTTGCTTCCAGAATATGTAAATTATAATCGCTTAGAATTTCTCTTAGAAAAAATAAATTCAATGCTTCGTCATCTACTATTAATATGAAATCTTTTTTCATTTCAAAATCATTGTTAAACTGACTACGGATTTAAAAAAATTTTGTTGCGTTTGTGCTTGCTTATTGCTTTAGGTAAAAAGGATTTAACAATTCAATTTGAAGTATTCCTTTTTTGAATTAAGGTGTGTGAGTGTTTTATAACAAAAATTTCATACGCTGCTATTCTTATTTTACCGGACACTACGGACAGCGATATGTTTTTGTTTCCGATTTCGGAGCACTTCACTGTCAAACTGTGATGAGGTATGAAGCGAGCCACAGACCTTCATTTCAGCACTAGCGCGGCAATAAAATATACCGCATGCACTGGCGGTTCTTGTCTGTCAGTATATTCCTGTCAAATTGCACTTTCATATTAAACTTGTCATTCGTTTCATTTTCTTTTCTGTCTGTGTCGCTCGTGTGTTGGCGTGTTTTAATTTTTTCTTTAAAGAGGGTGAGAAAAATTTTAAATTCTCACTGGGTTGGGGCAGACACACTCTTTGGCATGCTTTGGTTTGAGCTTGGGCTTGTGGGGCTTGACAATGTGTGTGGCTGCTGTGATGGCTCATTTCTGATTTTTTTTAAAATTCTCAGCCTGTTCAAATATCTCTTTATACACTTCGTCCCGATCAACCGGAGGATAATCGTTTTCGGCAAGCAGAATAATCAGGTCGGCTTTTAATTCGGCTTTAATGTCATCACGTCTGCTCCAGTCGGTATAATTTGCTTTGTCGTCAACAACCTTTTTCACTTCTTTGGAAAGGGCAATAAG
>JAIOZM010000112.1 GCA_021740585.1 Bacteroidales bacterium
CACTGTCCAATAAGTTAACTTTCTCCTTTTTAAAAGCAGTACTAAATGTCCTGCTAATTTTTTGTTGTCTTCTCATAATTCCTAAATTTACGAAAGTTTTCAACTAAACTTTACGTCAACCTATATTATGAAATAACAGCTACACCAAGGAAGTTTCTCATGCTATGAGATACTCAGTTCAGGCTGAATCAAACGACCCTAATGCCACGATAGTAATTACACAAGTAGCCAATATTAATGGCACAGAAGCAGAAAGAACTGCAACTGTTTTGGTTACCAGTGCAGATCAGTCAGTAACAGCTACTACAACTATTGTTTTTACATTAGGCGACTATTGGTACAAAGAAGGTTTTGATGAAATACAAGATTTAGAGGGCTGGAGGAGAAATGGTGTCATGCAAGATCAAACCCCTAATTTTGGAAGTACGGATCTGTACCCGGGAGTTGGTGCTTTAAAATTTACTAGAGGTCATCCCGGAGATACTAATCCGGATGCAAGCCAAGACGCCGGATATTTATTATCACCAAAACTTATAAATGTTGGAACACTGACATTTTGGGCCTGGCTTGAGAAGGAGAATTTCACGGGAGAAGAACTAAATATATATATTAAAACAAGTGAAACTGATAGTACACTAGTGAAAAGTATGTCAGGCAGTGATCTTCGTCTTCTTAATCCTGAATGGGTGAAAGTGGAAGTAGTAATCGAGGAAGCCACAGACTCTATTCAAATTAAAATTGAAGGTATTTGTGATATCGATAATGATGGAACAAGCCGCATCTGGATGGACGATTTCTTAGTTACGTATTGGGAAGCGCCAATTATTGGAGCTGATGATGCAACTCTTGCAAGTTTATCAGTTGGCGGAATGTTGATTGATGGTTTCGACCCTGCAGTTACAAGCTATACTATGGAAGCATCAATTCTCATAGATCCAACAGTAACTGCTGAAGCAACCGATGTGAATGCAACAGTTGTGATAACTCAGGCTATTGATGTTTTTGGGACCTTAGCTGAAAAAACTGCAACGATTGTGGTTACCAGTGCTGATGGTACAGTCACATCTACTACAACCATTGTTTTCAATCCGCCCACAAGTATATCTGATTTCAATTCCTCTGAAGTAAGCATTTATCCAAATCCGGTAAATGGTTTGTTGAATCTCAGGATGCCTGCAAATTCTTATCAGGGAATTGAGATATTCAATATGCTGGGACAGAAAGTAATGCAAGAAACTATCAAAGTCGGTCAGAAAAGTATTAATGTTGAAGGATTAAATAAAGGTGTTTATGTGATGTCTTTATCAGGCGAAGCAGGAACTCATACAGCTAAATTTATTAAAGAATAGAAATATTATCTAAATAACTGGATGTCTGAAAATTACCATTTAATGGGTTATAGTTTTCAGACATCCTTTTTTACGACTGTTTTTTTTTGAACAAATTGTTTTTTTTTGCTCTGTGCTTTTTTCTATAATATATCGGCTTGGTTTTTAAAGAAAACGATTGTTGTTTGGTAAAACTCATAAAACCTGAAAAGATTGAGACTATCTAAAAAGTTAGATGAAGAAAATAGTTGCTTACAACTTGAAAGTTTTTTATTATAACAGAAGGTGACCAAAAGGTAATACTTAATTTGAAAAATGATATTATTTTTCTCTGTGCAACTCTGTGATAACTCTGTGCAACTCTGTGTAACAGTTGATTAAATAATTACACAGAGCTACACAGAGATTACACAGAGATTACACAGAGATTTTTTGGACTGCCTCAATCCCTTATTTTTCCGGACACTAACGAATGAATTTAACTAATTTAAAGAAATGAATAAAATTAATCTGCTTTTTCCACTGATTCTCGGATTGTCAGCTTGTTCTACTCCCGAAAAAAAACAACCAAACGTTCTGTTTATCTCTATTGATGATTTAAACGACTGGGTCGGAGCCCTGGAGGGTAATCCGCAAGTTATAACTCCTAATATGGATAAGCTCTTCGGACAAGGCGTATTATTTAATAACGCCCACTGCTCACAGGCTGTTTGTACCGCTTCCCGTAATTCCTTACTTAGCGGAATTCATCCATCATCGTCAGGATGGTACAGTTCAACCAAAGACATGGAAAAGTCATATGATCAGGTAATGGGAGATCACAAAATGTTACCTCAATATTTTAAAGACAATGGCTATGAAACTATGGCTGTTGGTAAAGTCTTCCATAGCGGGGTTTCTGATTACAAAGACCGAACGACTGATTTTTGGGATGAAATAGCACCTAATTACAAAGTACCAAAAGATTTAAGGGACAGGGGTGATGGTTATGGGGGCACTCATTTCTATCCATTTCCCAAAGATGGCAGCCAGATAGTTAATCATTATGGAGAGGAATTTGCCGATGGACACTCCTTATGCTACGGGGCTTTGGACCGTGAAGATATGCCCGGCGGAAAAATGTTTGATGAATTGATTGCTGAATGGGCCGTCGAGAAATTGAATGAAGACCATGAAAAACCTTTTTTCCTGGCAGTAGGTTTTGTACGCCCTCACGTACCCTATACAGCACCAAGAGAATTTTTTGATTTATACGATCTGGATTCTATTAAAATCCCTGAATTCCCGGAAGATGAGATGGCAGATATTCCCATCATGGGAAAATCCATTGCCTATGGTACCATTCCGGGGGGCGATCATAATGCGGTTGTAAATTTAAGCGATACCTACTGGAAAGAATTGGTGTATGGATATCTTGCATGCGTCTCTTTCACCGATCATGAACTGGGCAAGGTTCTGGAAGCCCTAGAAAACAGCAAATATGCTGATAATACTATTATTGTGCTATGGTCAGACCACGGGCAGCATCTGGGAGAAAAGAAACACTGGAGAAAGCAGGCTTTATGGGAAGAATCGACTAAAGTGCCACTATTTTTTAAAGTGCCCGGGATGAAAAATACCGGAAAACAAAGTAAAGAAGCCGTTAGTCTTTTAGATATTTACCCAACTCTGGTGGAATTGTGCAATCTGCCTGAGGACACAAAATTAGAGGGAAACAGTATTGTTCCTTTGATTAAAAAGCCTCAATCTTCCTGGGACAAACCTGTGCTGAGTAGCTGGTACTATAAAAACCATTCGGTTAGAAGTAACGACTTCAGATACATCCTGTACCGCGATGGAAGTGAAGAATTGTACGACCACCAAAATGATCCCGGCGAGCATATAAATCTGGCAGGCGATCCGAATTACGCTGATGTTATTGAAGATCTTAAAAAGTCACTTCCTGCCACCGACGCTTTACCAGCCGGTTCGGATGAATGGAAAGGTGATAATTTGGATCGTAGAATTGAAGGATGGAGGGCCAATGATTCGATTCCTGTTTGGTTAAGATAATTATTGATAATTAATATTTGAAAAATGAAACTTCAAAGTTTAAAATTAAGTTTTTTAGTGAGCCTGATATTCATCTATACTGCTTGCACTCAACCAGAAAATGGTCCATATATGGCAACCGGGATCAAAATCGGAGAAGTAACACAAAACACAGCTATTGTATGGGTGAGATTAACCGAAAATCCGACGAGGGTTGGAAACAATGCCCCAATGCCCACGGTGACATACATAAATGATAAAACAGGCGAAGCTGAAAAACCAAAAAAGGGAGCGAGACCTGATCTTACACCCGTAGTTACTTTTCCTGAAGGATACGATATAACAAACATCCAGGGGGCTACTCCGGGAAGTGAAGGAAAAGCTCGTTTGAAGTATAAGCTGGCTGGTGAACAAAACTGGTTATCATTAGATTGGCAAGTTGTGGATCCGGAAAAAGCCTTCGCAACTCAATTTGAGCTTACTGATCTTAGTCCGGGAAAAGAATACGAATTGCTCGTTGAAGCAGCCCCTTTGAAAGGCAAATTGATAAGTGCTTCTTTGGAGGGGAAATTTAAAACGGCACCTGCTGCTGACACTCCTTCCAATGTAAATTTTATTGTAACAACCGGAACATCATATCCTGATGTAGATAGTGAAACCGGGTATAAAATATATCCAAGCGCCTTGAAGCTTGAGCCCGAATTCTTCGTACATACCGGTGATATTTTATATTATGATGCTTTGGCAAAAACTTCCGATTTAGCTCTTTGGCATTGGGACAGAATGTATAGTTTTCAAAATAATATTGATTTTCACAGACAAGTAAGCAGCTATTTTATTAAAGATGACCATGATACATGGATGAATGATGCCTATCCCGGTATGCAAACCAGATATATGGGCGATTTTAGCTATGAGCAGGGAACACAGTTCTTTTTGGATGAAGTGCCTATGGGTGATAAAACCTATCGAACCATTCGCTGGGGAAAAGATCTTCAGATTTGGTTACCCGAAGGACGCGATTTTCGTAGTCAAAATCCAGCTCCCGACGGACCGGAAAAAACAATCTGGGGAAAAGAACAAATGGATTGGTTCAAGAAAACAGCGGAAGAATCAGATGCAACTTTCAAAGTGGTTATTAGCCCAACACCCATAGTAGGTCCCGATCGTGGAAATAAAAATGATAATCATGCCAATATCGGATTTCAAACTGAAGGGGATATGCTTCGCAAATTTATTGCTGAGCAAAAAAATATGGTTACCGTTTGCGGCGACAGACACTGGCAATATATTTCGAAAGATGCAGAAACCGGAGTTTTAGAATTTAGTTGTGGTCCCGGAAGCGATGCTCATGCCGGCGGATGGAATCAGGAAGACTTTTATCCGGAACATTTATATCTGAATGTAGTTGGTGGATTTTTAGAAGGCTCTGTTTCTCATGAAGACGGAATACCTACATTAACTTTCCGTCATTACAGTCCTGATGGGAAATTGTTAAATGAATTTAAAGTTGATGTGGAAGAGTAAGTGTTAAAAATATGAGATTGAGGCTGTCCAAAAAGTCTCTGTGAACGGCGAAGCCCTCAACGAAGTTAAACTCTGTGTCAACTCTGTGTTACTCTCTAAATTATTGTTGCACAGAGGATCACAGAGGAAACACAGAGGGTCACAGAGAAAAATAAGATCAACTTTCAAATTAACTGCTACTTTTTGGACAGCGGCAATCTTTTTAGGTTTTATAAGTTTTACCGGACAACAATAATAAACAAATGAAAAATCTAGCTCTAATACCTAACTTGTTAATTGCAGGAACTTTAGTTTCTTGTGGGCAGAAGAATTCATCTCCAAATTTCATTGTAATATTTTCCGACGATCAAAGCTGGGTTGGCACATCTTTTTTGGCAAGTCCGGATGATCCCAGAACAAAAAGTGATTTCTACCAGACTCCAAATATGGAAAGATTGGCTCAAATGGGAATGCAGTTCACAGATGGATATTCTGCTGCTCCTTTTTGTTGTCCAAGTCGGAAAAGTCTTCTTACCGGTCTGACTCCTGCTAAGCATGAATATCAGCAAGACAGGGAAAACTGGACAAAAGAGTTCAGAAAAAATCTTACAATTCCACAGGCATTAAAAAAAGCAAATCCAAAATACCAAACCGCTCACTTCGGAAAATGGGATGCCAGATACGATGAAGTAACTCCGGAAGAAATGGGATATGACTTTAGCGACGGACTCACCTCCAACGCAACGGGTGGAAGTAAAGGGGCTGATTGGCCGGCAGCTGTAGCTGATCCTAAATTGATTTTTGATCTCACTGAAAGGTCATGCAAATTTATGGAAGAACAGGTGACGAAAGGGAATCCGTTTTACTTACAGGTTTCTCATTATGCCGTTCATCTTGGAATGTTTTATACTCAGGAATCTATCGATAAATATAATAAGCTGAGCCCGGGAGAAAAACATAATATTCCTGAATTTGCTGCTATGACAGTCGATCTGGATACAGGAATTGGTATTCTAATGGATAAAATAGCAGAGTTGGGATTATTGGAAAATACCTATATTATTTTTCTTTCCGACAATGGCGGCCGTACCAGTCAACCCATTGGAGGGGAACAAAAATTTCCCGGGAATTTTCCTCTGCGCCAAGGAAAAGGTACTATGTATGAAGGTGGGATCAGAGTTCCTTTTGTTGTTATAGGCCCTGATGTGAACCCCGGCAGCAATAGCCATGTCCCGGTAACGAGTGTCGATATTCTGCCAACACTAGCGGATCTGGCCGGGTATAAAGAGGTGCTACCGGAGAAGCTTGATGGAGGAAGCATAGCTGATATAATTCGTAATCAAGGTATAGGAGAAGTTGTTAGAAATAATCCTTATCTGGTTTTCCATCAGGCAGTCGACAGAAAACCACAGTCGGCAATCCGTGAAGGTAATTTTAAACTGGTTAAAACCTGGGAAGAAAATAAACTGGAACTATTTGATCTGTCAAATGATGTGGGTGAAGAAAATGATCTGGCAGAAAAAATGCCGGGAAAAGTTAAAGAATTAAATAGTAAACTGGAGTTTTATTTAAGTGAGGCAAACGCAGAAACGAGAAAAATACAAAAAGGTAAATCTGAGGATTAAATATAAGCAGATGAAAAAAAATATTTCTATTATGTTAATTTTTGTAGTTGTTTCTTTACAACTTGTTTTTGCAGCGGATAAGCCCGATAAAACCAATATTATAAGCGGCTTTTCATATTTCCCAAATGTGTCCACTAATTCTATTTCGGCTGAAATCCAAGAGGAGCTTACTTTTTATGCGGATGAGGACTCATATATCAGAGGAGGCATTTATGCAAACGACAATTATGGTGGAGAAGTAAGTCTGACTGTTAAAACAGGAAGCTCGGAAAATTATTTACGTAAGACTTTAGTGAAATTCGATTTGACAAATAAAGGCTTGAAATCGGTAAGCATAGATAAAGCAATCCTTAGACTTTACGCAAACTCTGCCGCTTCTTGTAATATTCGAGCTGTTGAGTTACCCGACTCATGGTCAGAATCCAATGTTACCTGGAGCGAATCCCCAACGGCAGGAAACAGCATTATTTCAACAAGCATATCTTCTTCAGATCGCTATTATGAATGGGATATAACGCATTATGTTAGACTGCAGATTTTCGTTGATGAAATCATTTCAATCTTACTGGAAGATGAGGGGACATCTAATGTGCAAGTTCATTTCAATAGTAAAGAAGCATATAATTATACTCCCGAACTAGTTATAAATACAAGTCCGCCAACTACAGAGCTCCCCAATGCGCCAACTTCCCTGACAGCAATGGCAACTTCATCTTCTGCTATTGATATTGCCTGGACAGACAATGCCAATAACGAGGTAGGTTTTAAGCTTGAACGGAAAGAGGGCGATGGAACTTATATGGGAATTGCCGACTTTGGGGCTAACACAATTTCTTATAAGGATTATGGCTTAACTAATGGAACAACATACACCTATAGGCTTAATTCTTTCAATATTCTGGGTAGTTCAGCTTATTCAAATGAAGCTGCTGCCACTACCGAGCTTCCGGGAGTTTATTATGTTGACGCTGTGAACGGAAATGACAACAATGATGGGAAAACGCCGGAATCTGCCTGGAAATCACTAGCAAAAATAAACAGCACAACCTTCTCAGCCAATGAAAGCATACTTTTCAAAGCCGGGGATATTTGGACCGGTCAGTTGTATCCCAAAGGATCGGGAATTAGTGGAAGTCCAATTGTAATCGACAAATATGGAACCGGTAACAAACCAATTATAGATGGAAATGGGATGACAGGAACAGCTGTTTTATATTTATATAACCAGGAATATTGGGAAATCAATAATCTGGAAATAACCAACGATGGTGAATCTGCTGCCGACAGAAGGGGTGTGCGTATTGAGGTGGATAATTATGGAACAGCAAACCATATATACCTTAAGAACTTGTATGTCCATAATATTAAGGGTATAATTGGTCAGGATAGATCTGCCAAAAGAACTGCAGGTATAGGTTTTGGTATTATAAACGTTAGCCCTACTCCTTCTCACTTTAATGATATCCTTGTCGAGAATTGTGTAATTCATACTTGCGACAATCAGGGTATTATTACAGAATGTGTTTCTGGTGATGGATTCGAACCCGGTACCAGCGAGTGGGAAGAAAGAAAAATGACTAATTGTACAATAAGAAACAACACCATTTACGATATCTCAAAAAATGCCATGATTATTCGGTGTTGGGAGGGTGGAGTTGTTGAATATAATGTGTGTTACAATACTGCCCGTGGCGAGGATAATGCAGGTATGACAGGCAATACCATGTTTACTGCCGCTTGCAGAGGAACGGTATTTCAATTTAACGAAGGTTACGAAAATCAATCTCCCAATTTCGATGGTTGTATGTACGATGCCGATTTACGATCAACCAAAACTATTTGGCAATACAGCTATAGTCACGATAATGCCCATGGTTTGTTCTGGAATTGCACGGTACAGAATGATGATAGTATTCATGTCAGATACAACATCAGCCAGAACGATCATGGAATAATTTTCTGCCTGAATTATGCTGTGAATTCTATCTTTGTTTATAACAATACTGTTTTTGTGGGTCCCGGATACTCCCCACAAATAATTTCTGAGAGGAATAATGGCGCTTCAGGTACCAGAACCTATACTTTTGAAAACAACATTATTTACAACCTTGGATCTGCAAGTTATGACATAGGTGAGAGCGGATATACGCGTACTATCGACAACAACTGTTTCTATGGAAACCATCCATCCAGTGAACCTACTGATAATAACAAAATTACAGCCGATCCGAAATTACTTGCACCCGGCACCGGCGGAGTTGGCATAAATTCCGTTGACGGATATCAATTGCAGGAGGGCTCACCATGTATAGATGCAGGAAAGACAATCCCAAATAACGGAGGTTTCGATTATTGGGGTAATGCCTTAACTGATAGTATAACCGATGTGGGTGCGCATGAATTTAATGGACAGATCGCAGGGAATACTGATATTTATAAATCAAATCGGAGCGAAATACAAAAAGTAAAAATGTATCCGATACCATTAAACCAGGATATATTAACAATCAACTTGAGTAATTATGATCTCATGGCAAATGTAAATATTTCCATAACAGACAGTCTTGGAAAAACCGTTTATAAAAACAGTATGCCATCCAAGGAGATTATTGAAATAAATACAAATGGGATACTTACTAAAGGATTGTATTGCATTTCATTAGAATCAGGACAGATTGGTATCAGCAGTAAATTGATAATTCAATAGTTTAGCTCATATTTAAGTGATAAAACGGATAGTCATTATATTAATAATTTATTCAACAACAATTAGTTCTTATATTGTTGGTCAAGTGAAAATGGACGGAAATTCCATTGTAGCCAAAGTAAATAATGAAACTGTCACTCTCGATGAATTTATGCTCTTTGCCAATAAAGGAAGGGCAGAGGTAATCCGGTTTTTTCGAAATAATTACAATTGTGATTACGGCAAAGATTTTTGGTCGACGGCATGCCCTGACCAAACGCCTATAGATTTGCTAAAGAAAAATACATTGGACACATTGATCCATATTAAAATACAACAAGAGCTGGCAAGTAAATATGAAATTGCAGGCAATTTTAACTATATCGGTTTTCAATTAGCATTGGAGCAGGAAAACAATCGTCGAAAAATTGCCAAAGAAAACAATCAGGTAATATTTGGACCTGAACAATATAGTACCGAAACATATTACAACTATATTTTTAGCAATATGGTTATCAGATTAAAGGAAAAGTTGCTACTGCTTAAATTTAACCTTCTCGAAGAGGATTTGAAAGCAAAATACGAAGAATTAAAAACCAATATGTTTAGTATTGGCTATTGCTCCAAAATAAATGTTTTAACTATTACACCCTTAATACTTTACCCTACTGAAAAGCGGAAAAAACAGCAGCTAAAAGCAATTGAACTGTTACAATCTAAGATGAGAAATGGACAATTGCCAGATGATTTGGATAGATACAGAAAAATAAGTAAACAATTGAATTTATGCAGTAAGGAATATGTATTCAACGATTCGATTTATTCTGGTGAGGAAGACGATATTTTTCTTTCGCTAATTAAAAAGGAGTCAGAGAAACTAAGCCCCGGACTAATAAGTGAAATTATTGAAACTCAAAATAATTATTACCTCCTTCAGCTTAAGGAAAGAGAATTCCTCGGATATCGGGATTTTGAACCGGTAAGAAATGTTGTTGAGAACAGATTGCTGGAGGAAAATTACCTAAAACTGATTGCTGATCTTTATCATAGCGCAGAAATAGAAATTAACAAGACTGTTTTTAATCAAATTAGTTTTAATTAATAATAACTTAACTATGAAAAAATTTGGGTTAATACCATGCATACTCTTTGCGGGCACCATGATTACTAAAGCTCAGGATAATCGCCCGAATATTTTATTATTGATTTCTGATCAGCATAGCGGAAAAGTAATGACACAAACCGGCTATAAATATCTAAATACTCCGGGAATTGATAAACTGGCAGAAGAAGGGGTTACTTTTACCAGAACCTATTGTACATATCCTGTATGTGTGGCTTCTCGTTCTTCGTTTATGACAGGGATTATGCCCAGTAAAAGTCAGGCTGATCTTGAAGCCTATCCAAGTATTGGCAGAGCAGTTAAGGATGTTGGTTATGAAACCGCCTATTTTGGAAAATGGCATGTGGCTGATTCTAAGATGAATAGGATTGAGGACTGGCATGGTTTTGAAACTTATGAGGATATGAGAGCCGATTCGAAAATAGCGGAAATGACCATTAATTTTATTAAGCAAAAACATGACACTCCTTTTTTTCTGGTTTCATCCTATCTCAATCCGCACGATTGCTGTGAGTTAGCCCGAAATATGTCGGGAATTCATAATAATTATCATGATGGACCGGTTGAGGAAGAAATGGATGTCAATCAGTGCCCCCCATTACCTTCTAACTTTAATGTTCCTCCCAATGAAGCAGAAGGTTTTTATTGCAGAAGGGCTCCTGATTCTACCAACCGTGCTTTGTACGGTAAGCATCCTGTTAAATATTGGGACGACACTAAATGGCGCCAGTATATGTATGGTTACGATCGTCTGGTAGAGAAAATGGACAATCATATTTTAAATGTGGTGAATACTTTGGAAGGGCAAGGATTATTAGAGAACACCATTATTTTTTACACTTCCGATCATGGAGACGGTCACGCTTCACATCAGTGGAATCAGAAGATGAATTTCTATGAAGAGTCTGTTAATATTCCTTTTGTGGTTTCCTGGAAAGGACATACTAAAGCCGGTGTAATCGATTCTAAAACACTCCTGTCTAATGGTTTGGACTTATATCCAACTATTTGTAAAATAGCCGGGGCTGGTTATGATGAGTCAATTCTTGGTGAAGATTTGAGTGCTTATTTTCTCGGAGACTCAAAAAAATTACCGGAAGGTCGGAAATATATTGTTTCTGAAATTAACCAGAGCTCAAAAGGCGAAGAAGGAAAAGTAGAATTCGCTGGAAGAATGATTGTTAGCGAACATTATAAATACTTTCTTTTTGATGGAGGAGAGAATAGAGAGCAGCTTTTCGATTTAGACAAAGATCCGGGCGAACTTTCACCGGTAACAAGCAATCCTAAATATAAAAAGCAGCTCAAAATTCACCGGCAATATCTTAAGGACTGGATTGAAAAAAGCTCTGATGAATTTGCTTTGGAAAATATTCCTAAAATATGAATTAGAGCGCGTTGCGCATCAGGAGTTTGTCTCAATATGTTGATTAATTAATTTATTTACCATGAAATATTTAAAATTTAACACCATTCTCGTTATTCTTGTTTCTGTTTTTTTATGCAGTAGTAAAAAGCAGGATGACAGTAAGATTGTATTTATTAATAATCAGGCTGATTTCGATCAGTACAAAAATTCAAGCTTCCAGGCAGGAACTCAAATTCTGTTTGCGGCAGGTAAAGCTTTTAATGGACAATTTGCCCCCACAGGTTCAGGAACCAAAGAAAATCCAATCAGACTTACAGCTTATAATCCCAAATCAAAAAAGGCCTATTGGGAGGATATCGATAATAAGCCGATTATTAACGGACATGGGAAAGTGAACTCCCCATTCTATTTATACAACGGGGCGTTTTGGGAAATAAATAATCTGGAACTTACCAATACCAATGGAACAGATGAGGATCAGGGTAATTTAAGGGGAATATATATTCTTGCTGAAGATGCCGGAATCGTTGAAAATGTTAGTGTTCGAAACTGTTATATTCATGATGTAAATGGTAAAGTTGAAGGCAAGCAACGTGGTGGCATACATGTACATATAAAAGGAAAAGAAATAAGAACCAAATTTCATAATTTGCTAATCGAAAATAATTATATAAAAAATGTAGGGGGTGTGGGCATTGGAAATACCTCAACTTGGGGTGATATCCATTCAAACGATTATTTTCCCTGGACAGACTTTGTTATTCGTGGTAATCGGGTGGAGCATACCGGTAGAAATGGCATTATTGCCCGGATGGGTATCAATCAGATAGTTGAGTATAATGTTTTGGCCCATAACAGCCGTTACAGCTCCGGACATAGCGTGTTTAACTTTGCATCAATTGGCTGTATCATGCAATATAATGAAGCTTATGGAAACGTAGGTGAAGCGGACGAAATTGATCATGGGGGTTTCGATGCCGACTATAATGCCCGTGGAACTATTATTCAGTATAACTACAGTCACGATAACAACTGGTTTTGTGGAATAATGCGCCGATACAATCGTGATATTACCATTCGTTATAATATTACTGTTAATGAAAGACTGGGAGCCTACGAGTATGGTTTTCCGGCAGAGGATGACGCCAGAGGTATCTGGATCTATAACAATACACATTATTTCCGTGCAGGATTAAATGCAAGTATTTTTGCCAGTCCGGGTAAGGTACGTACGCCAAGCTATACTTATTTCTATAATAATATTTTTTACTTCGAAGACAAAGGTACATGGGGTGTTGAGCCCGATGAAACCTGCGAATTCAAAAATAACCTGTTTTTTAATGTGGAACCAAAAGGCAGAGGGGCTATCGTGGCTGATCCATTATTTGTGAATCCCGGAGCGGTAGATTATGATGTAAATATGCGTGATCCGGAACGTTTATCGGGCTATAAGCTAAAAGATAATTCACCCGCCATTAACGCCGGAATTGTAATCAATGATATGGGAGGAAAAGATTTCTGGGGGAATCCTGTGGGAACAGAATCTATAGATATTGGAGCATACGAAAAACAATAATACCTTTTTAATTAATAAAAAGGACCCGATTAAAGAAGATACCGATTGATTCAGAGTCTAAACTCGAAGATAATCAGACGTAAATGCAAGGCAACGAAATTTGTTGTAGTACATCAACTAACAAACCTTAATAAAAAGTACGAGG
>JAIOZM010000113.1 GCA_021740585.1 Bacteroidales bacterium
CTCTTGGTTTAGAGAACTAAACTTATTTAATTTGTCATTAAATTTCGAAAAGTTTAACTATTAACTGAAACCGCCACGTGCGAGAGCATGCGTGGTGGTGTGAGAGGGCGAGGGAGTAATCCCTCTACCTACTCGATTGATTTTCAGGCTTCGATTTTATGAAAGTTGGTAAAATATAGGGTGAAAATACAGCTTTTGGACATACCTATCCCATAGACATTTCATTTAATGACTTAATTACTAGTCTATGCCGCTCTATTTTGCCGGTCTTCCTGAGCCATTCGTTTTGCTATTCTCACCGCATTAGCTGTATGCACTCCAAAGAAGATCCATAAGATTTCAATGAGCTTCGTTCTGGCTTTTATCTTATCCAGACTATAGTGTTGCTTTTCGGTTCCAAAGCTGCCCTCCATTCTTGTTGCACGCTCTTTTGAGAGTTCACTAGCAATAATTTGTCTTTGGTCTTCATGCTTCCCCGCTCTTCCTTTGCGCTTAAAGTTTGTAATAATATTTTGACTGGTACAGTATTTTCTGTTGGCATTAGTGGCATAAATAGCATCAGCAGAGATATGAGTAATTTTTCCTAATAATGATCTACCACAACGTATGGAGTTTATCAACCGTGGCCCTTCGTTGAAAGCATTAAAATCTATATGCTCAATAAAGTTGATGCCCCCGGCTTGTATCATGTTAGTCTTAGCGCCAAACTCAACCTTCTTTACCTCTTTGCCTCTCACGATTGGTCGGATATAACTCTTAGCAATACTAACGATTCTATCCGGAACGCTAACCGATTTTAGAGTGAACATTTCATTCTGCCGGATAAGCACCTTCTTAATGACCTTTCGTCGGATATAATAGCGCTTAGGAAAATTCATCTCCCCCTCATACTCCTTATCAATCTGATCTTGTATTGCTATAAGTTTATCCAGTAAATAAAGTAGACTCCGGGTACGAACTCTGGTTTGTTTGTGAGACTTTCTACGTTTTCGACTATAACTAAGATATCGGTCTTTCTGTTCCAGATATTTAGTACGAGGAGTTCGTATCTTTAAATACTTACACGTGAGTTTCATTTGTGAGTACATCCAATCTACACTTTCCCAAAGCAATTTGACATTAGTAGGATAACGGATGTAAGATTCATAACAAGTAGCATCCTCCAGGAGAACATTAGGCTGATCAATGTATGGCTTCCAGCTACGGGCGAAAATAGCCTGACACTCAGGAATTTTCAATTTCGCAGATAACTGGGTGCGTATACGACTTACAATTTTAAAATCAACCAGCTTTTCTGGCCCTAAAAAGATTCCGCAAAACATCTGATGTTGCAGGTTCCCGTTAATATTCTCAATCAACTTTCGGTCAGAAAAACCGGTGTAGGATTTTAAAAACATCAAGGCTAATTTGCCCTGAGGTGGAAAAAGAGTAGAGCGACCTTTTCGGTTGTCCCTGATCTTTAGTGATTTGCAAAAACCAACCCAAGGAATGGCTTGATAAATTTTACCCAATTCGGATTCCAAAAAACTATTCCAATAAAGTGAAAACTCTTTTTGTGGAGAACCGAGCAAAGCAAAAGCCAATCAATTTGAAATAATATTTTGTTTAGCGAGTTGCATATGACCTTAAAAAATATTTATGACATATGAAATAAATGAAATCTCTGGGGTAGTTTCAAAAATTGGCTACGCCGAGCTAAAGGTTCTTCGTAATTTTCTCATAGTGTTTTAAAATATTACCCTGATTTTTTGCTTCCAAGGGCATTTTCGGGGTTTTATTTTAAATATACGAAGATTTAACTATCTGGCAATCAGAAGTTTTAACTAGTTATGAACATCCCTAATCAGAGAGATTTAGTTATAACATTAATTACCCTTAACCTGTCATTATCAGACATATTAGAGCCCGAAGGAAGGCAAAGGCCTTTTTCGAAAAGTTCCTCAGAAGTTCCATTCAAATATGCTGGACAAGAGGAAAATACTGGTTGCATGTGCATCGGCTTCCATAAGGGCCTGCTTTCAATGTTTTCTTTCTCTAGTTGGGACTGTAAAAATTGGCGAGTAATACCTGATTTTATTGGATCTATTAGTATCGTTGTAAGCCAGCGATTAGAATAATAGGTATTATCAGGCTCCTCCAGAAATTTTATTCCTTTATATTTTTCCAGATTCTGTTTATAAAAGTGAAAATTATCTCTTCTTGCTTTTACTCGTTTTTCAATATTATCTAACTGTCCGCGGCCAATTCCGGCTAATATATTACTCATCCGGTAATTATATCCAATCTGGCTGTGCTGATAGTGACGTGCTTCATCGCGCGCTTGTGTTGCGAGGAAACGAGCTTTTTCAATCATAGCTTTATCATTTGAGACTAGGGCTCCTCCCCCTGAAGTGGTAATAATTTTGTTGCCATTGAAAGAAAATACAGCCAACTTGCCAAAAGACCCTGCAGGCTTATCCATATATCGGCTACCTAAAGCTTCGGCTGCATCCTCAATTACCGGAATTTCATAGTAATCAGCTATTTTCATGATCTCTTTAATATTGGCAGGCATGCCGTAGAGATGCACCGGAATGATTGCTTTCGGCTTTTTGCCTTTTAACATACGATCTTTAATTGCCTTTTCAAGGAGTTCCGGATCCATATTCCATGTTTCCAATTCGCTGTCAATCAAGATTGGAATTGCACTTTGGTAAACAATCGGATTTATTGTTGCGGAAAAAGTGAAAGATGATGCTATTACTTCATCGCCCCTTTCTATCCCAAGGATTATTAGTGCAAGATGAATCGCTGCTGTTCCCGAACTTAGTGCCGCGGTATATTCTGCCGCACAATAGCCGGCAAGGGACTCCTCAAAAGCATTAACATTTGGCCCCAGAGGAGCTATCCAATTGGTCTCGAAGGCATCCTTTATGTAATTCATTTCTTCTCCAGACATATGTGGAGGGGAGAGGTAGATCCTTTTACTATTTATTGACATTTTACTATATGTGAAATATTGTTTTTATTGAACCTCGGGGTAGGCAGCTGTTAGTCTGAATCTAAAAGTAAATATCAGGTTTTGCAGAATATTTCTAACGGATTTTTACTTCCTGTTTTAACTTCCTTTTCTCAAATAGAAAAAAATTGCACATTTTCAGATACTCCATCATCACCACTAGAATGCCATCTTTGCTTCTCCACCAATTCTCAGCTTTAAAATTCGTGTAAGTACTCGGACTTGATAGAATTTCAATGGATTCATTCGCGTTTCTGAAGGCGGACATAAAGATAATTGAAGCCCGGCGTGTATGATAGGCTGATGAGACCAATAGCAGGGTATCAATACCAGATTCGTTTAGCAAGTAATCTTTAATAATTTCTGATTCCATCTGAGTACTGGTAGCGCCCCCGGGCAGGATTATTATGCTATCGCTCGGAACTCCCAGGACAACAAGGGCATCACGGGTCTGGGCTGTGTTGCTGATTAAATGAACTCCCCTTAATTCCAACATTATGTCGGCGCCCATACCAGCTTCCACAATTATCAGTTTGTTGGCTAAGCCTATTTTGTAAAGATCAGATGCTTCAAGAACCCTGTCTGCAATAGACCCCATCAGGATTACGATTGCGTCTGAATGCATTGGCTTATCCTTCTTCACCAACCAGGTACCGGCCTTTCGGCAGCTTCCAACGAACAAAACAAATAGTAATAATACAACAGTAAGCTTAAGTTTTGAATTCATGAAAAGAGCTTTGAGTTGGGTGTAGAATACTGATATTTAAGGGTTCTCTAACGCTGGTATATCATACAAGATTATACAGCAGTTTTTATTTTTTTAAGTTCTCAAGGGTTATTAACTGGGATTATTTGAAAAAATACAGCTACATTTTCAATAATTCTTTATAAATATCATCGTAAGCTTCCCACTCCCGTATAAAACTTGTATTATGAAATAATAAGGTAATTATTGAATTATATTTTTTCCCAACAGATACGTAATATTTAATAATTTCAATTGTCTGTTCTTTAGAATACCTATTTCGCAGCGTACCATCCATTATAATCAATGGACGTTCTTTTAATAAGAGTTTTTTCCTATTAAGAAAATCAAAGACAGTGAATACATCTCCCGTACCACATCTAAACCCCTCGATGTCAGAATAGCCAAGAGTACTGTCAATTTTCATATCATTTGCATCCCAAATAGCTAAGGTTTTTGTAACATCCATTCGCAGAAAGTGCTGTCGGCCTTCAAGAATTTCCTGTTGAACTGCAACTTCTAATAATTGTTTCTCATGACGCCATTTTTCAGGATTATCAAAAGTGTAATACCCTGGATGAAAACCAATGATATGCCCTCTTTTCTTAATTTCTAGAATTGTGGAAGCAAACTTTTTGTGATTTAAATAATACCTTGAATCAAATTTCTGTCTATTATTTGTTGACATAAAATAAAAATATGATTTTACGCCAAGGGCTTCACTTATATTCATTAAAAAATCAAACCTATCATAAGGGTCTTTCCTAAACAGAAATTTTAAATTTTTCAGAGCAAGTTTTAAGCTCTTTTTTTTAAACAAATCGACGAGAGTTGATCTAAAGAATGAATAATTTAGAACGTCAATATCATGTGTTAGGGCGAGTTCAAAATTTCTTACTTTTTTCATTTCCTTAAATCCTAAAGCCTTCATCATCTCCCAAAGCATCTCGGCATATTCATTTACCACTGGCCGGTGAAGAAAACTATTTTTAAAGGCAGTACTTTCTTTTCCAGGAAAACGGACGAAGGAGTCTCTCACCTTATTTATATATTCTTCCCAGCGGGTGAGCAGAAAAAAAGATGAAGCAAAGATGTCTATTCCACAGATTATCTTATTCTTAAATACTTGTAATTCATCAGTGCCATAAATTATTGGAATATTATTTTCAATTGTAAATTCATTTTTTGCAAAAATTATCTTTTGAGGAAGAGCGGCAACTTCAAGATATGAAGATGCATCCTGATAATATCCAAAAAAACCATCCTTTATGCATAATTCAGAGCCTTCAAAAGAAATAGAATAGTTTAGCTCCGTATCGCTGATAATAAGAGAGTATTGCAAGCCTAAAAATTCAGAAAAAAGTAATTGAATTATATATTCTCTCTCGTGGATATTGTTATTTGGTATCTTAATTATTAGCATTTACGAGATATAAATTTCAAAATCAATTGGTTGAAAAAGGAATAGATGTCTGGTTTAGCACCGATAGTAATATCTATTATTACTTTCAATAAGTTTCACTTGTTTTAATTTTCAACTAAATAGGAGCTAATTAATTCGGTAATTTTCCGTTGACCATAAACATTAAAATGTAATGGATCAGAAAAATAGTGTGGATTAAAAATTAAACTATCCTGATTAAGATCTAAAAATTTAATATTATCACTTAATGAGGAATAGTGCTCAAGGTAATTGCATAAATTCTCATAGCTCTCTTTTTTAAAAGTTTCAAGTTTAGAGATATGCATCGGCATCATTACCAGGATAATACTGGCATTATGTGACAAGATTAAATGCATAGTTTTTTCAAAAATCTCAATATTATATTGTTCCAAAGTGATTTCTACTTGATCTTTCTTGTGGATCATTTGTAATATTCTTGAAGAATCTAATGTATTATTTTTTAAATTTTCAAATTTATTGAGATATCCCATCATTATCAGACGATTTGTATGCGGATCAAATCTTTTTGTTCGGATTATTTTATTAATAAAATATTCTCTAATGTTAGCGTTTTCAAAAATATACTCATTAATTGAACTATCATCCATATATGGATAAAATAAAGTATAGGTATTTTCGGAAGTTTTTTTATTTGAAAACAATACAGGATTAACTTCATATACTAAAGTTTTTAGTCCATTAGGATACATATGGAAAAAATGGTTAATCATTGCAAATCGATCATTTACCGAAACCCCTTCAAGTGCATAAGCAGAAATATGCATTCCTGTGTTGTTTTCTATATCTTTTCTATTAAAACCCGACATTGTCATTGAGGATCCGTTAATTAAAACTTCAGGGTTATGTTCGAAGCCGTGATATTTATTGAGGCCAGTTATTAATAAAATTGATATAATAAAATCAAACAGGAAAAATAATATTACTAAACTTGCGCACTTTTTAAAGAATACAATGGACCTCATTCTTATTTAAAATTGAAAATAAATAAAATCGTTTCCTCCAACAACTCCAAAAAGTATTATAATGAACAGAAAAGTAAGATATGAGCAATATCTGATCCAGAGTTTTTGATTTTGGAAAAATGAAAACTTACCAGGATAAAACTCATCCTTAAAATCTTTCAGAAATAAAATTAATATACCCACCATTGAATAAGAAAGGGTTGTAAGATCAAGGTATGGAGCTCCGTCAATATCTGTAAAAATCTTGTTAAAGACCATCCAAGAATCTTTAATAGTTATTGCCCGGCCAAAGATTTGCGATGATGCAAATAGTATAAAAGTAATAATCATACAGAATGCTAAATACAATGGATTGCTGTTAAGATTATTTTTTTTCTCAAAAGCATTTCTCTTTTTATATGTCAAAGCCTCGAAACTAAGAAAAGCACCCTGCATAAGGCCCCAGAGAACAAAGGTCATTGCGGCATTATGCCAGATACCAGCTATCATAAAAGTCATCATCAGAGCTAATACAATACCCCAA
Source organism: Bacteroidales bacterium (assembly GCA_021740585.1). GTDB lineage: Bacteria > Bacteroidota > Bacteroidia > Bacteroidales > JAGLSB01. The sequence goes on from JAIOZM010000113.1 coordinate 6,694, forward strand.
ATACCTAGCTTCCTCAACGAAAATGACAATGGAGTATAAACATAATCGGTCAGCCATGTTATCAAAGAAATATGCCACCTACGCCAAAATTCTGCCATACTTGTTGCAAAGAAGGGGCGTTTAAAGTTTTGCATTACATTCAAGCCCATTACTTTGGATACGCCAATTGCTATTAATGAATAACCACCAAGATCAGCATATACCTGAAATGGATAAAGTATGGACGCAATTAATAAACTCGATCCATTATGGTTTAGAATGTTACCATAAACCACATCAACATAGATACCTATTCGATCCGCAACTACCAACTTCATAAAATAGCCCCATAGCATCATTTTTAATCCCGCAGCTACATTTTCATAATTAATTGGATGGAATTCTCGGAATTGTGGGATCATATTTTTTGCCCTTTCTATTGGGCCAGAAAGAATTAAGGGAAAGAAAGAAATGAATAATGCAACAATTCCAATATTACGGTCAGCTTCCAGTTCCTCATTATAAACATCAATAGTATAGCCTATTGCCATAAATGTGTAAAAGGATATTCCAATAGGAAGCATATATTTTATTTCAGGCAATGGCCAATGAAGGTTCCGGCTTTCCATTAGCTGAATTATAGCATTATTGGTGACAGTGAAATATTTGAAAAAGAATAAAGGCAAGAGTACAAGGATTATGTTGATCACCATAAAAAGTGATTTTTTGTATTCGGTTCTGCTTTTATCTATTAACCGAGTAAACAGGTAAGTTGAACTAATAACTCCTACAAGAAGCAATGCGTAAACAGGTTTAATATTTATATAAAAGAAAAAACTTGCTGCTAATAAGCTAGCCCAGCGCCATTTAAGAGGTGTCAGGTAAAATAGCAGAGCCAGTATGGGAAAAAATAACAGAAAATTTAAAGAGGTAAATACCATTTAGAAAATTAATTTTATTTTTTTTGTAAAAGAAGATCTACCATATCGCCGACATTTCGCATTTTATTCAATTCCTTAAGTTTAAACTTGACCTCGAATTCTTTTTCAATATCAGAAATAAGGATCATGTGTGTGAGTGAATCCCAATTATCCACATCATTTGCCGTGAGATCGTCCTTTAAGACGAGGGCTTCATTATCAAACACGTTTTTGAAAACTATAGTTAATCTTGTAACAACATCAGTTTTTTCCATAATTTAATTCGTTTAATTTATATGTTTCTTTTCATTAGAACTTTTATAATATCCGGCATAAATTCAGCCGTTTCTGAATAGGAAGCCTTCTTTTGAAAGACTATTTTGAAGCTTGCTTTTTCATATGCTCTGATTGCGGGTAAATTATTGCCGAAAACCTGAATATATGCTTTATTGGTTTTAGGAAATTTCTTCTTCAACAAATCTATTTTATAATCTATTAAAGCAGAAACTAATCCTTTGCCTCTGGCTTCCAGTGCTACATATACCAATCCAATCTGTATAGAACCGGTCACATATTCAATATGAAGGTCGCGGATAATATTATTAAGCCTGCTTGCTCTTTTTAGACAAGATGATGGCAGAACATAAGCCAGTAGATTACCTTTTAAAATAGCGGAAGGGGTGCCTTCAGAACCCTCAACCCAGGCTCCAACTGCTCCTGCAATTTGCCCATCCTTCTCTGCAAGGATAAATCCTGAAACAGATAACTCGCAACCATCAATTTCTTCTTCAAGCATTTTGATAATATATTCTCTTGCATCGGTTTCTGAAAGCCCAAATATTGTTGTGTATGTTAATGTTGAAGTACCACTTTTTTCAGCTTCGATAATGGTGTCAACCAAAAATGGAATATCATTAGCAGTTGCTTGTCGAATAAGGAAATCATTGTAAACCATTATGAAATTGATTTTTTCAACAAATTACGATCTGTTTTGCTATTTGTATTTAATGGGAACTCGTCTATAAATAATATTTTTGAGGGAAGCATATAGTACGGCAACTTTGATTTAAATTGAACAATAAGCGTTGACGTATCGAAGGGCTCTCCTTCAATGAATAGCGCAATTTCATTATTACCAGAAATATTTTCATAAGCAACTGCAACAACATTCTGTCCTTTGATGTATTCTCTGGCATGATGTTCTATTTCACCAAGCTCAATGCGATACCCCTGTATTTTAACCTGAAAGTCCAGACGACCAGAATATAAAATATCTCCCTCTTCATCAAAGTAACATAAATCACCTGTTTTGTAAAATCTTGAAGAAACGCCATCTATATCTTTTAAAAAAAATGATGTTTTATTTTTTTCAGAATTATTCCAATATCCCGGAGTAATCTGATTGCCGGAAATACAAAGTTCACCTTTTTGATTTACCTTTAAGATGTTACCATTTTCATCTGAAATGATTGCTGATATTCCATCTAAGGGTTTCCCGATAGACAGCATACCATTTAGATGTTTATTGGAACTATTTCTATTAAATTTATAATAAGTACAATATATTGTTGCTTCAGTTGGCCCATAAAAATCATATATATCAGCATTTGGAATGCATCTGGACCATTCCTCAATCAGGTCCAGAGTTGAGGCTTCCGCTGTTAATATGTTGTATCTAAGATCTGGCAGGTCAATTTCTTCAAAATATGGCTTAAAAAATCGAACCATCGATGGCGCCATTACACTAAAAGTCAGTTTCTGATCCTCGAGCAGCTCAGAAGCATAACTATACTTTATTTGATCATGAGGAATTGTATACGTACATGCCCCTTTCGAAAGCGGCACTAGAAATGACTGGACTGAAACGTCAAAGGTCAGATCAAAACATTGAAGGCATCTGTCATTTTCATCCAATTGAAAACCAACTTCCCAGAAAGCCTTCATAAACGCACCCAGATTGCCTCTGGTGATTGGAACCCCTTTTGGTTTTCCGGTACTTCCTGATGTAAAAAGTATATAGGCAATCTCATCGTCATTCAATTGATTTGGGACAAGGTTTAATACAGTAAAAGATAAACTTTTGGATTTAATTATTAGCGAGGAATTAAAAACAGGTATATCTGAGGAATCTAAGATAAGGTCAATATTGGCTTGTTTAATAATCTCCATTCCCCTTTCAACGGGGTGATGAGGGTGGATGGGAACATAAGCATAACCCTCAAGCCAGATGGCTATGATTGAGGCATATGTTTCAATATCATCATTTGCAATTAGGCCTAGGTTTCTGCCTGAAAGAGCTGATTTCTGGATTTCAGATCGAATTTTTGAAATAAACTCTGCAAAAACGCTGTAACTATAAAACTCATTATTAATGAAGAATGAATTTGCATCTGGCAAGTGAGACAGAGAGTCAAGTATTGGCGATAATACATACTTTTCAAACATATATAAAAGAATATTAAAATTAATATTTAAAAAGCGATTCTAAAATTGAAGTGTCAAAAACTTAAAAAGGTTAGGCAGGTTAAATTCAAAATCAATTTAAATTTTTATTTTGAAACGAGTTAAACAACTGATCTTCCTTCATAATAATTGGCTGTTCATCAACATCCCTCAAAAAAATCATATCCGGTTCAAATTCATAGAGTTTAAAAGTTCTGTTAAATAAAGGGTCATTATCCAAGAGTCTAATCATATCCTCCGGAATATTTGCCCCTCCCGCAGCATAACACTGGGTAAAGGCAACAAAACGAACATTTACCTCCGTAACCATTGGTTTTCCATTAGCGTCTTCTTTAAGGTCTACAGTAAAAAAACCATGCTTTGGCGCTTTTGTTTTTTCAAACATAATATCCATTGTTTGTTTGGCGACATTAAAAACACCAGGATCGTTTACTAGTCTTCCAAAGCATGTATTTCCGGTTATGCCTGAAGGGGCAACCTTAGACATAATATAATAAACTCTTTCTGCAATAGCACTTCTAATCAGTTCACCATTAAAATACAGCATTTTGCAGCCGAGATTTCGGCCTGATAAAAATTCACTAGCAAGGAATTTTTCTACATTTGGATTTATGCTAATCCAATTTTTTAATTCATTAAAGGAATGGATTAACATAGACCCAAGACCACTTGAGCCTAATGCACTTCGAATCCAAAAAGGAAAAGGTAGTTTTAAGCCTTCTTTTTCATTTAAACCCTCTTTTGTGATAGTAAATGACTTGGGTACAATACCATAAGGCTCTAAAGCTTCAGTTAATTGGGCTTTATCAACCAATATGGAAGCCAGGTTATAGTCAGGTAAAAGCACCCTACAAGGAAACGTATAACTTTCAGACCTTTTTGCCCATTCGACAACTTCCAATTCAGGATTGATTATGGCAATATCAATTTTTTCCTCCTTAATAATTCTATCAATTACATTCCAATATTCGGGATCCGATACTCTTGGTACTATATAAGTCTTGTTGAACAGTTCATTCATATACAAGCCAAGGGCATATTTATTTGAATCTGTTCCAATGAATTCATATTGTGCATAATAGCTATATTTTCTTAGTGAATGGGCAAAGCTTCGGGGAGTAACTCCTCCAACACCGGTAATTAGTATCCTCATAATTGTTCAGGATTAATATATTAATTTGTTATTAGTTCTTTTTATTCATATTTGACTTTTTGGCCAGAATTATTACCTGTAAATCGCGGCATAGCAACATCGCCTTCGTGAGTAATGCCTTCTTTTTTGAAAACAGTGTAAAATGTTAACCAGATTATTTTTAGGTCGAGCCAAAAAGACTGATTTTCAACGTACCAGACATCCAATTTAAATTTATCGTCCCAAGATATTGCATTTCGACCATTAATCTGTGCCCAACCAGTTATACCAGGTCTAAGCTTATGTCTTTTATTTTGAAAATCATTATATAAGGGAAGATAGTCCATTAATAGAGGCCGGGGTCCAACGATACTCATCTCACCCTTTATAACATTATATATTTCAGGTAACTCATCCAAACTGGAATGTCGCAAAAACAGGCCGAATTTTGTCATCCTTTTTTCGTTAGGCAATAATTTTCCAAATTCATCCTCTTCAGATGTCATAGTCCGAAATTTGTATAGTTTGAAGGCTTTTCCATTTTTTCCGGGGCGCAATTGAGAAAAAATAACCGGACGCCCCAATTTTCTAAATACAAGAATCGAGATAATAATAGCTACAGGAACGACAACAACCAGACTAAGCAATATGAGTATTAAATCAAATGCACGTTTCATAATTAGTATAAGCGAGCTTATCGTCTGATTTACTTGATAAAATTATTTAAAACTTTCTTTCTTTTCCCTGATGCAAGAACCGGAATTTCATTTATATATTCTACAGATATTTGAGAATCCTTCCCCAAATATTCACTAAATTCGGAAATCAATTCTTTTTCGCGTTTAAAAGGTATTTCAGTATTTAGCATAAAAAGATATTCTTTTTTACTGTTCTGAATAAACTGATATTGCTTTATTTCCTTATACTTCCACATATTATTCGTAATAATATATGAAGACATTAGAGAACCAGCTGTATCGTAAATTAAATCCATTTTCCTGCCTTCAATTGATTTAAAAACAGTTCTTAATCTTCCAAAAACTTCTTTTTCTTCAATTACTCCTACATCACCGGTATCATAACGAATCATTGGCATACAATAGTTAAAAAGGTCGGTGATAACAATTCTGCCTGCCTGCCCCAATGGCACAGGCTTGTTTGAATTCAGTTCCAGTACTTCAATAAAATAGCTAGCCTCGTTTATTAAAAACTCTTCTGAACCATCAGTAAGTTGTTGAGCAATAATTCCGTTTTCCATATTTGAATATCTGGATACTGCCGCGGTGTTAAATAGTCGGGATATATCTTTTTTTACCGAACTATTTAAAGCTTCTGACATTGCAATTATAGCTTTAATCTTGATCTTTATTGGGTCTATATTATTTTTAATCATATAATAGCTTAATGCATCATAAACAGATGAATAGGCTAGAAGACCCTTATTCGAGCCATCATTTTGTATGTCGGGCATGGTAATAAGCTTGCGAGGTGAAAGTCCTTGTACGTGCCGAGTTGATAGGAAACGTTAGCGAATGGCAAAGGTGTTGTGGGTGACTACAAATCTGAAAGAAGCCATCAGCAAACTTGAAGTTC
>JAIOZM010000014.1 GCA_021740585.1 Bacteroidales bacterium
ATAAGATGAACTCAATCAGAATAAAAAAACCCCCAAACCAAACAAAAGCTATGAGACTTTTGTCCGGTCAGGGGGTTGCACTAATTGTCTAAATTGAAATCTTAAAGAAAAATAAGTGGGCGTCTATCTCCACCTATTAATGTTTTAGTTATTTTAAAGCCACCAGCAAACTTCCCGTAATATAAGCCAGCACCCAAATAATATAAGCTAAACGCGAATAAAGGTGAATGCCTCTTGTAACTTCCTTTTCACTTCCAAACTTCATTCTAAATTTCCATAAAAGAAAGGCATCAATTAACATGAGCGTCAGTGAGGAATAGCCCATTATTCCATGAAGTGTAAAGGGACTATTTTCCGATACAATGATCATCATTGTAGTTGAAGCAATATCTAATATTACACCCAATGTTAAAAATATCAGAACGAGGTTTAGAACACGCTTTTTCCTTTGTTCGGTAATTATGGCCACCGAATAGGAGATTAAGGCAAATGTTACAACCGTAGCAGCAATAATGGCAAGTGTTTTCAAAATAATGGACTATTTAATTAATACTAAAATTTACAACTCAAAATGCATATATTCTTTAACTTACATGTTTTCAAATCCTTAACTCTGAAAGATTCATTACAAAATATATTACTCAGGAATTAATTTGGTATACTCAAAGGACGGGTAACCTTTAACTCCTGAGCTATTAAAGAAACTCTTAAATCTGAACTTGAATAAATCACCATCTGTATCTTTTACAATATAGGTGTATCCGGGTCGTACCGTATACTCTGCCGAATTACTCCCCTCATCAACTTCAACCGACTTCCAATCGTAACCTATAGCATCCTGTGCTTTCGAGAAAACATTTGAGGAAGCAATCGTATAGTTGATATCACTGAATTTAGCGATGGTATCCAATGCCGTTTCAACCTTATATGGATTTTGCAGAACACCTCTTACAAAATAGGGTGAAGGAATGCCATCATCGGTGAAAAGTATGGTAAAATATTGTGTAAACAGAATGTCCCACTCCTCCTTATTCGGCTCAAGCTGCACTATTCCATTTGTTTCGAGGGAGTATTGAACACAATTGTATAAACTATCTTTATAAATGGTGATAGTATCAGCCTGACTTTCAGTTAAACCGGCAACTTTAAATTTATAGTAGCTTTCATCAACGTAAATAAACTGAACTTTTTTAACGGCTTTATAGGAAATACCGTCAAATTGACCCAAAAGAAAAACTTCTTTGGAATACATAGGAATGCCGGAATCGTTGCTCACCCACTTACCCACAGCGGTTGAATCGGGATTTCCATCAGATTTATCCGATTTCCAGGTGTAAGGGGTTTTTGAGGAATATACAGAATCTATATTTTTAGAACCGGTTGGAGCCACTCCCCAAAAATTGGATGAATTGACACGTATTTGATAATCGCCGGCCCCACATTCAAATCCCAGTACCCAATCAGAAATTGCATTTACAGCCATAATTTGGCCACTGCTAAAATCGAAATAAACCTGATCGTAATAAATCGAATTCAGAATATACGCAGTCTCAACATCTTCCGGCGGCACATATGGCGGTACGGGCTCGTCCTCCTTGAAGCACGAAGCAAAGATCAAAACATAAAATATAAATAGTATACCAACTTTAAAATTCATATTAGTCATTAAATTTATTAAAATTGTAGCTTAACTTAAGGAACCAGGTCCTCCCCCAATTAAGTAAACTACTTCCGCCCGAACCTCCTGAATGCACGCCGCCACCACCGGATGAAGTGATTGACTGGTTGTCGAAAATATTCTTGACCCCAAACGTAAGACGACTGGAATGGCGAACAAAAGGAATACTTAGGGTGGCGTCCATGTTATGGTAGGAATCGAGGTAGTTCAATGAAACATCATACACTTCAGCGGTTTCCATGTCAATAGATCCCACATATCGGCTGTATTTATCGGTATATTTATAGAAAACCGATAATTCAAATTTATACTTCACATTTTTATATTTGAAACTGGAAGCAAAATCTGTACTTCTGGTAAACTCTTCAGTATTAATTATGCTGGATAATTCATTATGAAAAAGTCCCGCATTTAATGTTAGCCGCGGATGCATTTTATAGGTAAGGTCTGAGGAGAATCCTCTGGATATCATAGCTCCGGCCGGAACATTAAAATAGATGGCAGAGGTAGGATCGTCGGGATCGAATAAGAGCTCTATTTTTTCGTATATTTTATTGTAGTACAGATTATTGGCAAAGGTGAAATAATTTTTATCCTTATCAACATTTACATCCAGCCACAGATTAAAGTTGTTACCCGTTTCAGCTTTCAGGTCAGGATTACCGCGGATGTTATGATTTATATCCTGAAAATTTAAATAAAGTTCCTTAATAGAGGGTGATCTGAATCCTTTGGCGTAGGATGCTCTGAGCTGCATCATTTTAAACAACTCCGACTTAATATTCATAGAAAATACCAGAGGAGCCTTATATTTCAAATTATAGATATACCTTACTCCCGGTTGAAAGCTCAGGTTTTTTAAAGGTAAAGCATTAACGCTTAGATAAGTTGCTATATCACCAACACTTTCAATATCCTCAATTCTTTTACTTTCAGCGGTTTCAATATTCACTTCATACCCACCCTGAAATGTTAGCCTTTCGAACTTTTCATTACTGTAGGTTCCCCGGCTGAAATAATTCACAAAACTTGTAGTATCGTTTGCTGAAGCATCCGGAATTACACTTTTTTCAAGATTAACCAGATCATTCAGATATGCCACTTTCACCTTCTCATAAAAGGAATAGGCTCCAGTAATGGTGATGGCCTGACAATTATCAAAATTTCTGTTTAATTCTAATTTTGAATCATTTCGCTTTGTGAAGTGATAATAATCGAAGGCTCCTTCATAGTTAAGATCAGGATTAAGATTTCCGTTATCTCTGAGTTCCTCATCGAAAAAGGAAGCTGAGAGTTTAGCCTTCCAGTCGTTAAGACGAAGAATATAATAGCCTTCCAAATTATATTGAAGTTTTGGGTTCCAGTCTTTTGCTCTTGAGGTATCCACCTCTGAATAGCCTCCAAAAAAATTTCTCCCCAATGATAAGCCAAAACTATTCTTTCCCTTATTGACTGAGAAAGTACCATCGACATCGTAGAGTCCCACCGTTTCATAATAGGTCTCTATTCCGGCTGCCAGACTCTGGCGTGTGTTTTCTTTGGTAATGATGTTGATTACTCCTGCCATGGCGTTGCTGCCATAAACTACTGACATGGGACCTTCCACAATTTCAATATGAGAAATGGAAGCTACATTTATCTGTGAAAGATCGAGTATTCCATTTTGCCGTCCCACCATAGGAACGCCATCAATTAGTATTTTAACGTGCTCCCCACCCAGACCTTGTATGCGGACTGAGGATCCCAGAGCCGCATCTCTTGTTGGACTAAAATTGAGTTCGTTGGATATCAGCTCAGACAGATTTGTGGCGCCTTTCTTTTCCACCACAGAATTATCGATCACCTTAACTTTATAGATGGATTCATCCAGTTTTTTAGGTGAAAATTGCGCTGTAACAACTACTTCCCCAACATTGAAAAAGGATGGCTCCACAAATAATTCTATGTCAGAACCGGGTATAATGGTATCTAAAAGTGTGTGGTATCCCACAAACGATACGCTAACAATAGAAGGTTTATTTACATTATATTGAACCTGACCATTCTCATCGGTGAGAGCAAAGGATTTGTCCAGCTTATCCATACTCTCAAAACAAACATGAGCAAAAGGAAGGGTGTGGCCTGTCTCCTTATCATAAATGATGAGTTTTCCCTGAGACCACACCGTAATGCTGCTGAATAAAGAAACGAAAAACAGAGCAAATATTACTTTCTTCCACATACTAAATAGAAAATATATAAATTATTATTCAGCTTTTTCCACAGTAAAAACCATTTTACCCGAAGTGCTTCCATCTGTACCTGTGAAAACGACTTTATATACTTCTTCGGTTGATGTTTTTACAAAATACGACAGGTTTTCTTCGATTACGTAGGTGAATGTACCCATATCAAATGATTTCCAGTCAGAACCTATTATGTCAATATAACTTGAATACACACCATTTTCCGGTTCCGCCAATTCAGTTTCCACACCTCTTACTTCGGCTATTTCAGTATTTTCATTAGCAAGAACACCGGTTACTATGTAGGGTATAGATTCGTCATAATATTTAGTGAAAACAATATCCCAGGCAGAGGATTCTGGCTCATTGTCAACCACTTCACCTGAAGTAAGCGAGAAATAAATAAAGTTTTTAGAGATATATGGAGCACAAGCAATCTCCTTAGTTTCGCCGGCCGCATCAATATTACCGTATTTAACAGAGAATGAATTTGTCATAGCGGCGCGCTTTTCAATGAACAATTTTTTGTAGGAACCATCCGACAGTTTAACAATGAAGATTGAATCTCCAATAACATCGTGACTTTGAGTATTGTACACTCCCCAACCGTAATCGGGATGCCCGGTAGCATTTCTGTCGAAAGCCCCGTTTAACCAGGTTGTATCGGAATTATACATAGCAGTCCATGACTCCACATCAGTAATATCCACATTATCCCATGCCTCAATATCACCATTTGGATAGGTATAAACCTTTAATCCATAACCCTCATTGATAAGAACGGTAGAGCTCATTGGATCTGTTGAAAATGCAATATCCCAGTTTGCCCTTGGAGAGGTTTTAACCACGCCATCCTTCAGACTATAATACACATCGCTTGCATAACCGGCTCCCATGCTTATAGAATCAGTAAGAGTTACCACAGGATTATCATCATTCCCCTTTTCACAAGAACTAAAAAAAATCACCGCCAGTAATAGATAAAATAAATTCTTCATAATTTTTATAATTTTAAGTGTATTTGTTGAGTTGTTAAGTTTTTGATTATCTGTTCTTATATTTAAAATAATTATCTGAAAATTGCCATAACGGCTGACACAATTACTACCAAACAAGACATTCCATAGTAAAATGTTGCAGCACGAAATTTCCTTCGGTCGGACGAAATCTGCTTTATAAAAAACCTTCCTATTTGTGAAATTAACAGCGCGAATATCATAAGTGAAACATGTTCAATTACCCAGAATCGAATGTTACTTTGATCTACCGCCTGCTCCAGACTCATACCCGTTGCTGACATTTCATGTTTAAGAAAAAAATAAAGAAATACACCCGTAAATAACTGGAGATAGAGAAAAAGATTGAAATAATAGGTAAGCTTACTGAAAGCAGGTTTAAAAACTTTTGAATTCACCCAACCTGAGAATGCCCATATAATAACTATCATGGCAATTATTAAAAATGCCGTGCTCAAAATGTAATGAAAAGCAATAACAACATCGTACATGGTTTCTTCAGATTACTTAGGTAAAAAGTATTTCTGTGCGATGTTACAATTCAATTCTGTAGAAATTCTGTGGTTTTGGGAAAATTGTTGAGTGGTTGAGTGGCTGAGTGGTTGAGTGGTTGCTTACTTCACTTACTTCACTTACTCAACTTACTCAACTTACTCACCCCCTACTAAAAAAGCAAACTAAAAATATGGAGATTATTCTCGTATTTGTAGCTTATTTTGAATCGATATAAATCACATATTTTTTTTACAAGAGACAAGCCCAGACCCAAAGAATCGTTTTTACCGGAAAATTTGGTGTAGCGATCAAAGATTTTCTTTGCCTGCAGCTCCTTTTCCTCCCCGGTATTTGAGATAATAATTTCGTTATCCTTAGTCTCTATGAATATTTTTCCATTGTCAATATTATGCAAGACAGCATTTTTTATCAAATTCACCAATAGAACGTCTATTAGTGTGGCATCCCCAAAGACATAAATATCAGCATTTTTTGAATATTTTAACTCAATATTTCTTAGAGTTGCCAAAGAAGTAAAGTCCTCAAGATGCCTCCTAATTATTTCGTCTACAGAAATTTTCTCTTTTTGCGGAAATTGTTTATTGTCGATTTTAGTCAGTAATACCAAAGTTTTATTCAGTCTCGATAAGCGGGAATTGGTTTTTTGAATATCCCTGATTAACTCCGCTTGCTTGTTACTAAGCGGCATGGATTGCAGAAGCAACTCACATTTAAGTCGTATAATACTAAGTGGGGTTTGAATTTCATGAGAAATATTGCCGGTAAATTCCTTTACATTCAGATAATCCTCCCGAAGATTTACAATCATTTGGTTCAAGGCTGAGTTAAGCAGATTAAATTCCGCAATCTCAGAAGCTTCAAAATGAATAGAGCTATCCAGATCGACATTATAAGATTTCAATTTATCGATGGTTACAAAAAAATCTGCCCACACCCTTTCAAAAATAAATCGGTTAAGCAGGTAAATAAAAAGAATGAAAACGATAATAATAATGGTGACAATTAACGTTATCCTTTCAATAAGCTGATTTGAAACACTTAGTGACTTATAAACATTAATGCGATAAAACTCCGAGTTAACCTCAACATCGGCAGTTAAGGATTTATATTGTTTATATGAATTGTCCAGTTCATCCAAAAGAATTGTATCCCTGAAAAAGGGCATGGATTTCGTCTCTGGGCTCCCTTCCTCAACCGTGATATATCCTGGTAAGGATAAGCTGCCAAATACAGTTGGATTTAATCTGAACTCATGAATAACGTATTCCATTCTGGAATTAAGTTCTTTTTTAATCTCCTTATCAGTTGTTGATTTAAGAATAATGTAAAATGCAATACTACCAAAGAAAACCACAAACAGAATGGTCGTTATTAATATATAGCTGGTTCGGTTTAAAAGTTTCATTTTGTAGTGAATTTATATCCTACCCCATACATGGTATGAATATAATTTTGCCCCCCTTTATCGATCATTTTTTTTCTCAAATTCTTAATGTGAGTATACACAAAATCCAAAGTCCCGGCATTATCAGCATGGTCACCCCATAAATATTCGCAAATAGACTCTTTGGTTAAGACCCTGTTTTTATTCGACAGAAAATATAAAAGTAAATCATATTCTTTTTTCGTCAGGTCTAAAGGTGAATTGTTTATCATTACCAATCGTTCCGTAGCATTTACCTCTATCTCATTAAAAACGATTTGATCTTCACCCTTAAAATGAATCCGCCGTAACAAGGAGTATATCCTGGCATTAAGCTCAGAGAGATGAAAAGGCTTCACAATATAATCATCTGCTCCAAAATTGAGTCCGGTTATCCTGTCGTCGATAGTTTCACGTGCTGAGATTACAATTATACCAGCTGTTACATTCTGACTTTTTGCCAGTTTGATTAAATCCAATCCATTTCCATCTGGTAAATTCACATCAATTAAAAGACAGTCGTATGGATACATGCAAATTTTTTCCTGACCTTCATTAAAAGTCAGGGCCGATTCGCAATTATAGCCCTCCACTTTCAGATAGGAATTAATTGACTCCTGAAGCGCAATTTCATCTTCTACGATAAGTATCTTCATTGGAAAAATATGAATGTGTATCTCAAAATATCAGGTCGGAAATATAACAAAAATCAATGAAAGTGAAAATCAGAAACACCGAAGCAGAAATTAATAAGGATAAAAAAAGCATTTTGTGTTTTGAAGGTTTTTTAGAGTGTGAGGAATACTTTGCGTATAAATTTCTCAAATCCTCACAAAGCCTTGATTCAGTAAAATATCTAACCTGTTCTGCTAATTTTATTTAAACTTTCATGATCGATAACATGAAACTGTTTGCCTGTCATTTTTATTAAACCCTCACTACTAAATTTATTAAGCATACGAATAACTGTTTCCTGACTCATACCGCAGAGTTCTGCTAAATCCTTTCGGGAAAGGGGTAAATCAAATTCATTGGCTTTAAAAACCCTTTCAGCAAGGCACAGAATTATATCAGCTAAGCGCCCATAAGCCTGTTTTTGGGTAAGGCAGAAAAAACGACCATATATCTGAAGACTGTTTGCACTCAATATATCAATAATTTCCAAGGCAAAAGCCTGATTTTGAGTTAACAATTGTCTGAAAACCGACCGGTCGATTTGCTTAACCACAGAATCTATATATGCAGTTGCAGAATAAGGGAATACATTTTGTGATTCCGCAACGGTAGCCATTCCAATAAAATTACCACCCGGAACCAGTTTTAGTATTAAAGAATTTGTGTTGGTTTCAATAAATACTTTGCTTAAACCTTCTTCCATCAAAATTATGTGGGAAGCAAAAGCACCCTGCTTGCAGATAACCTCACCTTTTTTGTAGGATACCTTGACTGAACTTTTTTCAAGTAACTGATGCTCCTTTTCGGTAAGTTTATCAAAACACCCTCTGTGTTTTGCACTAATAGTACATGCAGTGAATTGTAAAGTGTTCTCCATCTTTTATCTCCTGTTTTACACTTCAAATATACATCAAATCATATTTATAATTGACATATATCAGTATTTTTTCCATCCAACAGCATTTTTTTTCTGAACGCACAGCAATCATTTTTCTTTGGGGGAATACTGCCTTATTACAATCTTTGTGCAAGAGGAAATTAGTAATAAACTAAGGTGTGATAGCCAAAAACACCGTGTCAGAAAAAATAAAAAAATTTCTCAAAATATGAAAAAAATTACATTTAATAAACTTCCCTATTTGTTCGGATTCATAATAATTATTGCAGTTATAATGACAAGCTGTGATAATTATACCTATGACCCCAATGCAAAGGTACTTTCATCATGTGAATCATGTCATACAGACTATGCTTTGTTACAAGAAGTCTATTCACCCGATACCGCAGCGCCTGCTGGAGGCTGCGGTGGGGAGGCCCCTCATTACGAACCCTACGACAGGGTTTTTATGGGTGGATCGGGATATGAAGCTTATCAGAAATCAGGGCATTACAGAATAGGATGCGCCGGTTGTCATAATGGGAATGACAAAGCAAAAGATAAAACTTTAGCTCATTCAGGAGAGTTTATTGCACATCCTTCAATGGAATATCAGGATAAGTGCGGCGCATGCCACTCTGCTATTACTGAGAATTTCACAACCAGTTTGCACCACGGAACGGGTCAGAAAAGAAAAGTTACTATTCGCAGCGGTTTAGCAGGTCCGGAAGAGTTTGATTTACTTCCTGCACATCAAATTGAAGGTTATAATGCTAATTGTGCCACTTGTCATGGTACCTGTGGAAATTGCCACGTGGTGCGTCCTCCTATTGGCGGTGGTGGTTTAGCAAAGGGTCATGATTTTTCACAGCAGCCCGATATGTTAACCGTTTGTGTAACCTGTCATACATCAAGAGGCGGACACGCATATCTGGGTGTTGCTTCGGGAACTTTACCAGATGTTCATCTTTCAAAATTAGGATTTACCTGCACCGCGTGTCATGATGGAGCTGAATTGCATGGTCACGGTGAGCCTGTAGATCAAAGATATGCATATACCGAACTACCCGATTGCGAAGATTGTCACACTGATATTGCCACCGATAATACCTACCATTCCATGCATATGGGCGATTTCAACTGTCAGGTTTGTCACTCACAGGATTATAATAATTGCGGAAGCTGCCATATCCACGGTGAAGGGGCACGTATTCCATCCTATATGGATTTCAAAATTGCAAAAAATCCAATCCCCGACATTAAAACAGGTTTCGATTTAGTTTTGGTAAGAAGGACTCTTGGAGCGCCCGATAACTGGAAGGAATATGACGTTCCTGAATATGCAAACTTTGATGCTTTCCCAACCTATAATTATACCTCACCTCATAATATTTTAAAATGGACTTCCAGAACCGAAGTAGAACAAGGCGGTTCATGCTCCTCCAATTGTCACATCAGAAACGAATCAGGGGTATTGGTAAATAAAGAGCTTTATCTTTTCGAAGAAGATTTATTGGATAGGGAAAAAGGAGCGACTTCATTTATGACTGTTGATGGTGCTTTACCTGGTTCATGGACAAAATAATCAATCTCAGATAACAATTAAATAATGTATAACTAATAAAAATTAAAACAATGATGAAATTTAGAATTTATCTGCTTAGTATTCTTTTCACAGCCTTTATGATAACAGGTTGCGAAAAAGACGAAACTACGGTTAATGAAGCGGAAGTATTGGTTGAATATCTTGAGTCAACAGATTCTCCATTAATGAAAGATTTTGTAAATACTGATATGCCAACTATGATCACTGCAAGTGATTTAAATTCCTTAAACCTCACCAATCAGGCCTATATTATCGACATCAGATCAGCTGCCGATTTTGCTTTAGGTCATATTGCAAATGCACACAATGTTGCGCTAGCTGACATTTTAACTCACATCGAGGGAGTTGATTTAACTCCTTACACAAAGGTAGCAATTGTTTGTTATACAGGGCAAACGGCAGGATTCGCTGCTTCAGTTTTAAGATTAATGGGATATGATAAAGTATATGACCTTAAATGGGGGATGTGCTCATGGAATGATGCTACTGCATCAAAATGGAAGACCACCATTGCGGCAGGAAATACCTATGCAACCCAATTTACAGCTACTGCTGCACCAAAAGCTGAAGCCGGAAGTCTACCCGTTCTTTCAACAGGTTTTGAAACCGGTCAGGATATTCTTGAAGCAAGAGCACAAGCGGTTTTAACTGAAGGATTTTCAGCAGCCAGCATTTCTAATGCTACTGTTTTCGCAAATAAAGATGATTATTATATCGTTAACTACTGGAGTGAAGCTCATTATACCGATCCTGGTCACATTCCTGGTGCTATTCAGTACACTCCAAAAGAAAGCATTAAATTGGATGCCGATCTTCTGACTCTGCCTACTGATAAACCAGTTGTTGTATATTGCTACACCGGTCAAACCAGTGCATTTTTAGCAGCTTATCTGAGAATGTTAGGTTACGATGCAAAATCATTACTCTATGGCGCTAACGGAATGATTTATGACGTTATGCTTAATAAGAGTATGACTACTTTTAAAGCTAGCGACATTATGGGTTACGCTCTTGTAAGTAAATAGTTTATAAAATAGTGATTATAAAAAAGCTGTCTCTGAATTGAGACAGCTTTTTTTTGTTACTAACCCGAAGTGGGATATCATACCTCCATTAATATGCAATAGAGTCACACCCAACTATGGATTCTGAAGGGCTACACACACCATTTTCTCCAGATTACGAACAAGCAATTTCCCATTGCCAAAAGCCATTGGTGCCCAGGCCTGAGTTTTTTCCGAGTTAAAAAAGGAAGCTTTACCTAATTCCTTGTAGCCTTCGGGTGATGGTTCAATTAAATATATATCACCGTTTTTGCCATTTTGATTGATGATTAATCCGTCGACCAGAATCAGTCCACCCATTTCAAAACCGGGAACCGAATCCTTTGCCCAAACATTTTTGCCTTCCAGATTTAAACATGCCATTTGCTCCGGCCTCTTATTGCTGTTCAGATAAAAGTGATCCTCGAAGAATACTGCAGGATGCATTTTACAGCCGGCTTCTTCAGTTAAAAACAACTCATTTACTTTAAATTCATCACCCTCCTTTTTAATTTCCAGCAAAATAGATACTGGTTCATATTTGTCGTTGTATGAGCAGTCGGTTAGGAAAAGCTTGTTTTCATCAACCACAACCGGAGAATTAATATTAGCAAAAGAGTGCAGCCCCTCGTATTTCCATAATTCCTTACCCGAATTCGCATCGAAGGCTACAAGTTCATTGGTTTTGGTAGAATCTTTTTTATCGTATGAGCTGATAACAATAATTTGATCCACACCTCCGAAATTTGCGATGGCAGGTGAAGGGTGGAAATTAATCCCGGTTAGTGGACGACTTTTCCATACCAATTCACCGCTAAGTTTGTTAAAAGCTGTAACCCCAGCTTTTTCAGCATGTAGAGCAACAATTACCATATTCTTATATATTATTGGCGATTGTGAAAAACCCCAATTGGTAAGTTTTCCTTCAAATTCTTTCACAATATTTATATTCCAAACCGCCTGATGTGATTTTTTGTTGATACAATATAAATCCCCATACGGCCCCACACTCCAGATATGTTTTTTATCAATTGTGGGTACAGCTCTTGAACCGGGATAAGGCAATTCCCCGGAAGCTTCATAGGAGAAGTTCCACCATTCCTCACCTGTATTTAAATCAATGCATCGAAGGATATCGGATTCCCCTTTTTTTCTATCCAGAATAAATACTTCATCATCAAAAATGCTCGCTCCGCCGTAACCCTCTGGTCTGGTCCGGCAATCCCTCAATTTTACCGTACAATACTTAATATTATCATAAATAAGAGGGTGAGCCTAAAAGCCACCCTCTTTAACATTCTGCCAGATAAAATATTCCCTGGTTGAATATTTTTTCCATTATTAGCTATCTATTACTTATTGCAATCTTCCTCCTCGATTCAACAACTCCACGACTATCATTTATTGTAATAGCTGCAATAATCATTGAACTTTTGCCAGAGATTTCCTTACCCGAGAATACCAGATTATGGGATCCTGCATAATCAATATTATTGGTTGAACTTCCAAGTTCCCTGCCTGAAATATCATAAAACCTGATTTCAACTTTCGCATCTGATTCAGTAGTAAACATCATGGTAAACTCATCGTTTGTAGGATTTGGAAAGACATTAACTTCTGAAGACCCTAAAATCGGAGGATTCACAGAGGTAGGTTCACAGGCATTATTCGTAATGTGTTTTTCCATCACCCTTTCAAATAAGATTTTATGGCCTTTATTGTTTAAATGGACGCCATCACCAGAGTCAAGGGCAGGTAAAATCCAATTATTTTCATTTGCAATTCCTGTCCAGAAATCAATACCATATTCCTGATAAACATTGATAATTTCTGTGGAAAGAAATTTCTGAATATCAAGCTGGCTTTGTTCAGTGAAATTTCTGGGTTGAGTAGTGGCAATATAGGCTTTTACACCACGCTCATGCGCATAATTAGAAACCAATTTCAAATTAGCCAATGTCTGTGCAGCGGTATATTTCTTGGCATCGTTAGATGGCATATTAACTATAATAGCATAGGGTGAATACGTCATCGCCTTCGTAACATTGCGATTTTGATCAATAGTTTCAGTTATACCAGGCTCAAAAGTGGTACCTGTAGGCACGATCTGGAAAGTAGTATAGCCTCCCAGTCCAAGATTTACAACATTATAGTCCGGATTAATTGCCTTAAGGGCAGCTGAATATCTCCAAACCCAGGCAGAATCAACAGGACTGGCTCCAGTACCTGCAGCCGTTGATGATCCTAAAACTACAATAGTATTTGAACATACCGGTTCTACAATACTGAAGGTGGAGTAACTTGTGTCTGCATATATTCCTGATTGAACAGCAACCCTACATTCTGAAGAAATTTCATTAGGAATTGTCCAACTGATATAACTTGAGTCAGATGCTACCGTAGCCAAACTCGTCCAGCTTGTTCCATTATCCACCGTATATTTAACACTAATGTCCTCTGTTAATAAGTTAGGAGTCCACTTAATCATTTGCGTTGTTCCCGTAATCCAGCTTTCCCCTCCATTTGGTTGAATTATAATGATAGCCGGATCGGCAATATCTAAGATTGCAAAAGTCCCATCACTTGCATCATCAATGGTACCCGAAACAACTTTAATAAGACATTCCGATGACACAACATCCGGAATTATCCAGGAAATTGATTTTTGAGTTGAAGGAACTGTTCCGATTTCTGACCAGGTGGATCCCTTATCTGTTGAATATAAAACCATAACCTCTTCTGACAGATTTATACCCGTCCAATTTATCAAATGTTCCGATCCAACAAACCAACCCTCGCCGCCATTAGGTAAGTTAAGCTTAATTTCAGAAGCCAGCGGCTCTTCTGCAGCATAAATAATTTTTATTGCACCTAGGTAATAAAAATGATTTGAATTGTTATTATTCTCTCCAGGAGAAATTATGATATCCAAAGTACCATCGGGTTTTCCTTGTGTGCATATTTCAGCAAAATTTGACACATTATTCGATGGATTAAGGTAAACTGAATCTGTTACACTACCCTCAAATTTGTATTTAGTTTCCCTGTTATCAGTAACCCCCATGCGGGATGCATACATAATGAAAGTATAATCCTTTTCTGGGGTTAAACCACTAAATCGCACAGCAGCAGTTGGTTCAATTAAGTTGCTAAAGATTTCAATATTACCAAAATAACTATCCCTACTAGCCGTCGCAGGTATTCCCAAAACACCAGCTGGTGTATTGGTCCCTGATTCATTTACTCCGGTAAAACGGTCTGTTATTCTGATTCCGTAAGGAGTAATTTTATTATCACCATTACATAAAGGACTCACATCTTCTGAAACCGTATAAGCCGGAACATTATTCCATGGTTGTGCAGATGCAATTGCCACTGCTCCAAAATCAATAAGTACAGAATCAAGCTGTGAATAAAGAGGCTGTAACAGACTAAATAAAAAGGCTGTGAGTAAAAAGAGGCAATTTTTTCTCATGGTTTAAAGGATAGGTTTTTAAAAATAATTTGAATTAAATTTACCATTTTGATTTCGGAAGTAAAAATTAATTGCCACTTACAAATTACTTCACTGATTTATAAAATTACTGCATTCATACTTCATTTACCATCCAAATCTTTTCAAAATAGAAGAGTAAACGTTTATTTTACCCTACTGAAAAACGGCTACTTTACATCCTGTCATCGTTAAATATATAATTTCTGAGATTATTTATCAGGGAATTCTTTCAAAAATATGACCTGCCTGACTATAATATGCTCTGCAAGAACCGAGTTTGCGAGATCAGCCTCTAGTCATCATGAGTGAAATGAATTTGGAGTATCAGCGTATTTTTGCAGTACTATACAAAAATATGGCGTAATAGTGATGTATGCGAATTTTTTTCCATGTAAGAGCATTACTATATTTTTGTTAAATCATTGATCAAAACACAAAATATTAATTATTATAACCCCTCCATACCTGAAAAACTTTTTTCAAAAAAAACTATTCATGAAAAAGATATTTTTGTTTTTATTATTATTGATTAATAATATATCAGTATTTCCTCAGCCAATCCCGGTTGAAATTATTGAGACCTCTCCCGGTAAATATGAATTGTTACGGGATGGTGAAGCATTTTTTATAAAGGGAGGAGCTGGTGAAACCAATAATCTTCAGGCAGAACTCAAAGCTCGTGGGGGTAATTCAATCCGTACTTGGGGAGTAAGTTCTTCTACCAGAGCAACACTTGACTCTGCCTATTCCAGAGGATTAACCGTAACTCTGGGACTATGGATAGGCAGAGAAAGAGATGGTTTTGATTATAATAATGCGACAGCTATCGCAAATCAATTAGCAAATTTCAAGAGTGTTGTTCTGACCTATAAGGATCATCCTGCTTTGCTCGCATGGGGAATTGGAAATGAGGTCGATATGGCCTATACAAATCTAAATGTCTGGAATGCCGTGAACGATCTGTCCAAAATGATACATGAAGTTGACGGTAAACACCCGACAATGACAGTAACTGCAGGAATAAGTACCACCAAAGCAAATGCCATTGCAGAGCGTGCTCCTGATCTTGACATGTTGGGAATAAATGCCTATGCTGGAATTTCAACGGTTTACAATGTAATTTCAGCTTCAAATTTCAAGAAACCTTATATCGTAACAGAATGGGGGGTGAATGGTCCCTGGGAAGTTGCCAAAACCTCATGGGGCGCACCCCTGGAACAAAACAGTACTGCAAAAGCTTCTTCATTTAAACAAAGATATGAACAGTACATTTTAGCATATGATGGAAAATGCCTTGGTAGCTATGCTTTTCTATGGGGATACAAAACAGAATCTACTCCAACCTGGTTTGGCTTGTTTGTGAATTCTGAAACTACAGAAATGATTGATGTACTTCAATATGAATGGACTCAGGAATGGAATACAAACCGTGCACCGGGAATTTCATCAATCAGCCTGAATAATATGGGGCCTGAAAAAAGTCTTGTCCTGAAATATTCCAATAATAATACGATAAAAGTTATCGCAACCGACCCTGAAGACGACTCTTTGAATTATGAATTCCTTGTATTACCCGAAACAGGCACTGAAGGTGTAATGACTATTCCCGGAGCCACATTCAATGCCCTTCCCGGAATTGTGGTAAACCAGGATGGAAATACGGCAAATTTAGTTTTTAATGAGGAACACAACCATAAGAATTTTAGGGTTTATGCTTTTGCCAGAGATGGAAAAGGACATGTAGCAACGGCAAACTTTCCTTTTCGAACGGAGATTATAAGTTTTGAAGACCGTGATTGGATATTTCCCGCGATACAAGATGCTTACGTAAAAGATGGAATATACGAAAATATAAATTATGGAAGTGCTAATATTCAGGAGCTTCTGGTTAAACGCTCAGCAAGCATTGACCTTAGCTGTGAAACCTATCTCCAATTCGATTTAAGAGAAGCTCCTCTTTATTTTGAAAGAGCATGGCTTGAAATGTATGGAAGTTCACCTGTAAATTGCAGAGTTCAGGTTTTATCTGCAGGATCAGCAATCTGGTCTGAAGCGGATATAAATTGGACATCCAAACCGGATGCGGCAAGCGGTGCATTAGCTATATCTAAGGTATCAAATCCGGAAGCATGGTATCATTGGGATCTTACTGGTTTTATCAATGGTCAATTTGCAAATAATGTCCGAAATCTGAGCTTTATCCTTAAAGGGCTGGATATAAATGAATACGATGCCTTGGCTTTCAATAGCAAGGAGTCGGATGCCAATCCCCCCCGGATGTTCTTTTCAACAACAACAGATATTCCCTTAATTGAACAAACAAAATTTAACATATACCCCAACCCTTGTCAGACCTCAATTAATGTGGCCTTTGATGTGGCAGAACCAAGTCAGACATTTATTAGAATAACCAAAATTAGTGGGCAGACAATCCTGATCATCCCTGTTCCAGCCGGAAAGGAAAGTATTCAAATTGAAATGTCTTCCTTGGTGACAGGCTTATATGTAGTAAGCCATGAAGATGAAAAAGGAAGATGGCTACATTGGACAAAACTCATTAGGCAATAAAAAAATCATGCTTTAATAAGGGAAATCGATACTATATTTTATCTGAATTCCATCTCAACTTTCATTATGGTGGATTGATTGCCATTAATTACTCATTACTTCATTTTTATCATTCAAATATCATTTAAGAATCAATTAACCTATTGTATAATAATGATATTCAGTAAAATACAATAACTGACGTAGCCATGAAGTAAAAATAAAAATTGCTGACGAGTATTTGTAGTGACCCTTTATTTTCAATTAATTTTTACATATTCTAATTTAGACATAGCCTAACAAGCCTATTTAAATTTCAGTATTTCAAAATGAAATTTTTTCAACCAACTAAAATATAGTACTAATTAAATTCAAAAAAATCATGAAGAAAATTCTACTAGGTATTAGCTTAATAATGACCTTTACGGTTATTAGTTTTGCGCAGCCAAGGTTGTACTTTGATTTTGAAGGTGAGGTAGCTACAAACCCCAGCTTTACAGATTATGGCACAATTTATGGCGGAGTTCAAGACAATCCTCATAAAGCAGATCCGAATCTCTCAGACAGTGTAGGTCTCACTACTACCGGTTCCGCAACTTACAATGGCTTCAAGCTCGTTTTTGACCAGGCACTTGATCTAAGCGCTGGTGATGGGACCTTTTCACTTATGGTTTATCATCCAACTAAAGCTTCAACCAAGATCAGAATCCAGGTACAAGGTTCAACACTGAATTCAAGTACTGAAGGAAAGCTGGATATGCCCTATACAACTCCAGGAGAATGGCAAAAAATTACATGGAATGTGCCAAAGGCGCTCTATGACAATAGAGTTACCGCGGTTTTGTTCTGTATTAACGAGGGAGCTGCACTTGCAGGAGAGCAATGGTACTTTGATGAATTCAGAGGTCCTGATCAGTATGCCCCTCCCCCTCCCGTTTCTTATTTTAACTTCGAAGGTGAAGTGGCAACAAACCCTGCCTTTGTTGATTATGGCACAAGCTATGGTGGCGTAGTACTTAACCCATCTAAAACTGCCCCAAACAGGACTGACAGTGTTGGTATAACCACCACCGGAGCGGCAACATATAATGGATTTAAGTATACATTTGCTAATGAACTGGACCTTAGTGCGGGCGATGGGACTTTTTCACTTATGGTATATCATCCTACCAAAGCATCAACCAAAGTCAGAATTCAGGTACAGGGGCCAACCCTTAATCCGAGTACCGAAGGAAAATTGGATATGCCTTATACAACACCAGGGGAATGGCAACTAATTACCTGGAATGTATCTCAGGCTCTCTACGACAATAAGGTTACTGCAGTACTATTTTGCATTAATGAAGGAGCCGCTCTCGCTGGTGAACAATGGTATTTCGATGACTTTAGAGGCCCCGATCAGTATCCTGAGGTTCCTCCAAAACCAGAAGGATTATATTTTGACTTTGAAGGTGATGTTGAAACTAATCCTGTTTTAGTTAATGTAAATGCCCAATTTAACGGTGTTAAAACAAATCCTTTAAAGGATGCTGTTAACCCTTCCGATAGCGTAGGTATGACTACAACAGGCTCTAATACCTGGGACGGTATAAAATATACCTTTGCCCAACCTCTTGATTTAAGTAAAGGTGACGGTACTTTTACCTTGATGGTTTATCATCCAACAAAATCTTCAACTAAAATCAGGATTCAGGTACAAGGCGAAACCCTAAATCCTTCCACAGAAGGAAAGTTAGATATGCCTTATACTACTCCCGGAGCATGGGAAAAAATAACATGGACTGTTTCCAAAGCATTGTACGATAAGAAAGTTACTGCAGTATTGTTTAATATAAACGAAGGCGTTGCATTGGCTGGTGAACAATGGTATTTTGATGAATTTACCGGTCCTGATCAATATCCTCCTCCTCCAACAGTAGAACCAAGATTGTATTTTAACTCGGAAATAAAACGGCAGAATTTCATAGGTTTCCAGGGAGCAAGCTATGAAGGTGTGGTGGATAATCCTAAAACTGACACTATCAATTCAACCACTAGTACAGCTAAATCCTTGACTGGTACCGATACATGGTCAGGAATTTATTATGATTTACCTTCAACCATCGATTTTAGTGCAACAGAGAAATTCACAATGATGGTATATTCTGATTCCATCGGAAATGTTAAACTTCAATTTGAAAAAGCTGGTGTAACGCAAAAAATGAAGTTGTCTGTTCCTTATGACACCCCCGGAGTATGGAAAGAACTAACATTCGATCCTGCTACAGATAATATCGGAGATCCGCTAATGGATGACACCTGGTCAAGAGTGGTTGTTATCTTTGATGATAAAGATAAAGATGCAGGTGAAGTATGGTATTTTGATAATTTGAGAGGCCCAGTCTTAAATTCTCCTGGCCCTGTCTACACTTATGCTGATTTTGAGACCGTAACCCCTTCACCTGTAAGAAGCGCAGGTGCCATATACGGTGGAGTAAGGGATAATCCAAACCCATCTGGAATAAATGTTTCAGATAGTGTCGCCTTATTCTACACAGGTTCAGTAACCTATCACAGTATATATTGGGATCTGCCCGGCACTATTGACTTTTCAGACGGATCCATCTTTACCATGATGATTTACTCCGATTCAATTGGAAGGGCACGTATTCAACTAGAAAAAGCAGGTAATACGTCAACACAATGCAAAATCTTTGCTGAATACACTACCCCTGGAGTTTGGGCTGAACTAAGTTTTGACGCCCTTACCGGTGGCCAATTGCCTTTAAGAGACAATTATTATAACCGAATGGTTGTTGTGTTTGATAATACAGATGCCGAGGCGGGTGAAGAATGGTATTACGATAATATTAAGGGTCCGGATATTTATCATAATTACAGTGTTAATACACTTCTAACAGTAACAGTTAGCGGAGCAGTTCCAACTGGTATTAAGATTTATCTCGATGGTAGTGAAACAGCTTTGAATCTGGTGGATGATGGAACGAATGGCGATGTGGCAGCAGCAGATGGAATCTGGTCAGTTCTTGTTGAAGGAATGGCAGTGGGAGATCACACATACGATGTTTTTGTAGATGATGTTCAGATTT
This sequence comes from Bacteroidales bacterium, assembly GCA_021740585.1. Lineage (GTDB taxonomy): Bacteria > Bacteroidota > Bacteroidia > Bacteroidales > JAGLSB01. The sequence goes on from JAIOZM010000014.1 coordinate 20,192, forward strand.
CAAATGGCATGGATGCTCCATTTACAGTTCCTGAATCAAATAATCAGGTAACCGTGAATCTGGATTTTGAACCCCATGAAGTTATGTTCAAAGTAACAAATGTCAATACCGGCGCTACCGATTATAAGATTGATATCAATAATAGTGGGAATATGATTCAATTATACGACGATGGCACAAATGGTGATGAAACTGCCAGCGACAATGTATGGACAATTGCTCTCAGTGAGCTTCCTTTTGGTGATCATGTGTATGACATTTACGCTGACGGGGTGTTGGTTTCCGGAGGTGATGATGTCGCATTTAATCTTCCAGAAACCGGCTATCCTTTAACCATTTCATTCACCGATAATGGTGATGCTGTACAAAGAAACTTTGCAGGCAACATCAGTATTTATCCAAATCCGGTATCAGAGGAATTGACAGTATCAAGTTCTCACAGAATTACTTCCATAAGGGTTTATGATATCATCGGCTCAGAAATGGTGAATTTCAACGCAAACGGGGAAAGTAAACTTTCGTTCAGTGCAGCAGAACTGAAATCGGGTGTTTATACCCTTAAGATTGCTGATGAATTTGGTAATACAACCGTAAAGAAGTTTATTAAAAAATAGTTTTTAGTTAGTTGTAGTAGTATAGGTTTTATTGTTTATTGGAGTGGTAATACGAAAGTTATCTTAGCACTCCGCTACTCTGAAAAAAAACCTGAAGCACGATAATGCTTCAGGTTTTTTTATGCTCCTTAATTTGTATAATTTTGAAATTCCTTATCAATAGTGTAAAAATATGAGCCTGCTTCGCTACGCTCGCAATTGCGATTGTAGCGAAGCAGTCTTTTCAGATTAGATGAGTTATACCGGACAACATTAATTCCTTATAAACAAAAAAAGAAACAGTGCTGTTACAGGAATTAATTCTTTAGGAAAAATTGCATGAGTTGATTTTCCTCTGAATAAAAATAATAATGCATCCAATATCATTAGAACTCCTAATAATTTTCTTATTATCCTTTTGTTATCAGCTTTTTACAAGTGCTTTTTACAAAGAATCCGATATATTCTGCTTTAGGTATTCTAAAACCATTCTACTCAGAATTATCTGGCCTTCCCTATTAAGGTGGATTCCATCCAATGTAAGGTAGGGGAAAACGGGTTTAAGGCTATGGTAAATGTCAAGGAAATCAATCCCGTTAGACTCTGCTATTTGGCTGAATTTTTCTGTGAGTAATTCAACTCTTGAATCTGCACCCTTATATTTTTCAGCCAGCATATCGTCTGCACTTGTCGGGGGTGGGGATATTATAAGTATTTTTGGAATCATGTATCCATCCGAATAATAATCAGTAATTACATTTAAGAGAGAATTCATATTCCCTACGACTTCCGCCTCTCTCCCTTCGAATACTTTCTTGCAGTCGTTCGTCCCCAGGCTTATTATAATGAGTGCAGGAGGAGCGTTACATGAACTATCATTCGCATTACCCAAGTATTTATTAATGTTTTTAAGGGTATTTAACTGGGGCTGACCGTTATTATCAAAACCAATGGTATTACCCGAAATAGAACGGTTAACAAAATTTATATCAGGAAGTGAATCTCCAAGGAATTTCAACCAGGAATTCTCCATGGCGGTATTCGAGTCACCGATGACAATAATGGTTTGAGAATAACTTATTTGAAGAATAAAAACCATTAAAACTCCTGTCAATAATCTCCTTATTTCTGTTGATAAGAACATTCTATTTTTCATTTATTATTGATTGGATGGCTACATCGGGGAGCATTTCATGCACACCTTCAAAAACTGTAAGTGTAATGTTTTTGTAGGTTTTTAACAAATGAACTTTCCTGTCTCCAATATTAATTTCTTTGTCAAATTCAGGATTACATCTTTTAGTAAGCAGGGAAATAATCTCTTTTTCACCAACAATTTTCTTCCGATTAGCTCCCCTCTTTAAAATGAGTCTATTATAAAAGTTGATAGAATGAGTAATAGGGACAGAACCCTCATAACCATCGTGGATACCAGTGTAGATAGATAGCCTGGAATCCTTATGTAATATAGGACAAACATCCATATACATTGGTGATCTGGCCCTCAAATCTGAAAAATCAGGTGAATCTGCTGATCCGCTAATTTTAATCAGATCGTATGCATATTTATTTTCTCTTCCCCACGATTCCCAGTACCAACTCTCCAGATCAGAAATAGGAACCCACACTGAAAAACTTTTAACTGGTCTGTTTACTTTCAAATAAGAAACCAGAGCCGTATAAGCCCCGCCGGAAACTCCAATAATGTGAATTTCGTCTTTGTCAACAGGAAAGTTTTTCAAAGCAAAATCTATAGCATCTTCAATATCTGAAATCACAAATTTACTCCCACAGGACTGTGGTGTATTTGCAGCACCTCTGAAATCGGGATGAATATAATTCCAATTTAGATTTGCTACTCTTTCTGCAATGGGATCGTTCTGGGTATAATTAGCACTCCATGTATGAAGGGAAATAATTAATGGCTGAGGTTTATCACCTTCTGCCTCAAAAAAAATCATATTCTGAAGACTACTATCCTTGCTTGAAATAAGGATATTGGTTTTAAAATTTGCAGCCCAGCTATTCCCAGCAGGATTATCCCACAGTGGGTCATCCTGTGCTATTAAACTCAATAGAGCTGCATACAAAAACAGGAAGCAAAGAATGAGTGCTTTTCGCATGAATTTCAATATGATATATTTATTTTTGATTCCTCAGATTTTACTGAACCAAAAAATACTGTTAAGATTTTTTTTGAATCAAGATAGTTGAAAGATTCATTATTTCCGGTTTCCAGAATCATTTTTCCATTTACACTAGCGGTTTTTGGTGTAGAAATATTATGAAACTTAAGCTGATAACTCCTGTTTGGATTCATTCCTGAATAGTTTCCAACTACAGGTTCAATGGTAAACTCAAGCTTGTTTTCCTTCATTATCACAGACATTTTAGTTGTTGCATAAATACCCTGCAAATAGTCATTACTTATACCATCATCTTCATACAATGAAAAAATAGTCTTTACTTCTGATGGATAAACATGTACAACAAGGGTATCATTATTACCTAGTTCAATGGCTCTTGCATAATGTCTCATTGGTAATATAGCTCCTTTTTTCACGAACAATGGAAGCTTTTCAACAGGAGCATCAATACTTAAAGTTTGATTACCCTGGTAGAGTTCGTCAGTATCGAAGTCATACCACTCACCTTCCGGGAAATAAACTTCTTGCCTTGTAATTCCTTTTTGATAGACCGGCGCCACAAGCAGTTCATTTCCAAATAGATATTGTTGCTCATGTACCCCATCTCCCTGAACCATCTTCTTCCCTGTAAGATGAGTATTTAATGCATAGGAATATATGTATGGAAATAATTGCATCCTCAAGTGTGTATATTTTTTGAAATTATCCCTAACACCTATCGGATATCGGTATGGATGATTTCTGGTAGGATTTTTTGCGGTTGAAAATATGGTCATCATTGTATTCATTGATGCAAACTGTATCCATCTCATATACAATTCATCCGATTGCTCTGTGCTGCCAAAATAATCATATCCACCCGCATCATGAGTAAGGAAAGGTATTTCGTAAGTTGTTCTTTTTGGATCAGCTATCATAGCAATGTTTTCCTTAAGTCCGCCCATAGCGTAAACTTCCATATTGGGATAGTCGGGCTGAGACCAACAAATTTTTGCGTCACCAGTCCATTTAGCAGGATATTGCTTATGCCTGTAATCATAAGTGGAATGAACATGAGCCAGTATAAATCCTCTTCCTTCGGTTTCCTTACCCATTTCCCCGGTAGCTGAAAAAGCTGCTTCACAATATGGAATATCAGATGAATTATCTAATTTAAGGAAATCTAAGCCTTTTGTAAAAAACGGTTCAAGACATTTCTGCCAATAACTTGCAGCCTCCGGATTTGAAAAATCTATACTTCCAGTCCTTGTATCCTTGCTTGCATTATGCCAGCTGTTTTTATTATCAGAGATGTCTGAGAAATAATTTTTAGTTTTAAATGTTTCAAAAACTTCCTCGTTACCTTTTTCATTAATCATGTTCCAAACCCATATCCCCGCCTTTATCTTCTTTTCCTCAAATTTTGACCACATATATTCGACATCAGGGAAAGCCATAGTATCACCAATAAAATCAATATATCCCTTTGGACCTTTCCCTGAATTGAAATCCCAGAAATAGGAGTCAATCCAAAAGGCATCAATAGGGTAATCTCCCTTTGTTAATGAATCAATTACGGACAGACTTTCCTGTTGATCGGTATATCCCCCATATAATACACCAAAGGCCCAACTGGGCGGTATAACAATGTCATTCCGTGGAAATTGAGAGTCAATATTCAATGTTTGAACCGGACCTGTTCCTGAGGGGAAATAACTGCTATCCAGAGCAAGGACAAACTTATCCAAATAGTAATTACCTCCTTCTGAATCACTAATTTTTAGGATATACCTACCGGAGTTCTCTATGGTCAGTTTCACTTTTTGCTTCTCCGGGAAAGATAGACTTGACCAAATCAGGGTATTCGATGGAGGGAGGGCAAGGTATTCATTTATCTGATCTTTTGTATCCTCATTTACCAGGCTGATGGTAAAAATATTATCGGTGGCGGTATTGTTTCTATTCAGACTCCCCAAAAAGAAAAAACTATATATTCCTCCTTTTTCAATATTCAAATTATACTGAACAAAAGAGCTGTCTGAATTGCTGTTTTTATCAGGAGAAATGCCCACTCCAGTATAAAAGTTCTTTACAGACCAACCATGGCACGCACTAAAGTTCTCTGCTTCAATAGAAATCAGATTATCAATAAATTGATACCTATTTTCAGAATTTCTGTTATCCTCCTTAGAGCTTATTGAGCAAGATAAAGTAACGAAAATTACTATTAAAAAAAGATTTCTCATGAGTACAAATATTTGGTTAGTCCTAGTAGGTCTTTTAATCAAAACGCAAAATAAAACTATCTGGAATTTATCACAAATTGAAGCATACTTGTATTATACGCATAGCAATAATATTACTACGTACAATATACGTCATGACTTTTAAGTTGCAGGTATTCAGAGGGATGAGTAAAGAGTTTTAATAAATCTACTCATTCATTTTTGTAGAATACATGAAAGTTCAAAGACAAGTTGACGTATAAATTTGAGTATGTCTGTATGTAAATACATTATTGTGTATCAAAGTTTAACGCCGTTTAATATAGTTCACTCAGAAGCAGGTAAGGCAAAGGATATAAGTTAACATCAAAAGCTATTTCTCTCAAAACAAGGAGTATAATTGACTCCCCCTGTCAGATTTCCAAAATTATATCATATAAATTCGCTTCTCTGTCAAGCCCCATCTTCTTTCTCAAACGGTACCTGCTTGTTTCCACTCCTCTTGTTGACATATTCATCAGGGAAGCTATTTCCTTTGTAGTTTTATTCATTTTAAGAAAAGTGCAAAGTCGTTGATCATTTTGATTCAACTCGGGATATTCCTCTTTAAGCTTTCTAATAAAATCTTCATGAACTGCAGTAAAGTTTGAATCAAAGATTTCCAAATCTCTCTTGCTACTTACCTCATTATCAATAGCCTGAATCAATTTTCTTATACTTGTATCCCTTTTTGGAAGATTCTTTTCGAGATATAGTTTTTGCATTTCATCTTTAAGCCCGAGAAAAATTTCATTCTTGTGAAGAATATTTAGCATTGAATTTGAGAGTTCTTTCGTCTTATGCAAAAGATCCTGTTGTAATCTTTCCTTTTCAAGTTCCGAAATTTTTTGTTTTGCAATTAATTGTTCCTCTTCATATTTTTTCTTTTTCTGTTCAATTTCGAGCTGCTTTTTAGCCAGTATTTTTCTTTTCTCAAATTCAATCCTGTTCATTCTGATTTTCCGCAAAATAATAACGATTATAAAAAGTAAAACCAGATAGAATAAATAAGCTGCGATGGTACGATAAAAAGGCGGACTTATCATAAATGAGAATGATGCTGTTTCACTCTCATTTCCGAAACCGTTTCTGGCCCTGACTTTTATCTGATATCTACCTTCGAACAAATTATTATATTCCTTGGAATTTTTTTGGGACCATTCCGACCAATCATCATCAAATCCAACAAGTTGATATTGATAATATACGCCATGGGGGCTTTCAAAAAAATCAGAAGTAAATGTAAATTCAATTGCATTCTTTTTGTTTTTATACACTGGAATTTTAGGTTGAAAGGAATCACTCTTATACCATTTGGTCGCGGTAGAGGGGGTCACAATATTAACAATATATGTGTGATAATCCTTTTCAGATATATTATTGCATAAGCATTTATAATGAAAAAATCCCTGATCAACCCCAAAGAGCACATCCTCTTTGTCGATAACTGTTATTCTTGCATTTGAATTTTTATAAATACTGACAATTCTATTGAAAGGAAGATTTACCTTTTCTGCTTTTCCATGGTTCATGGAAAAATATCCTATTTCCTTATTATTTACATACCATGTTCTGGAATAATTATCCTCGAAGAATTCACGACAAACCTCACCTTTACCTATTATTTGATCATAAAATGCATTATTTTCAAAAAGATCCTTGGCATAATTAAAACTATAAATCCCGTCACTAATTGAAATATATACCAGATTTTTATTTCCAACAATATTAACCCTGGAGAAACTGGGAAGTCCTTTATAACTGGTCATTTCAACTAATTCCTTTACATTAAGACTATTTGGATCAATAGTAAATCGAAAAATCTCATTTTTAAAGGTTTTAATCCAAATAAATCCATTTCTATCTTCAAGAAAGTAAATACTTTTGTTTAAAGGAATATAATCCAACTTCTTACTACTGATCAAGCTTCCTTTTTTATTCAGTTTTAATAAATAATAACCCCTATAGGTTGATTCCAGAAAATATCCCGGCGCACATAAAAGTGAGTCTATCTGCCAACAACCATCAACTTCATTTACTAACACTCCTGAATTGTTATCAATTCGGAGAAGTCCTTTATGATGACCACAATACAATATGTCACCCTGAGAGAACAGAGACCATACCTGACCAGAAGTATTTTTAACACTGTAAATCGTTTTATTGACATTCTTATCAGGATTTGCCGAGTCCCATTCGGTATAAAAAAGCCCTTGATTAGTACCAAAATATAATTTCCCATTTAAATATTTGGACACATAGCCTGTACCGATATCGTTCTCCGAATTAAGATTTGAGATGCATGAATTTAGCTCCACATAACTTATCCCATTATCAAGCCCCAACCATAAATTATTTGAACTATCTGCCTGCAATGAAATGACTGTGTTATTCTGCAATCCGTTTTCACGATTCAAATGCTGAATCAGTTTTCCCTTCAAATCATAGATAAACAAGCCATCTTTAACAGTACCTATGACAAAATATTTATTCTGAAGAAAAATAACCCTAAAAATCTGGCTCTCAATCAGATTTTTATCATTGAGGATGGAATAGGGCTGTATAGTCTTTTTATCAGTAATAAAAACGCCCTTGTCATCTGTAAAAATGAGATAATCATTTTCACCAATAGCTTCAACACTTACAACTTTAGTAAGTGAAAAATCCTGGCCAAAGGGAAATAATTCAAAATTCCCATTATTTAAATATCCCAATCCTTCATTTACAATTCTAACGATAATTGTATTATTAACAACTTTGGCATAATCCACAATTCTACCAAAAATAATAGGAGTAATAGTATCTTTTTCATATTTAAATAAAGCTCTACCGGCACGAATCAGTATATAATTACTATCAGGAAATATTTGCCACACGGTTCCAAATGAGTGAAAAGATGAATCCAACCTATCCATTAAAGATTTATATTTCAAAGTGCCCGGCAGCTCACCTGGCTTAAAAACTCCGATTTCAACATTTCCTCCCACCATAATGCTATTATCGTCCAATGAACAAACACTCCGTAACCTGTTCCCGCCTGGTAAATAATAACGATTCCAATAATTTGTCCCTGCTTCTAAAAGAGGGCCGTTTGCGAAATATATTAAGCCATTTCTGCCAATTGTTATATCCCAGTTTTGCTTTTCAGCCTTATATTCTGAATAAGAATAGTTTGTTACAAATGGATTACCTACCGATTTAATTACGAGATCGTCTGCTCCAACATTAATTATTAAAAGAATTAATATTGAGTGTAACAGGATAATTTTTTTCATAGGAGATCTTTTTAGTCTTAGCTGGTTAAAAACAGAGAGTCTATTTATTCCCTTGAAACCTGGATACTATTAAAAATGGAAATAATTACTTACAACAAGAAGCGTTCAATATCCATTCATGACATACAAAAATACTCTAACTTTAATTGAAAACAATGCTTTTTTGAATATAATCATCTCTGGCATAAAAATTAATAAAGTTATTTTAAGCGCTGTATTTCAGTTGTTTAAAGAATTTGAAGTAGTCATGAAGTACATACTTTTTTTTATTGGCGAGTTTAAGTAGTGGCACATTATTTTATTCTACGGATGATCATAAATAAATTAGCATCATAAATAATTTGCCGTTCGAATATTCTGGCAACTGTTCTTTTAACATTTACATAAAACCAACGACAGAACATTTTACTGTTCTGAAGAAGTTAAACTAAAGGTCATGAAAAAATTATTAATTCTTATTGCGGGCGTGGCAATTTTTTTGGGTGCTTGTGAAAAAGAGAAAACTAGATATTATGAAAGGCCTGAATGGCTAAAAGGACCTTTATTCGATCAAATAAAATCGACAGGGGAATTTAAAGAATTTGTTAAAGCTGCAGAATATGTCGATTACGATACATACCTTAATTCAAGATTGACATTTACTGTATTTGTTCCCACAGACGAGGCATTCACAGAATATTACACAGAGAAAAGCATTAATTCTATCGATCAGCTTGATAAAGACGAAGTACTTGCTTTGCTTCAATATCATACCATGCAGTTTATGTGGGATTCTTCGAAGATTGTAAATAAAACTTCGTTTAACTGGTGGGTCGAAATGACACAAAATTTCCGCACACCCAGCGTGTATATCCCTCCCATAAGTGAGGAAAGATCTAAAAATATTGCTTATGACAATACCTTTCTGCTTCTTTTTTCGACCCCTTTCTTTACAAAATACGGACTTGACGCTTCAGATTACGAAACGATTTTTCCAGGCTCCACTTATACGGGTTACAATATAGACAGGGCGGGTATAATTCAGGATGAAAATAGTTCGGAGAATGGTTTTTATTATATTGTTGATAAGGTCCTTAATCCCAGAACTACGGCAGACAAGGTGATTGAAGAAAATCCCGACTTCTCCATTTTTTCGGATTTGGCCTCAACTTTTGTTCGATACAATTATGATGCTTCGCGTTCATTAAGCAATACTGAATACGACTCATTGTTTAAAAAGAATTACGCTTTAAACTTTAATATGTCCTTTGAAAAAACACCCGATAATGCACCTGATGGGTATTATCATGTTTTTGGAACTGCATTTGTACCTGTAAATGCAGCGATAGAAAAGTATTTTAGCGATAATTTTTCAGCCTATGGAGGAATCGATGATGTACCAAATATTATTAAAAAATATTTTGTTGAAGCTCACCTGATTGCAAATAAAAAACTTTTCCCAACCACGCTTGCCGGGGCTGAGGATGAAACAAATGATTTCTCAGATCCTATTCTTTTTGATATGAGCAATGGTATTACATCCGTTGATATTTCATCCAATGCCTTAATTTACGGTGTTGACGAGCCGATTAATTCTAATGCCTTTTCAACAGTTTCCGGACCTATTATAAAGAATCCTTCGTATACCATTTTCACATTGATGCTTGAATTATCGGGCGAGTTCAGATCCTTTTTTAAACCCGAGATTAATCATGTTGCTATAGTTTTAAATGATGATAAACTTACTTCAATGGGTTTTGTTGTCGACCCGGGTGACCCAATAGATTTTACAGACGATAAAATATACCGGAATAATGGAAAGCTAAGCAATGATAATATTATAGAATTTCTTAAGAGCTTCATCAGTATTACGGGAAAAGAAGTGGATGGAATTAAGGAATCCTTTATTAAAACAAAAAACGGAAGTTATTTACGGATTGGCGATGGAACTATCAAAGGGGTTTTTGGAGAATCACCCATTCTAAATACCAGTTCTTCCATTAACGGTGTCGTTTTTGAAACCGATACCGACCTTACGATTTTAAAGGATTCTACTATTGAAGATTATTTAAATGCCTTAAAAGGAAACTATACTGAATTCTTTGCTCTTTGCGATAGTGCCGGTTTACTTGATGGAAACAAAAACTTGAAAACGCTTCCTAATATCGCCGGGATAACAATGTTAGTGCCTACCGATGATGCCGTAAATGCAATTAAAGGAAGCTATATACCTATAGATGCAAATAAAACAACATTCGATTATAACAAGCTCGTACTCTATCAGCTGATTTATGAAAAGGTAATTTTCACTGATGATACTATTATTCCCACGGAATATGGAACAGGATTCAAAGAGGATGGGATAAGACTTAAAATAACAGTTGAAGCCGGAAGTGATATGATTACCATCACAGATAAGCTCAATAACAAAATCGACATTATTTCTGACAGTAATACCAATATGATATTTTCAAACGGAGCTATTCATGTTGTCGATAAGCTTGCCTTGTTTTAACCATAACTACCTTTAAACATGAGAATTAAAATTTTATTCATCGCGTTTTTAATTATCAGTGGATTTTCAACTACTGCTAAGGCTCAGATTGTAAGAGGTGTTATTACCGATTCAATTACCCACGAACCCTTAATCGGAGCAACGGTAATGCAAATTGATAAATCAAACCGGTTTATAAACGGTTCCATTACCGATATTTCAGGAAATTTTACCATCAAAGTTGTCGGTGATCCGGTGAAGCTCGGATTTTCATATATAGGCTATAACTTTAAGGAAATTGAAACCCGGGCAGATCAGGTTATAAACATCGCTCTTTCTTCTTCAACTTCAATGCTGGATGAAGTTGTGGTAACTGCTGAAAGAACAAATGCAGGCGATGGGCTCTCCAAAGTTGCCGTTCGCGATCTGGCAACCTCTGTGGCTACTATCGACATGAGTGAGCTTTCCGATATACCAACAAGTTCTGTTTCTGAAGCCCTGCAAGGCCGGATTAGCGGTGTTGACGTAAGCTTCAGTTCAGGGGATCCGGGCGCCGGAATGTCGATAAAAATCAGGGGGACAACCTCTCTAAATGGACAAGGTACTCCATTAATTGTTTTGGATGGAGTTCCCTATGAAACAAACATCGGGTCAAACTTTAGTTTTCAGGATGCCGATGTTTCTGATTTCGGCTCGCTGGTTGACATTTCTCCCGCAGACATAAAATCCATTCAAATTCTTAAAGATGCTGCAGCTACCGCGGTATGGGGTTCCAAAGCAGCTAATGGGGTCATAATAATTAACAGTAAAAGAGGCGTTAAAAAGAAGACTCAATTTAGCCTCGATTATCGAAACACTTATGTTTTTGAACCTGATCCCCTTCCTATGCTTGATGGCGATCAATACGTTCGTCTTATGCTTGATGAACGTTTCAATTCCAATCCGGCCGGGCTCACCACTATTCCCGCCGAATACCTTAATGATCCAAGTTATTCCCTATATAACAATTACAATAAAAACACAGATTGGGTGAATGCTGTTACTCAGAACGGATATACCAACGATCTGAGTTTTTCAGTTGCCGGTGGTGGCGATAAAGCAAGGTACAGAGCCTCTGTCGGATATTACGATCAACTTGGAACCACTATTGGAACCGATCTGACACGAATTACCACTCGACTTAATCTTGATTACAATATTTCCAATAAATTGAAACTTTCCACCGATTTCTCCTATGCTAATTCAGACAGAAACAGAAACTATTATGATGGTGAGGACTGGAATGCCACCAAACAGGTTCGTTCTCTGGCTTATAGAAAAGCTCCTCATATGTCTATATATGAATATGATACAGACGGGATGCTAACAGGCAATTATTTCAGTCCCCAATCATCACTTCAAGGATCCGGCCAGAACTATCCTAACCCTGTAGCCATGGCTATGGATGGTATAAATAATGAAAATACAGATCGTATTTTGACCAATTTTACCTTGCAATACGATCTGCTCAAAGGACTGAGTTATTATGCCAATGTCTCTTTTGATGTTACAGCTAAAAATTATTCCAGACTTTTGCCTCAAAGTGCTACCGGAGTTCCTTTTGGAAACTCAGATATGAATAAAGCCTATAACCAAGATCTTAACCAGAGTATCATACAGACTTATAATAAATTGATTTATACACCTGAACTTGGAGAAAAGCACAATCTAATGGTACTTGGACAGGTATCGAGCTATGATAAATACGAAACCTTCGCTGCATTTTCACGCTCCGGACTGCCTTCATTTTATTTCACTGACCCCTCCAATGATGGATTTTCTAACGGAGCATCTTCAGAAAGGGTCAGAACAAGAACTCTCTCCTATACCGGAAATATACATTATGTTTATGATGATCGATATATATTAAGCAGTGTGTTAAGGGTAGATGGTGACTCCCGATTCGGACCAAGCAACCGATATGGATATTTCCCCGCAGTTTCAGCTGCATGGCGTATTTCATCGGAAAACTTTATGTCTGAAATCAAAAAAATAAATGACTTAAAACTCAGAATAAGTTATGGCGAGAATGGAGGAAATGCCGGAAGAAGCTACCAATACCTTGCAAAATACAATTCTGCCCAGGGCTATATGGGGTATAGCGGAATTCAACTCGGTAATGTACAGCTAAATAATCTTCAATGGGAAACTACTTCCCAGATGAATTATGGTATTGACTTATCGCTGTTTAATTATCGCTTTGGGATGACTTTCGATTATTATACCAAAGTAACTAAAGACATGCTTTTTAATGCGCTTGCCATTCCATCAACTTCTGGTTTTTCAACCATCACCAATAATCTCGGAACCATGTCTAATACCGGCTGGGAATTAAACCTCAATGGGACTCCCTATAAGACAGAAAATCTTAGCATACATCTTGATTTCAATTTCGCTACCAATCAGAACACTATTGAAGATATTCCTGACAACTATGCAAATGAAAGGTTTTCAGTCACTAACGGACAGTATGCACGTCGCTTAATAGAAGGAAATCCAAGAGGCGCATTTTACGGATTTAATTACCTGGGCGTATTTGCGAATCCGGAAGATGCTGTAGCCAAAGATGCAGATGGCAACCCAATTATTGATCCCGTTACCGGAACGGCTTTAGCATACAAAATAGATGGCAGAACCGCTGTAGCCGGGGATGCATTTTATGAAGACATTAACAAAGATGGAAATATAGATGAGCTTGACCTCGTGTACCTTGGAAATGGAAATCCTGATTTGTTTGGGGGCTTTGGTATAAATATAATTTATAAAAAGTTCTCCCTGAGTTCCCACTTCAATTACAAAATTGGTCAGGATGTAATTAATTCCACAAAAATGAGTACAGAAAAAATGTATAATACTGATAATCAAAGTACCGCAGTTCTCAGAAGATGGAGGGCAAACGGGGATGTCACTGATATTCCACGGGCTGTTTACGGACAGGGTCTGAACTGGTTAGGATCAAGCAGATTTGTTGAAGACGCTTCATTTCTTAGACTTAAAACCCTAACTTTCAGTTATATGGCAAACGGAGAGAAGCTGAAAAGTATTGGAATCAGCAATGTTAAAGCCTTCATTACAGCTTATAATATTATGACTTTGACAAATTATACAGGTCAGGATCCGGAAGTTGGTTTTACCTCCAATGACTTTTTCGGTTTGGTTCTGGACTATTCAAAAACACCTCCTCCTGTTAGTTTTACTGCGGGGATAAGCATGTCGTTCTAAGTGTAAAAATTAACATTATGAAGACTAACAAAATAATTAAAATATTTATTACCCTGATGGTGGTAATGTCGGTTCTCTCATGCAGCGATTATTTAAATCTGCTCCCTGAAGATGATCTTGTAAGCGAAGAATACTGGAAATCGCAGGAAGATGTGGATGCTGTTATGGCCAGCGTTTATGGTGTGCTTACAGCTCAGGTAAAAACAATACTTCTCTGGGGAGAATTAAGAGGAGGTTTATTTTCTGAAGGAATATCCACCCCGAGTGATCAGGCTAACATCATGTCAGGAGCCATTGAACCGACAAATGGACTTACCAGCTGGTCCGGAATGTATAAAATTATTAATGGTGCGAACCAGATTCTAAAATTTGCTCCCGATGTTGTTAGCCGCGACCCATCATTTACTTCGGCTGAGCTTAGACAAGCTCTTGCAGAAGCATATTTTCTTCGATCCCTTGCCTATTTTTATCTTGTACGCAGCTTTAAGGAGGTTCCTTTAATTACCGAGCCATTTATTTCAGATGATCAGGATTATTACCCTGCAAAAAATTCGGAACAAGAGATTATTGATCTCATAATCAGTGATCTTACCTACGCAGCTGCAAATGCGCCTGCTTCCTGGGAGGATGAAAAATCTAATAAAGGCCGGGTGACCATATATTCTGTGCATGCTTTGCTGGCCGACGTTTATCTATGGTCCGACAATTACGCAAAAGCGATAGAGAATTGCGATGCCATTATAAGTAGTAATAAGTATGCCCTAATGAGCTCGGGGAACTGGTTCTCAAATTTTTATCCCGGGAATTCAAATTCAAGCATTTTTGAGATTCAATTTTCATCAGACTGGGGTTACAGCGCAGGTTTATATGAAACATTCAGTTATTCAAAAAATTATGATTTCATTGTAAACCCAAGAATTGCAATATTATATACACTTGATGATGTCAGAGGGATGGGCGGGAGCATTGGCACAGGACACCAGGAAGTATGGAAATATGTTGGTATTGATGACAAGGATGAGCGACTTGATGCATACAAGTATAATAACTTTATAATTTACAGATTGGCCGACATTTATCTGCTTAAAGCTGAGGCTGAAGCTGAATTAGGTGAGTTTACCACATCACTTGACCTCATTAATGAAGTGATTACAAGAAGAAATATTCCTGAAGCTACCATAGAGCCTTCAATTACAGCCTTTGAAAACTTTATCCTTCAGGAAAGAGCCAGAGAACTCGTAGGTGAAGGGAAATATTGGTTCGATTTAATTCGCATAGGGAAAAGAGAAAATTACCTGCGAAAAGATCTGGTAATTGACAACCTCTTATTAAATGCTTCTGCAGCTGATGCTCCCGGTTTAAGAGTGAAATTTCAGGATCCATACAGCTGGTATTTGCCCATTAATAAAACAGAGCTGGAAATAAACAACAATCTGATTCAAAATAGTTATTACCAATAAAACACAGCGCCATGAAAAATAAACTATCCATCTTAATCGGTTTACTGCTGGTGAGTGTTATGGCTTGTCAGGAAGATGTTACCAAAAGGTTTTTTGAAGATGATGAGCCCACTATTACATCATATCTGAATGACCTACAGGAAGATTATTCCATGTTTATTGAATTGTTGGATCGGGCAGGATTTAAGCAGGCATTTAATGCATACGGAAGCTATACACTTTTTGCCTTTCAAAACGATGGTTTTCAGACTTATTTGAATGCAAACGGCTACCAAAAAGTTACCGACCTTTCTGTGGAAGAAGCAAAGATTCTGGTTCGATACCATACTTTGAAATCTATAATTCCTTCTATCAGTCTTGGTTTGGGGAAATTACCTGCCAAAAATCTCGAAGACGATGAATTGGTTTCATCTTTTGATGAAACCGGACTCCAGGGTATTATTATTAATCGGGAATCCAAAGTAATTATTCGTGATATAACACTCAGCAATGGAATTATCCATGTATTGGATAAAACAATGACACCTCTCGTGAAATCAGTGGCACAAAGAATGGAGGATACCGGTGAATATGTACTTTTTATTGAAGCGGCAAAAGCTACAGGACTATATGACTACCTCAACAGAAACTACGATACCATTTCGCCAACAAATATTAAAAGAGAGTATTTTACTGTTTTTGCCGAATCAGACCTCGTATTTTTAGAAGACACTATAGCCGATCTTAATGCTCTCAAGGCAAAATATAACAATGGAATTAACGACCCCAAAAACCCTGAGGATTCACTTTATAAATTTATAGCGAATCATATTATTAATGAAAAAGCAATATTTACAAAGGATATTCTTATAGGAAATTATCAGACTTTTGCAGGTGAGCTGATAAATTTTTTCATAGATCAACAATTTAAAATCAACTTACTGCCAAATGATGAGACAAGCTATGTTTCTTTTCTGGATGGAAAGGTTGACAACCAGGCTAAAAATGGAGTTTTTCATGGCATTGATAAAGTTCTTGACATTTATGCTCCCGAGCCTGTTGAAGTTATTTGGGATTTTCTCGACTTCCCCTATGGCCAGACATTACTGGCACTTGGCAAGAGAGACACTGAAACCGAAGTTAATCTTCTGAATTTCAACCCGGTATTTACAGGTAGCATTTCAGGAATTTTCTGTCATCATCCTGGAATAAACAATGAACCCTATGGATTCCTTAATGGCGACGCATTAATTCTTGCTGCACCATCGTGGGATTTTACGGTTCACATGCCCGTAAAAGTAGTGAAAGGAAGGTATAAATTATTCCTGTCAGTTAAGGGAGGCAGCGGCAGAGCTACCGTTCAGATGCTTATTGACGGAACCCCGGTGGGTGAACCGGTAAATACAAATGGAAACAGAGTTTACTGGCAACAGGAATTATTTGTTGATCAGGTCACTCTCCCTGAAACTAAATCTTATGACGTTAGGTTTGTAACCGTAGTGAATGGCCAGGGACAGCTTGATTACATTAGGTTTGAACCCATTTAAATTATTTTATTATGAAGAATATACTTTTTCTTATATCCGGTTTGGCATTGCTTCTCCTCAACAGCTGCAATGATCCCTGGGAAACCCGTTTTGATGGGAACATCAATCCGGCGGATAATACAATCTGGGAGACCATAGACGCAAATCCTGCATATAACGATTTTAAGAATCTTTTGGTTGAAACCGGGTATGACAGCATCCTTAAACGCAATGCAACATTTACCGTCATCATTCCCGGCTCTGAAGCATTATCTCAGTTAAAAGATTCCTCAGCCTCTGTAAAAAAGTTAACCCTTAGTTACCATATTTCTAATGACATTTTTTTTAGCAAGGAGATGCCACTCGGACATAAACTGCTCACACTTAGCGGAAAAACTCTATTATTTGAGAAAATAGGAGATAAACTCATGGTAAATAAGGATGCCGAGGTTACCGCAGTCGATATTAGGTCATCTAACGGTGTGATCCATGAAATAAATAAGGTGCAGTTGGTGAGACCAAATATTCTTGAGATTATATACTCAAGTCCTGAATACTCTTATATTGCAGATTTTTTTGCACAAGGAACAAGTCAGATTTTCGACCAAGAAAATAGTATTCCCATAGGAATTGATGAAAATGGTCTTACCATTTATGATAGCCTTTGGATTCAGTCTAATCCATTTTTTTCAGTAAATGGGAATATTGGATCAGAGACAGAACAGTTTGCTATTTTTCTTGCTAACAATACCCTTCTGGATACCTCTCAGGCAGGTGAGTATAAAATCGGCTATTTTGCAAAGTTTGCAGGTTTTTTAGTTCCGGGAAATTTTGACCCATTAAACCTTCCTGAATATTTTATCAGTGCTGATGGAAGCAAGATTGAATTAGTTGAAGGTGCTTATGAATTTTTACAATCATCCAGTAACGGCCCCGTTTTCGAAATAAAAGATCTCAAATACTACACTATTCCTAAAAAATTATTATGGGAAATTACCAGTGTTTCAGACTTTGATTCTATCAGAGGCATAAAATCCTATGAGTATGCCCCTATTTATGATCAACTTACTCAAATTATTTTTAAAGATTTCTCTTCGGGTGGAAGCTTGTCAAATGCAAAGTATGAGAAACTCACAGGACCTCTGAATAAGGATTATTTTAAAGTAATTCCGGCTCCCGGAACTTTAGTGACCATGGATATAAAACTTCCTGATATTATACCCGGGAAATACAACATCACGCTAAGAGCAAGTAAACGAGCAACCGACGGGGCTTTATTGGATATATACCTGAATAACGCCCTTATAAAATCAGGTGTAAGTTTGAATGGGGGGTTATATACATGGGAGGATTTCGATTTAGGAGATGCTACATTTAGTCTGGAAACCGGTGATATCCTCACGTTTAAATTTATAGACGCAATCAAAAAAAGACTGGATTTTGATTATTTGATATTTGAACCTACAAACTGATATTCTCATGAAAGCATTCAAAATTGTTATATTATTGAGTTTAATTTCTTCGATAATTTTCGCTCAAAATCAGGAAGTTGGTTTAAATGAAACTATCAGTGGCACTGTTTCAAATTTAAGCCTGAAAACTCCGATGGGGGGTGTTGAAATTACCATCATTAGCTCTGATGAGAAACATTATACCGAGGAAGATGGAAGCTTTACAATTCCTTTTAACGGGAATGATATTTGGATACTTATTTCCTATCCCGGATACACTGAACAAACTCATCTTATCTCCAATGCCGGAAGTTATCATTATTTTCTTTCTGAAACAAAGGAGAAATCGGTATACAGTAAGGCAGGATCTTTGTTCGGAAATAATATATTATATAAAAATGCAAGTTATAGCGATCTTTCACAGGAAAATTTAAAATACAGCGCTCAAGTATCTCCTGAACTTGCAATACAAGGAAAATTTGCCGGCCTGCAGGTAAAAACGATTTCCGGAATGCCTGGAGAAGGTGCAGCTGTGAACATCAGGGGTATTTCATCTCTGTTTGCAAGTCAGAATCCTATGGTAATTCTCGATGGAGTACCCATAAATTCTATGCCTTTTGAAAATCAGGCAGTAGGAGGAAGCTTTCATAATCCTCTTGTTGGCATCGATGTAAACGATATAGAATCTATCGAGATGTACAAAGATGGTCTTTCATTGTATGGTGTTGATGGTGGAACCGGTATAATGGCAATAAATACAAAAAGACCAGAGAGCGTAACTACAAAGGTCGATTTTTCAATCTACAAAGGTTTGAGTTATGCACCTGAATATATCAGTATGATGTCAGCCTCTCAGCATAAATCCTATCTGATAAATCAACTCAATAGTACAGGTATGAGTTTACCTGAAATTCAGCAGGCTAATCCCTGGATCACAGGAAATCCATCTTACTATTATTTCTATAATTTCGATAACAATACCAATTGGCAGGATGAGGTTTTTAATGCTGCTTACGTGAATAAATATAATGCAACACTCCAGGGAGGTGATGAAATTGCACGCTTTTTTGTTTCGCTGGGCTATCTCGATCAGGAAGGGGTAACTAAAAATACCGCATACCAGAGATTCAATTTCAGGTTTAACTCAGATGTCCGTATTCTGGAAAAATTGTATATGATATCCAATGTCGGATTTTCATACCACACTTCGGAATTGCAGAGTTCACAAATCAATCCTTCCATAAATCCTGTGCTTGCAGCACTTTCAAAGGGTCCTATGTATGCACCTTATTTGAGGGATAATTTAGGTAACCAAATTTCTATTCTAAGTAATGTTGATGCCTACGGTTTCAGCAACCCAACAGCCATTGTTGAGAAGATCGAAGCCACAAGTTTTGAATCAAATCTGATAGCCAATACTAAACTTGTATACGAAATTAGCCGAAATCTAAATCTAAGTACCTTAATAAATGTAACAGCAAATAATATCAAAGAAGGATTATTTGTTCCTAACTATGGCATTCAGGATTTCAATGAAGGAGAAATACAGAATTATGCAGACGAAGGGGTTAATAAATTAAGTGGTATTTTTAATGAAACAAAAGCTTCATTCACAAAGCTAATCGGACTTTCACATTATATTTCAGGCGATGCAGGATTCCGGTTTCGCACCGATAAGGTCCAATACAATAGTGGGACAGTATACAATACACCAACCGATGAGTTTAAGAGTCTTTCTTCTGTTACCTCTGTTGAAAATACAATGCTCGCAGGTGATAACCGCGTGATAAATCACAGTGATATCTTTATGAACAGCGGGTATCGCTTTAAAGATAAATACCTGCTTGATGTAATTCTGAATTTATCTGCCTCTTCATCAACCGGTAATAATGCAGATGCTATCTCTATTGCCGGAGGGAAATGGGGATTCTTTCCAACTTTACAGGCAGGATGGCTCCTTTCCAATGAAGCTTTTCTGAAATCAGTTTCTGTCCTCAACTTATTAAAACTGCGTGCAAGCTATTCCCGATCGGGGAATGACTTCTATTCAAGTTTTGCTAAATATTCCTACAATTCCAGAAGCTATGGAACCAATTCAGGTATTGTAAGGACCTACCTCCCCAATCAGGAATTGAAATGGGAAGACATCTCACAACTTAATGTCGGATTGGATTTGGTTTCATTGGGAGAAAGAATCTTCCTTAGCGTAGATGCCTACAACAGGGTGACAAACGATTTACTAACTTACAGTGAACTTCCTGTTAGCAGCGGATTTGAATATTTATGGGAAAATAATGGTAGTTTGACCTCAAAAGGATTGGATATTTCGGCCCAGGCTAAAATTTTAAATGGTGAGCTTAAATTAGCTGTCGGCGGAAACATTGGGTTCAACAATACAAGCATTGAAATAGATCATGATATCATACTCGATATCCCCGGTGGACAGGTAATTGCACGAAGCGGAAGTAACGCCTTGTCTTTTTACGGCTTTACCACAAACGGAATAATAGGAAGCGCAGCAGAAGCCAGTGCTTTAAATCTTATGAATTCAGAGGGTGTTTATTATCAGGCTGGTGACGTGCACTTTGTAAATCAAAATACAGATTCAAATATAGACGATTTAGATAAGATGGATCTGGGTGATCTCTTCCCTAATTTTACCGGTGGAATAAATCTTGATTTTTCATACCGCAGATTGTCGTTAAGTGTATTGTTTGATTTCCAGAAAGGCAACAAAATTTTCAACTATACCCGGATGGTGTCAGAAGCTCTATCGGGCTATGGGAACCAGACCAGGGCAGCCTTGTATGCATGGACAAATGAGAATGATATTACCGATATTCCACGAATCGCCCTAAATGATCCTTCAGGGAATGCAGCGTTCTCAGACCGTTGGATTGAAGACGGAAGTATTTTCCGATTGAAAGAGCTTAGTGTTGCATATACTTTGCCTTCAACAAAAATGTATAAGAATCTGATTATATACCTTACCGGGCAGAATCTTTTTACTGTAACCGATTACCTTGGCTATTATCCTGAGTTTGCCTATTCCGCCAACCCGGTAAATCAGGGTTCAGATTATGGTCAAATGCCTGTTACGCCTATGGTGGTAATGGGAATAAAAGTTGGATTTTAATTCTATAAAAAGCATCATTATGATACCCACAAGCTTCGCTAAATTCCCTGCAATTAAAGTTAGAACTATTACTTGTGTGTTTCCTGCGAGCCTAAATTATAAACGAACAGAGATGAAACAAATAAAGCTAAATACAAGTCTCGGGATACTCCTGTTAATTATTGGCTTATTACAAACTTCCTGTGAGAAGTTTTTCGACCCCGGTGTATCCAATGCTCTTCCCGCGAATAATGCATTTTCTGATGTTCTGGCATCCAGAGCTTCGGTGAACGGATTGTATGCACTTTCTCAGGATATTATGAACTCTTATGTTATTTTGGGCGAGTTAAGAGCTGACATGCTAAAAATTACAGCCGATGCAAACCAAGATTTATCAGACATATATCATTTGGTGAATCATCCCGGAAACTCCTATTTTTCCCAAATGAAGACCTATACCCTCATCGCAAACTGCAATGATGTAGCTTATCATTTGTCGGAAGCCTTAAAAAGAGGGACTTCCTATGATACAGATTTACATAACATGTATGCCGAAACAATTAGCATGCGTACATGGGCTTATTTTTATCTGCTTCGCACGTATGGTGACATTCCTTATCTCACCATTGATTATACAGCATCTGGCGCTTCTATCAGCATAAAAGACTGGCTGGCAGCAAATGGAGGTGTAAACGCTACTGTCGATCAGCTAATTTTAGATGTACAATCCATTATTCCTGATTTCTACCCAGCCTCACAAAGTATAAGTTCTACGCAGTATTTTAATCTGGCATCTGCCTATGCACTTATTGGTGAAATGCAACTTTGGAATAATGATTATTCTGCTGCTATTGAGTCGCTTACTTCCTCAGTTCAAACTTCAACCTCACGCTTTATTCTGGATGCAGATCTGAAAACCACAAAATGGGCCAATATTTTCAAAGGGGATGAGACGGCTAATGATGAAATATTGACAAAAATTTTATTCAATAAAGCTGAAAAACAGGAAAATGACTTTTTAACTCTATTTTCAGATCTAAGTCCGAATATAATTGAATTGGAGCCAACAGCAGCCATCTTGTCTGTATTGGAAGGAACTTACAGGTACAGCGGAACTTTTTATTCAAATGAAGTGAGCAAATACACCAGAACTGCCACTGATCCATACACCAGCGATATGCCGGTAATTCTTTATCGTGCAGCAGATATTCATTTGATGCTTGCAGAAGCTTATAATAATCTCGGTTATGTTGAAGTCGCCCTTGACCTGATTAATAACGGCAGTGATTCTTTATTCACACCGGCATCTATGGGAGTAAGAGGGAGATTATCATTGCCATCTCTGACCGTTTCAGGAGTTGACCTTCAGGACTCCATAAAAAACATGGAAGATTTAATTATTGAAGAAAGAGGACATGAAATGGCTTTCGAAGGAAAACGGTATTTCGATCTGCTACGTATTGCCAGACGAAGAAACGATCCCAACTATTTAAGCGATCATATTCAACTTCGATTTGATAATCCGGATACAACCAATATAAAAAACTTTTTTGCAAATCAGGATAATTGGTATTTGCCCTTTGAGTAATAATTTAAAAGGAGACTAATAAAGACTCCCGATCCGATGGAAAGAAAGTGATACTTCCTTTTTTGAATACTTTCATCAAGCCTTCGAAAATACCAGTACCCCATTCTGTCCGCCAAAACCAAAAGAATTGGAAATGGCAGCCTTAATATCAGCTTTCCGGGCAACATTGGGAACCACATCCAGATCGCATTCCGGATCTTTGGTGGAATAATTTATAGTCGGTGGTAAGATCCCATTCTGCACAGCCAATACCGTAGCTGCAGCTTCTATAGCCCCAGCCGCACCCAAAGAATGTCCAATCATCGATTTAATTGAACTTACGGCTACATTCCGGTTCTCAAAGGCAAGCTTAATGGCCGTGGTTTCTGTTTTATCGTTCATTTTTGTTGATGTGCCGTGTGCATTAACATAGCCAATATCTTCTGGTGAAAGTCCTGCATCTTTAACAGCGATTTGCATGGCTTTTGCCGCCCAGATTCCATTTGGTTCGGGAGCTGCAATACCATAAGCATCGGCTGTCATGCCAAATCCGCTTAAATATGCAAGCGGCTTAGCCCCTCTTTTTTCCGCATGATCAAGGGTTTCCAAAACCAAAACACAAGCTCCCTCAGCCATTACAAATCCGTCCCGGTTTAAATCGAAGGGACAACTGGCTTTCTCAGGGATTTCATTATTGAAAGTAAGCACTCCCATGCTCGAATATGCATCGAGCACCAAAGGGGTAATTGTGGATTCTGCACCCCCCGCAAGAATCACATCAGCCATACCCCCTCTTAGTAATCCCAAAGCAACACCAATAGAATGTGTGCCGGTGGTACAGGCAGCAGACACACCCATATTCGGACCATAAACCCCAAGGGTCATAGCGGCATTACATGCAGGCATATTCGTAATTACTCTGGGAACCGTTAAAGGGCCTA
This sequence comes from Bacteroidales bacterium, assembly GCA_021740585.1. GTDB lineage: Bacteria > Bacteroidota > Bacteroidia > Bacteroidales > JAGLSB01. Next base: position 44,223 of record JAIOZM010000014.1, read on the forward strand.
CCGAACCGGGTCCCATTTTCCCAAATCTAGTAAACTGTTCCTCAAGATGATGATAATCTCCACCCGCAGAACCGATAACACAACCAATTCGGGTCCTGTCTTCATTTTCTAAATCAATATTAGCATCCTTTATTGCTTCAATAGCTGCGCTTGATGCCAGCTGTGAAAAACGAGCCATCTTACGCGATTCTTTCCTGTCGAAATAATCCTCCGGATTGTAGTTTAGTATTTCTGAGGCGACCTGACTTTTATGACCTGCCGGATCGAAAGACTGTATTCTTCTTACCCCTGATTTACCCTCAACAATTGAATTCCAGAATTCAATCCTTGAATTTCCGATGGAGCTGAATATTCCAATACCGGTAACTACAACATATCTGTTTTTATCCATAAAAAGTAGAAGTTAATATGTGTTGGCATCTTTGGATAAAAATAGAAGATAAATCTTTAGTTCACTAATTGTTTTGTTAAATCTTTAAATAAAAAATATCGAAACTAGAAAAATCAGTAGGCAGCAGGCAATGGACAGTGGGCAGTAGGCAATAGGTAATAGGCAATAGGCAGAATATAGCTTCTTCAAAAATACATGCTGACTAGTTGTTTTTACTTTTTACTTTTTACTTTTTACTTTTTACTTTTTACTTTTTACTTTTTACTTTTTACTTTTTACTTTTTACTTTTTACTTTTTACTTTTTACTTTTTACTTTTTACTTTTTACTTTTCACTTTTCGAATCCGGCTTGAATAATCCGGCAGGATCGGAACCCATCATCGACGATTCCAAAAGAAGTGGTGCTGCTCTTTCGAGCTTTTCGGCCTGGATATCAGATATCAGTGGGAAGTGCTTCATCTTATCCAGAAAGTATCCTATATCTTCCAGATCATTCATGGTGGTCCTCCATTTCAATCGATTAAACCGGTTTAGATTGAATGGGAGTGAATAGGAACGAAGGGACTTATCCCCGCGTGTATTGAAATAAAGGTCGAAATACGACATGGCCAGCTCCCTGAGGCTGCGGTATACCGGTTCTCTGTAACGCAATGTGGTAAAATTCGATTTTGCGATGCTGCCCCAGCAATTATTCTCTTTAAAAACCGCAATCACATGGTCATCGTCATTATAAGCCTTAAGATCAAGCACCAGAGGTGGCCTGCCTTGAAATTCCAGACAGGCAGCTGCAAAAATGGCTCCTTCAGCACAATGCGCCCTTTTGTTTTCGAGAACATAGCGTGGTGAACGGGTTTCTTCTGTGGTGTTGTAATTGCATTCATCCAGAAATTTCTGGATAGCATATGGTGTTGACAGTCTTTTTAAGGCCTCTTTTTCACTTTTGGTCCAGGGGTCATCGTTGAATTTCATTCAAAATAAATCTTGGTTAAGGTGGATGCAAGTTTGGTTATTTTAATGACAAATACAAGGGTCTTCTGTTCTTGAATTGCAGTAATCTTCACAAGCTTTAAATGGATTTCATTTTTAATAATTCACTCGCAAAACATAATGCAATAAACTGGATAATTTAGTCTGTTTCCAATGAAGAAAAAAGCTTTCTTTATGATATTTCAGACTTTGATTACGACAGCTTTTTGCGCTTCCCATTCCAAACCTGATGTTTAAAAGTTTTTTACAAACCAGACGTTTTTTACTTACACGAATTTTAACCCTGTACGTGCGGCACTTTGCACTGAACCTATGAACAGAGGGTCGATTTTGGTTCTTAGATAAGAGTTAATTTATAAAATATTTTTCTCGATTGGAATTTATACGGTATAGTGTATAGCTTTTATTAGCAAAATGTGCCGACTAGTTTCGTTTAATCCAATTCTCTAATTGTATTCCTTCAATTCGTTCGAACTCTTTCAAATTCTCTGTCACCATTATCATTTCACCAACTATTGAAGTACATCCGATTATTAAATCAAAATCACTTATCGTGATTCCGGCTTTTCTTAATCTAGCTTTTTCTTTTGCATATTTTAAAAGACAATCAAAGATTGGAAGAATGGTTATTTGATCTGTAAACTTTTCTATCAAAATATAATTATTCTCTGGATTTGAACTATTCTCAGCCCCAAACATTAACTCAGCTAATGTTATTTCGGAAATTGCAAAGTTTTCAAATCCAATATTCGAAAATTTATCAATCAAGTTAAATTTTCCACGGAAGAAATGAATGCAAATATTAGTATCTAAAAGGTATTTCATTAAAATTTTTCAATATCTCTATTTTCGATTCTTGAATCTCTAATTTCCTTTATTATAAAATCAGAATCTTTAGAATCTTCCCATGATCCAAAAAGTGATTTTAAATCCGCTTTATTTTCATCATTGTAATCCAATGATTCTGTTAGTTTTATAATCAATCTCTTCTTTGAACTGTTATCAAATTTTCTTAGAAATCCAAAGTACTTATCAAGAGTTTTATTATTTATAGCTAAACTTCCCATTTATTTTTTTTCTAAAGATACAAATTTCAACTATGTGGTGCAATTTAGGCATTTTTGCTAACAAATTATTTATTAGTGCTATTGATAATATTGCAAAAAAATTAAATACCGCCTGCGGGTTAAAATACCGCAAACCCATGAATATCAATGTGTAAAACAAGCGTGCTTAGGTGAACTGCTGCATGATTTGAGTCCAAAGCCTATTGCTTAACCGCATTTGTTTTATTCAATGCAACTCCAAATACTGTGGAAGATATTGAAGGGAAATTTTCAGCCGGGACATCATTAATTTTGACAATAAGCCAATCGTTCATTTTTGCATAATCAGAAATGCTTTCAGTCTGGTCGGCTGCTATATGTTCATCAGGATTTACAATTATTTTTAATCCCCTGCTGAATTCAATCATCTCCTTATCACCCCTGCTATTTCCGGCAACCAGCAATGGTACATCCTGAACAAATGATTCTATAGCCCATTTCTTTCCATGATCCTGTGGAATCGGAATTATTATTTCATCCGTTACCATTCCATCCTTTATTACGGACTTAATGCCCACAATATTTGTAATAGGAATATCGAGTGCTTTGCTTAAAAACTGTTGATACATACCTTCCGGTGAAGCTGTAATTATCCAAATTTCGAATCCATTTTGTTTTAGGGTTAAAATCAATTCACGCATTGGTTCGTATATTTTATCCGAATAAAATTCATTGAAAATCTTTTCGCCCATATCCCTGTATTCCTGTAAAGAAATTCCGGAAATATACTTTACTCTATTCTGCACATAAGGTATCGAAACATTTGATTGCTTGATCATTTCCTGTAGTATCTCAGGGTTTTTCTCCGGATGCTCCATTGCATAATGATACATTGCTTCATCGGCAAGATAGTGAGGTGTCTGCCCCAGTACGGTTCCGTCTCCGTCGAATACCGCAATTTTTCTTCCGGGTTCATCCTTTGTTTCAATCAAAAATTTTTCCAATTGGGAATTAACCTCTTCACTAAATCCGGCTATTGGCTTCATCAAATTATCTGCTACCTGACTTGTACAGGCTGCCAATCCAATGATAACAAGCATACCCAGCACTAAGTGACTGCTAAAAAATAATTTTCTCATACCTGGTCTTTGTTTACAATTTTATAAATATACAGTTCATGAATTTCTTTTGTGTATCCCGGATAAAATCCCACCGGCATACCATTAACCACACGTGTTCCTCTGTTAAAATGAACGATTAAGGTATTATTTGATTTATCGAAAGCCAGCCCTTCAATTTCACCATTAAATTTTACGTCATCAAATGTTTTAATAAGTGAAGTTTTCAAACTTGTTTTATTATAATCTATTGGAATGAAATACATGTGATCGGGTTCGTTGTATTCTGCATCCCCATCATCAGCTGTGATAAGAATTTTATTATTCCAGACTTCTATACCCTGCTGCTTTTCGGGAACAGGATAAATATGGTGTTTACCTGCATATTTTCCGGAAATCAAATCATAGCAATAGAGATAAGAACCATCAATCCAATCGGCCATCCACACAATACTATTCTTCGCATCAACGGTAACTCCACAAACCTCTTGCTGTCCCGATTCAGGCTCCCAGGAAAAGAATCTCTTAAACTCCAATGTTTCAGCATCATAAATAACTATCTGAATATTTTTCGCTGCTCCATTATCAAAATATTCTGCTCCTGCATAGAGTTCATTATTATGGTAATCAATATCCCCAAGGTGATTTGCCGGGAGCCTTAAGTCCTTAAATGGCTCATTATTCGAAACCAGAAGCTTACCATCCTTAGTATATTTGTAAAGCGATTTACTGCCACTAACGTAATAATAATTTTCATCTACTGTTACGCCTTGTCTGCCAGCTACTTCAATGGTATTGACTAACTCAAATTCCTGAGCAAATATTGAGCAGGAAAAGATAGCTGCAAATATGAGTAATTGGATGCTGAAAATCATTATTTATCTAATCATAAAATGTACAATAAGGCTCACCGGTATCAGAGTTTTTAAAGAAGAAATATCTTAACTGCCATAGCGTAAACTTACGAATTTATAAAAGCTAATCATAATACTTTGGTAGTAATTTCGAGATGTTTTTTTAGATTATGTTGTTTTGGGGGAAGCTTTCACCACTCCTAAAAAAGGAGATGTCAGCGAAATTAAGAGTACTTCGGGATCTTTTCCTGTTACTGATCAATTTGGAAAAACCAATCACAAAGAACCACCTTTCCCGGACTCTGCTGAACCACTAGTTCCGGAATAACTACCCATAGGCATGTAATTGAATATGTGATATTTATAGAAGTAAAAGATTTCAAACCAGCAGGGCTTCAATAAACCGGCGGAGGTGGCTCTATTGCTCCGGATTTTCCATGCAGGGCTTTAATTATTCTCTTTTCTGCCCTTTATCGCTTTCTCAACCAACTCGGCTACAAACATAGTGAATTTAGTTATATCCTGGTTGACACTCGCTTCTTCCAGAGCGGACATATAATCATCTCTTCTTTCCACGGGGATTATCGTCCAGGGGAATCCTCCGGAAGCTAACATGACGTTTAACAGGAAGCGAGCCAACCGACCATTTCCATCAACATAGGGATGAATATAGACAAATAGAAAGTGCCCAAGAATAGCACGCACTGGTGCTGATTTCTCTTCTTTAAGAAGGTCGAACAATACTGGTATAGAATCCCTTACAGCTTCCTTATTTGGTGGTGTATGCTTGGATCCTGAAATATAAACCGGAGTATTTCTATATCCGGCGAGATCTGAAGGCTTCAAAATACCTACAGCAATACTGGGAGCAAACAATTCGCGATACCATACTCCGTGATCAATAAAAACAACGTCACTAGGATTAACCCCTTCAAGAACTCTCTTTATGCTTCCCTTAACTTTTTGAAAGCATTGCCAATATCCTCTGGCTGCTAATGCGTTTTTCTGTTCTCTGTCAGTCTCATTAGCATCAGGATTCCAGTCACCTTTTCGCACTTGTTCAATAAGCTCCTCAGTCACTCTATAACCCTCTATGGAGAGAGAATGATATGCATCTGACAAATAAAGCTCTTCAACTTCCTTTAGGTATGCTTCAACGTATTTTGGCGGGTCAATTTCAGCAGGGAAGTTAGCAAGTACTCCTTCCCTCATCTGATGCCACATAAGCTTTATTCTATTTGCAAACGGTGATGTTTCCCTGCTGCTTAATGTCATTAACAACTTTTCCTCAAAAGGATCATTCTCACGCACATCAAAACCAACTGCTTTCATTGTATTGACGATTTCATCAGCAATCTTATCTCTCCCTATATTCCTAAACGCACCGGCAATTCTACCTGCCTTAACACTGTGACCACCCTGTAACAGCAAAGATAAAATATCAGATGAATCCTTCATCGACGCTAAGCAAGTTCTTGCGTCGATCGGATTTCTGGAAAAAAAATCGGCCCCACAAGCCAGAAGTCCTGCAGGCACAGAATAAACTTTTAAACCTTCTATTTCATCTCGTTCTGTTTCCGCAGGTAATTCTAATTCTACATCAAAGAAGGAGATATTATGAATAAGCTCAATCTTATTATTATTTGCTTTAGGTGACCTAACAAGTAGTTGTTTTGGCACCGTTGCATTTCCACTATGCAGCAGCAAAGATTGTTCAGGCGACAAGCTCCAATCTGATTTGAATCTTGAATTTAAATATGTAGAAGCGAAATACCAGAACGAAGTATACCAGAAAGTTGTGTCACCATCCATTTCTGACGGTTGTTTTGTTATATACCATCCCTTAATAACCGGGCGCAGGAAACCATTTAAAACCAGACGGTCCCTATGCGTTCTGGACATTTGATCTGTCCGGATCACAGCAATCCCCTGTTCATTCTGAAGTTTTTTTAACTCTTCCAAGGATTGGGCTAATTTTTCTGAAGGTAGTGCCATTATTAATATATTATTACATATACTAGTTTATTCTGCTGTGCGTAATCTAGTTTATTCTGCTGTACGTAATCTAGTTTATCCTGCAAATATAATAAATATTTAGGATGTAAATTATTGGTATTTAAAAAATTGTGCAATTAAAGGGGATTAAGTAGTTTAAATGCTACCCGAGTGACTGGAAAAACCAATCACAAAGAACCACCTTTCCCGGACTCTGCTGAACCACTGGTTCCGGAATAACTACCCATAGGCATGTAATTAAATATGTGCTATTTATACAAGTAAAAGATTTCAAACCAGCAGGGCTTCAATAAACCGGCGGAGGTGGCTCTATTGCTCCGGATTTTCCACCAATATCGTCAAACAAATAAATTATGTCGTAATGATCTTTTATAAGCAGTAAAGAATAAAATGCAAGTGTAAATTAAATGAATGTAATTGTAATAATAATCCTCCCCCAAATAATAGCAGCTAATAAAAAGGTGCGAATTTCCGGTCTATCCTCCCCTGTAATCCAGCATTAAACAATCGGACGATTATTAGCATTCTAATCTACCTGACCACTACTTTCACGACCTTAAGCACTCCATGCTGCCTAACTTTTACAAAATACAAGCCCTGTGGATATGCACTAAGGTCGATTTGCTCTTGGATTGATTTCAGAGGTTTGCTGTATATCATCATGCCGTTGGTGTTGTAGATTTCGATATCGGCATTGAGAGGATTTTGGATGTCGATGGTTATTATGCCATCGGTGGGGTTGGGGTAAATTGAGATTTGGTAATTAAAGACTGTTGGATTAATGTTAACACTTGCACAGATAGTATCAAAATATACATTTGGACTGCCAATGGTATTTATCAATGTGTCAAAACTAGCAGGGGGGAAAGGTAATTCCCAAACACATACTTGTTCCAATGATGGCATTTCAGATATATCTAAATAGCCACAATCAAATACACCGCAACGAAATAAAGAAGTATCTTTTGATATATCCAGATTGGTCAATTTGTTATTTTGGCAATACAATTTATTTAAAAAAGGATTGTTTGACACATTCAGACTTGATATTTGATTATTATTGCAAGACAAATAGGCTAAATCAAAACAGTTTGAAACATCCAAGCTGGTTAACTGATTATCCTGACAATACAACCCTCTTAAAATTAAATTATTCGATAAATCTAAGCTGGTTAAATGGTTATTATTACACGTCAAATAGCTTAAATTATGACAGTTTGAAACATCCAGACTAGTTAATTGGTTAGAAATGCTAGTCAGCCATACTAAATTGCGACAATCCGTAACCTCGAGATTCGTTAATTGGTTACGCGAATTTTCCAAATCTTGTAATTCAGTACAGCCAGAAATATTCATACTGGTAATCAGGTTATCAGTGCAAAACAAATATCTTATTTTAGGACAGTATGAAACATCCAGATCGGTTAATTTATTAGAAGCACAACTTAATTTTTCTAATTTTAAGCAGTCTGAAATATCCAAACTGGTTAAATTGTTACTTGAGCAATACAACAAAGTTAAAGAATTGGCATTGCTTACATTAAGGCTGGCTAATTGGTTATAATGGCAATATAATGAAGTGAGAGCCCTATTATGAGTTAAATCCAAACTGGTTAGTTGATTCTGCTTGCAATCTAAAAGTTTTAAAGCAGCACAGCTGGAAACATCAAGAATGGTTAATTGGTTATAAGAGCAATACAATGTATCTATATTAACAAATGCTTCAATACCTTTTAATTTTGATATTGATTTGTGCCCAACATTCAAATTAGTAACCGCCTCTGCTTCAGCATAACTAATCTGTCCATCCACATTTGTATCCACCCCCTCAGCAATAAGGGCGGCTAAAAAGTTAGCATCAGGAATACTGACATTCTGGGAAAACAAGGGGAGGCTTCCCAAAACGATTATCGAGAAAATAACTGAAATTCGTTTCATGATTGTTGATTATTACTATGATTAAAGGCAAGTTACGACATTAAAAACCACAAAGTCAAACGTTATCGTGTCAAAATGGAACGGTATTGTACCAAAAACCAAGAAATAACTATTAATTGAGATTCGACCAATGCTGAGAAACATATACTGGTATGCTCTTATGATAAATCAGAATTTCTTATTGATGACCTGAAAACTATATTCAGACGATACAAACAAAGGGAGGATTTTTGGAGGCTTGATAAATTTATTGAATGGCACTTCCCTTATTAATTTGTCCTGATAAATCAATGGTTTTATGGAGCGTAAATTTAGCATTTTTCAATTCCTACTCAATTAACAGAACCCATAAAGAAAAAAGGGGTAAGGTTTCATTGCTAACAAGTTATATTTTCATAAATTTACTTCACTAGTGTCGCGTTTAACTCGGGACAATATTATATAATAAGTTCATTGATTAATAGCAATCGCTAAAAAGCGATGTAAAATTGATCAGTCATTGTACTCATTCTCTCAAATATGTGGCATTACTCCTTTCGAGAAAGTGCCTCTAAATGAACTCTTTAGCAAATCTTCAACATCGATCCCAGTTGATGATTCTCCTAACTTGTTCAGTAACAATCATTTTTAACGGGACACTAGTGTAAAAGCTTCATGAATTATTACAGTGGTTGATTTGAAAATTGTATTAACATATAAATTTAATAATTATGAATCAAGTAATTACAAAAACGTTACAGCGCTTAAGTTTGCTTATAGCCTTTGTAACTGCAACGGCTTTTAACTCCAATGGACAAGACACACTTGCCTATGGTGATGTAATTTTTGATGCCGCCACCGGCACTATTAGCAATTACACGGCAAGCTATACTAACATTATTATTCCAGAATCATTCCACATTAATGGGGAGGATATCAGTGTGACCTCTATTGGATTTAATGCATTTTACAATAGTGGTTTAACCAGTGTAACCATCCCCAGTAGTGTTACCTCAATTGAATCTTATGCGTTTTATAATAATGATCTGGCAAGTGTAACATTTGAAGAAAACAGTATGATCCGGTCAATTTCATCTCACGCATTTTATAATAATTCTAATTTAACCTCTATAAAATTGCCAAGTAATTCGAATACAGGATTTTCGGGCTATGTAGATAATTCCAATATAAGTTATAATGCCGGGGATAACATTATCGATTTTACTAAAAGTTACTATGCTGTTTTCGACTATACATTGACATTAGATGATGTAGCTTTTGATGCCTCAACAGGCAGGATAACTGATTATCTGGCAGATTATATCAGTATTATTATTCCAGCCTCATTTAATGTTTTCGGAGTGGATGTGAATGTTATCTCGATTGGAAGTGATGCATTTTATAGAAATAATTTAATCAGCGTAAGCATACCTGACGGCGTTACCTCAATTGGATCTTATGCGTTTTTTGATAATAATTTAAGTAGTGTAACTATACCCGGTAGCGTTACCTATATAGGATACGATGCGTTTTATGGAAACAAATTAACCCGCCTTACCATTCCCAACAGTGTTACCTCAATTGGAAATTGGGCATTTTCAAATAATTACTTATCGAGTATAACATTTGAGGGAAGCAGTACTATTTCAATTGGAAATATGGCCTTTGCCTTTAATAGCCTGAGCAGCTTGAGCATTCCCAACAGAGTAAACTACATTGGAGGAGGTGCGTTCAATAATAATTATATTACAGAATTAAATGGCGAAGCTTCAAATGGCATTATTTATGCCCGCAACAGTGATGGTACAGATGATAATACTACCATAATATCTTTTGGAGGCTCGGCCAAAAATATTGATTTTATTCCCAGCAGTGTTTCTACGATTGGAGAAGATGCTTTTGCATCAAATTACTTGAACAGCGTTACAATTCCTAACACTGTTACTTCAATTGGAGATGGAGCGTTTTTTAATAATAGATTAACCAGCGTAACGATCCCTAACAGTGTCACGTCAATTGGCAAGACTGCGTTTTTTAGAAATAGATTAACCGATGTAACTATCCCCATTAGCTTTATCTACCTGGGAACAAGGTCATTTAACGAAAATTCAATAACACAGGTAAATGGAGAACCATCAAACGGCATTTTTTATGCCCGAAACGATGATGGCACTGAGGATAATACTACCATTGTATCCTATGGGGGCGTAGCTAAAGATATCGACTTTATCCCTAATAGTGTTACAACAATTGGAAATTCTGCATTCGCACAAAATTCTTTAACCAGTGTAAGCATCCCCAACAGTGTCAAAACAATTGAAGAGGATGCATTTTATAATAATTATTCTAGTTTAACCAGCGTAACATTTGAGGAAAACAGTAATATAAGGATAATCGAAAAGGATGCGTTCTCTTATTGTAATAGCCTAGAATACATTACTCTGCCCGACAATGTCAATACCGGATTTTCGGGTTATCTGGATTCGAATGGTAACAGATACAATGCTGGTGATAGCATTAGTGATTTTGAAATCAGTTATTATACCATATTTGATTATACATTAACATTAGATGATGTTGAATTTGATCCTGCTACAGGCACAATAAAAGATTATTTAAATAATTATGTAATTATTAATATCCCTGCTTCATTCAATGTTAACGGAAAGGATATTAATGTTACCACAATTGGAAATAGTGCGTTTTATTATAATCGCTTAATAAGCGTATCGATTCCCAACACTGTAACTTCAATTGAAGAAATGGCGTTTTATTATAATAACTTAATCAGTGTATCCATTCCCAACACTGTTACCATTATTGGAGATTTCGCGTTTGAAGAAAATTCCTTAACCAGTGTAACTATACCTGGCAGTGTCACCACAATTGGAAGTGGTGCTTTTAATAGCAATGCAATAACACAAATAAACGGAAAATCATCAAATGGCATCATCTATGCCCGAAACAATGATGGAACAGATGATAATTCTACTATTGTATCGTACGGAGGCGTTGCCGATATTATTAATTTTATCCCCAACAGTGTAACATCAATTGAATATTATGCGTTTGCTTTTTCTGACTTATCCAGCGTATCTATCCCCAACAGCGTTACCTCTATTGGATCCAGAGCGTTTTATCGAAATTACCTGACCAGCTTAATGATACCAAGCAATGTTAACTCCATTGGATCCTATGCGTTTTATCGTAATAACCTGACCAGCGTAACATTTGAGCAAAACAGTAATATCAGGTTAATTGGAGCAAATGCTTTTTATTCAAATAGTGGATTAAGCTCCATTGAGCTGCCATCAAATGCAAATACAGGATTTACCGGGTATATGAATTCAGATGGCAACAGTTATAATAACGGGGATAACATCAGTGATTTTGCGACAAGTTACTTCGCCGAATTACCTGCTTACACATTAACTATAAATGATGTTATATTTGATTCAAGCACTGGCACAATTACTGATTACACTGCAAGCTACACCAATATTATTATTCCTGCGTCTTTTAATATTGTCAAGAAAGGTGCAGTTGCTGTTACAGCTATTGGAGAGTATGCGTTTTATGGTAATTACTTAACAAACGTAACCTTACCCAACAGTGTTACTTCAATTGAATCTTATGCGTTTGCTTTTAATAACTTATCCAGCATAACCATTCCAACTAGTGTTACCGTAATTGGAGGGAGTGCATTCAATGGCAATGCCATAATAGAGATGAATGGTGAAACATCAAACGGCATTATTTATGCCCGTAATAATGATGGAACAGAAGATATTACTACAATTGCATCATATGGAGGTGTGGTCAATATTATTGATTTTATACCCAACAGTGTTATCTCGATTGGAGATGCTGCATTCAGTTCAAGTAGCTTAACCAGTGTCACTATCCCAAATAGTGTTACCTCAATTGGAGATTTGGCATTTAGGTATAATAGCATGGCAAGTTTGTCTATTCCCCAAAGTGTTACCTTAATTGGAGAGGATGCGTTTAGATATAATAGATTAACCAGCGTAATATTTGAAGAAAACAGTAATATCCGGTTAATTAAAGAAAATGCATTTTCTTCTAATTATGATTTAATTTCCATTACATTACCAGACAATGCGAACACCGAATTTATAGGCTATAAAGATTCGGATGACAACAGTTACAATCCAGGTGATAACATATACGATTTCAATATAAGTTACTATGCCGTGTTGGCTACGCATACATTAACAATCAATGATGTTTCCTTTGATACCATCACCGGCACAATTACTGATTACATAGCTGGCTATACTAATATTATTATTCCTGAATCTTTTAACGTAAACGGTGTGGATTACAGCGTTACTTCAATTGGAGCAAATGCGTTCTATAATAAGAATTTAATCAGTGTTTCTATTCCCAACAGTTTAATTTCGATTGGAGAAGATGGATTTGCAAATAATGGATTAACAAGTATAAGCTTACCTACTCCAGAGATAAGGGAAGGCTTTACATTTACCGGGTGGCAAAACAGTGATGGTACTGTTGTAGATGAGATAACTGATTTTTCTATGTCTTATGAAGCACAGTTTACCCCAACCTCAACTCACATAAATAACTCGGAAGCATTATCTTTAAAACTTTACCCTAATCCAACCTATAACTTCATTAATTTCGAAACTGATAATCCTGATTGCTATTCCTTTGAGATTCACTCTCTCAACGGTCAATTGATCTACAGAGAAGAGATAGAAGGAACAACCAAGCAGATAGATATGACCCCATTCAGCAAAGGTGTCTATTTCATATCAGTCAGATCAAAGGAGTATGTGAGGACTGAGAAGGTGATTAAGTTGTAAATGATATTTGCTTTATTGAATTTGAGCCTCTGGCATTGCTGGGGGCTTTTACTTTTGTACCAGACCTAAATTAGGATTAATATTATTTTGGGCCTAAAAAATACAATCCATTTGAACTGTATCCTAAACTGTGTACAAGGTTATTTTAGACCTTCTGTATCCCTGTCTGGGTGGAGAGATTATTCGTTCGTTCCTCACTCATGAGCTCGTCGTTCCTCCTCGGTTCGAACGTACGACCCCTTCACGCCATGCAAGCGCAAATATTGACTTATTTTTTTTGTATAGTAGATAATAGATGATAAATTGTATAAAATTTCTGTATTAGCTATAAAATAATATGTTGGAAATTAAAAAAGAATAAAAAATGGAAAATGAAGAAAAAACCGAATCCGAAAAATCTAATTTGGATGTCTCAAATGAAACACAGCAAAGCTCTGAGGATGCCAAACCATCTCAACCAAATGAGCCATTGCCAAACGCTTCAAAAGGTCTTTTTTCTGATGGTTTTTTTGGTTTGTTAAATAAAGGCCCTATTGGGTGGATTATTTTCGGTTTGGCTGCTGGAGCAGCCTATGGCGCATATCAATCTCTACAAATGTGGCTTGACAAGTAGTTTTAAGGAGCTAATAACGCTAATAACACCTTTTGTATAGCGCATAAAAAAGGATACAATTCATATTGAACTGTATCCTAAACTGTGTATAAGGTTTTTTTAAACCTTCTGTAACCTTGTCGGGGTGGAGAGATTATTCGTTCGTTCCTCACTCATGAGCTCGTCGTTCCTCCTCGGTTCGAACTCCCGACCCCCTGCTCCCAAAGCAGGTGCATCAATTTTGTGCAATTATGTAGTCAAACGGTCACATAATGAGGACAGTTTAAATTCCAAAACGAATAATTAAAGAGAAGTTGTATGAATATTGTATGAAAATAAAAAACCGTTTACAAGTTTTTATCCTTGTAAACGGTTGATTTTCACAGTAGCGAGAGGCGGACTTGAACCGCCGGCCTTCCCGATTTAAATCGGGACGCTCAAACCAGCTGAGTTCCCTCCTAAACTTTCAATATACTGCCGACTTTTCATTCTTTTTATTTGATTCTCTCTTTTAATTGCATCGGATTTATTTTCAAATTCTTCAAACCAATAAATCACCCATGGCCTACCTGGCTTGGTAGAAGGGGTTGCACCATCATTATGTCGTTGAAGTCTCTTTTTTAGATCGCTACAGCTGCCTGTATAGTAGCGATTTATTGATGCGCTGTAGATGATGTAAGTATAAAAATTCATTAAGTAAAAATACAAAAAGCCACTGCAATTATTT